>NZ_JAOVQO010000001.1:0-425582 GCF_025673475.1 Albidovulum salinarum | reverse complement strand
CTCATGATCGACGGCCCGCCAGAGGTAGTGCCGCTCGCCGTTGATCTTCACAAACATCTCGTCGAGATGCCATTGCCACTGCGGCCCAGAACGCAAGCACTCGGCACGTTTCTTGCGGATCTCGGCGTCGAACATCGGTCCGAAACGCTGCCACCAGAACCGGACCGATTCATGGCTTATGTCGATGCCACGCTCGTGCAGCAGGTCCTCGACGTTACGGAGCGAGAGCGGGAAGCGCACGTACATCATCACCGCCAGGCGGATGATCTCGCGGCAGGTCCGGAAGTACTTGATTGGGGCGTCTTTCGTTATCCCGCGACGCTACGAAACCGCCCTGCCCCACTCAACGGAATTCCCTCTGACAAGACCCTTACAAATACTGCGCTGGAGTCTTGATGCCCGCGCTTTGACGTTTCGCAATAGCTTCCATCTCCCGATAAAGAGTTTCCGCCTCATCGTACAGTTCTTGGTCAAACAGCCCCGGCATAGGTTGATCGGGTTCGGAGCGAAAATAGCCAGAAAACTGCAAAGTGGATTGGTGCAGACCCAAAGCCACGCATAAGTCCTCCATGGCCCGTTGTGGCGACGAGCGAAGATCGTCCTGAAGCACGAAGATACAAGTCTCTTGATAGTTTAGAATTTCGCGAAAAGCATGAATCCAATACTGCAGCCAATAATTTCCCGAAGATCGATCGTAGCTGTTCGATTCAACGCCTGGAAACAGAATAGGTTTATGAAGTTGTCCGAATTCAAAGTGACCAATATCACGCATGTATCGACGAATGAATGCGTCCCGATCATGCAATTTACAGAAGTTTTGATGCTGTCGCAGTAGCGAAGCCGCGTGGGCACCTGGCTGCCTTATCGGGACGACGATCTGGCTATTTGGGAAGGCGGCTTTCAAGAACGAGATGCGCGCGATGTTGGCATTGTTCTTTGAGCAATATCTTGCATTTTGAAAAGAGGAAGCTTCTCCCTGATATGACCGCGCATTGATTATCTTGATCATGTGGTGAAAGAGAAATTGCTCACTCTTATTTTCTCTATCTGTCTCATCCCAGCACTTGATACCAGCCTCCCCATACTTGTCCGGCCAGCACAATTGCCACACGACTTCTTCAAAAGCTTCGGGACTTTCGAGGTCAATTTCGAGACCGTCGCCATGGGCGCGCTCCCGGCGTTCGACAGATCTGCTACTGCCTCCTGCGAGTAGGTTCCAAAGCCGGGGTGCGGTGAGGAAGGGCATATCACGATAAGTATGCGTGGCTATACTTGGCATATCATAAAGTGCATTTAAGACAGCGGTTGTGCCGGCTCTAGCTAACGACGTAATGAAAATGGGTCGAAATGAAGTCTGTTCCGCAGTCATCGGCATAAGTGCATCCTCTAACCGGGATGCTGTTTTCAGAACCTTCGGGTGGGAGAACGCGATCATGTGGATCAAGCGGTCCGCAGTCGAGTAGCGGTTCGCTGAGGCGTCTTCTTTTACGGATGGGCTTCGCCGGCGTCTAATAAACTCGGACAGTAGAACGCCCAGTATCGATAAGCCGAGAATGTACTCCCATTGTAGCATGAAGTTCATCACATCCACGCTGGAGGCGAGCCCGACGAGTTCTGCGCCGAAAATAGGAACGGAGGCTGCGACGAGAGTCAGACCGAAACGCCAGAAAATACTGAATGCGGATTTGATCAGGCCGAAGCCTGCGCGTCGGACGGCAACTTCTTTCCCAAGGTCATCGAGCTCCTGGTCAAGCATCGCCGAGACTCCAGCCGCGGCCAGATTCAATGCTTCTCTTGCAACGCCGACGATTGCCAAGCCCTTGAGGGCGAAGGCAAAGGCTCCAACCGCAAGTAGCGAAACTACGGCCTCGACGATCACTCCGACTTGTCTTTCGCCTTACTGCCGCCTGTTCCTCTCTTCAAGAGTCGTTTGAGCGGGTACCAGACAAGCCCGATCAGAAGAAGAAGGAAACCGAATCCCACGGCTATGGTAACGGCGATGGCGCCAAGACCCGCGCCGGGGCCAATGTAGGCAAGAGCTGAGTTTGGTGTTAGTGCCGCCAGCGAAAAGCCAAGAATTGTGTTTATTAAAGCTGGGCTTGACGCCATCCGAATGCTCATTGTTCAAATCCTTCCGTACAAGTGACAAATAAAATGCGATCCTAGTCCACCGCCACGATTGCAGGTATTACAATCCCAGCTTCAGTCCAAAGGACTTAGGCGCTTGCGTACTTTTTGACAGTATCAAATTTGCCCCGCACCAGAGAAGAGTCAATTTCGGGCGCGCGTGGGAATCCCGGAGAGAGGTGGCTCGGTTGATCGGAACAGGCGTGGGGGTCCTGTCAGGGAAACTTGGCGTGAGGTGTGACAAGGCGGTGGCTAGCGTCCCGCCATAACCAATGAGCACCTCCCCGAAAATCGGACAGTGACGGAATCTACGATCTGACATCTGCTGGTCTCCAGGAACGAGGAGATCAGAACATGTCGAAAGGCACGGTCAGAAACTTCAACCTTGAGCCGGGCAGTTCGGATCTGTAGCGTCCGGGGATGAGCAGATCCAACCCGCTCAAAGGCTTTCATAGCAGCCCAGACGTGATCCGCCTGGCGGTCATGCTGTATGTGCGTTTCCCGCTCTCGCTGCGGAATGTGGACGACCTGCTCCACGAGCGCGGGATTTATATCAGCTACGATACGATCCGCTTCTGGCTGAGCCGGTTCGGGCCGATGTTCGCCGCCAAGATCAAGCGCAAGTGTGTCGATCGCATGCGCGCATTCTCGAACTGGCGCTGGCATCTGGACCAGGTGTTCGTGAAGGTCAACGGGAAGCGGTGTTTCCTCTGGCGCGCCGTGGATCACGAGGGCGAAGTTCTGGAGGCGGTCGCCACCAAACGCCGGGACAAGCGCGCCGCTGTGAAATTCCTGAAGAAATCAATGAAGCGCTTTGGCCTGCCACGGGAGATCGTCACGGACCTGCTCCGTTCGTATCGCGCCGCTCTCAAAGCCCTCGGAGCCGCCGATCTCCAGACGACAGGACGCTGGCTCAACAACCGAGCGGAGAGCTCGCACTTACCATTCCGACGACGGGAGCGGGCGATGCTGCGGTTCCGGCGGATGCGAAGTTTGCAGATGTTCGCCGCCGTTCAGGCCTCCGTCTAGAACCTCTTCAACAGGGAACGCCACGTCTCCTCCAGACGCAATTTCAAGCTCAACCGCACTGCCGCCTTGAAGAGTGGCGGCAGTTCTGCGCGGCCTAAATCCGACGTCGCGAGTTGTTCGGAGACTGGTTAGCAACTGTCTGACAACGACATTTCAAGGAATACAAGAGAATGGCGCTTATTGTTTCCGAATGTCTGCCAATTCTTCCTTGCGAAGCGCCCAAGGTCGCATGCCACAACTATACGCACTATCGTTCGAGTCGGTGGTGCTGCCCGTTGTCGTCTCATGGAATGTAGAAGATGAGCGCGAAAACCCTTTCGATCTTGTCGGGCCTGTTTCTTTCGCTTCTGGCCGCGTTCTTTGTCGGTATGTGGTCGACGCATAAGGACTGGTGGCCATGGCAGAAAACCGATGAAATCAGGTCTGCGGTCCGATCCTTTCGGGCCACCGGTCGCATCCTGCCACCCATTTCATTCTCTCGCCGCCGCCCCGACGCGGCGAACGAGCGCCATGTCGTTCGTGATGAGGCTGCCATCGCTCCGGGCTATTGGTTAATCAACCGTTTTGACGCGGATCGTGTGAGATACTTTGTCGATCTTCTGAGCCCGTCTGGAGAAGTCGTTCTTTCGGTTCCGATCGACTATTCACTTGTGTTCGACAGTGGCAATCCGGGTGAGTTAGTGCATGGGGTAGCCATGCTTCCCGACGGTTCGGTGATTGTAACCTGGGACGCCGCTATGGGAATGGCACGCTTCGACCCTTGCGGTCGCGTGATCTGGTCCCGCACCGATCAAGTCTACCACCATTCGATTACGGCAGGGCATGAAGGTTATTGGACGTGGCAGGCGTCACGCTGGGATGGCGGGCATGACCAAAGGATGGTCAGGTTTAACCCCGAAACTGGAGATATCCTTGAATCTATTGACCTTATCGACGATGTAATCAGTATTTCTGCATCCAATTCGCTTGCGCTCAGAATACCGGAGAATTTCTCATTCGACCGAGATATGGGCGAGAACGACAAGGCTGACCTGTTCCATCCGAACGATATCGAAGAGCTTTTGCCAACTATGGCCGCAGCCTTCCCGCAGTTCGCGTCTGGGGATCTTTTGGTCAGCATGCGCAACATCGACATGTTGGCAGTGATCGACCGCCGGACGGGGGGGGTCAAATGGGTAGCCTATGGTCCCTGGAACGACCAGCATGACCCCGACTTCAATATTGACGGTACGATCACAGTCTTTTCAAACAATATGGATAGGTTCCGGTCAAACATCATTCGCCTCGATCCCCGAACCGGACGTACCGAGGATGCGCTTCTGGGCACGGGTCTGGATTTTTTTAGCTTCATAATGGGAGCCCATCAGCTTTTACCGAATGGAAACTGGATGATCACCTCTTCAATGCAGGGGCGGGTGATGGAGGTGACACCGGAGGGCCAGATCGTCCGCGAATACAATAACCTGATTGACGAAACCTATAATGCACTGGTGCCTTTTGCAGAATTCTTGCTGTTCGACTATCTGACGGCAGTTCCGACCTGTGAAAAGTAATACTATGACGGAGTGACCACGATGAGTGGCTCTGTTGCGCAAATCGGGTGAGGGATTCATCTCGTGAATCCAGCGTGGTAGCTGGGCGGCATGGTAATCCTCCGCAAAGCGGATGGGAACGATTTGTAGACATGGCGTAACCGTCCGGTCTGACCGCCCTGCCACGGGGTGAGAGAGCGGGATAGTGTCCACCATCGATAGTGGACACTATGGTGCAGGCGTGTCGCGGCGGACGAAGCGGCTTTGGTCGGATGAGGAAAAGCGGTCGATCTGTTTCCAGACGGCTGCGCCGGGCGTTTCGGTGGCGCAGGTGGCGCGGCGCTACGCGGTCAATGAACTGGGAAGAGCTTTGGTAGCCCACGTCCCAGGCCGCCTCGGAAACGGTTTTTCCTTCGGCGATCTTCATCGCGGCGTTGTTCAGCCGCATCGACTTCACGAACTGGATCGGCGACATCGTCGTCGCATCCTTGAACCGCCGGTGAAACACTGATCCTCCCCCAGTGAAGTGGTCCGCCGTTATGTTTAGGAGAACGGAGGATCGACATGGCTACGAAGCGGCACAAACCTGAAGAGATTGTCATGAAGTTGCGGCAGGTTGCCGCACCGATGACGGCAAGGCATTCCGCACGCTGAACATCCTCGACGAGTTCAGCCGGGAGTGCCTGGCGATCCGGGTCAGGCGGAAGCTGAGTTCGGTCGACGTCATCGATGCTCTCACCGATCTGTTCATCCTGCGCGGAACACCCACCTACATCAGATCCGACAACGGCCCCGAGTTCGTCGCGCAGGCGGTCCGGGACTGGATTGCCGCCGTCGGTGCCAGGACGGCCTACATCGAACCAGGGTCACCCTGGGAGAACGGATACTGCGAGAGCTTCAACGCCAGGTTCCGGGACGAGCTGCTCAACGGCGAGGTCTTTTACAGCCTCCGAGAGGCCAAGATCCTCATCGAGCAATGGAGGAAACACTACAACACGAAACGCCCCCACAGTGCTCTGGGCTACCGCCCGCCGGCCCCTGAATCCGTCATCCCGATGGACCAGAGGCCAGTCATGCACTAACAATCAAATCGGACCACTCAGGTGCGGCTGATCAGGCATGCCGCGATGGGCAGGAGCGCCAAGAGTATGTCCGAACGCTATTGTCAGCAGCATGAACGCGATGTCTGGGACATTTCGTCCCGTGGCGCTTTCAACTTGTCCAGTTGGGGGTCGCATTGTCCTCCAAGCCGAGGCGGGCTCACGCTTTCTCTCACCTTCAACCTAGCGCTTCTGCCAACGTTAGCTATGTTGGCGCCTGAGAACCGCCTGGGCCAGCAGTTCCGCAGCACGTGTCGGGCGCTCGCGTGGATAGACGATCTGGAAGGTGTCATCGAAGGCCATCCGGTCCGGGGCAAGCACGCGCAGCTGGCCGTTTCGCACCTCCTGTTCCGCGAAGTGCTGCGGCAGGAAACCGATGAATGCACCCGAAAGCAGAAGCATGAGCGTGCCCTCCATATGGGCGGTGACGGCACGCCAGTTGAAATCCACGCCGCAGATCTGGGTCTGCGCCATGTAGGTTCGCCCTGCGAAATCCTGTTCTGCGAGAAGCTTCTCGGTGATCGTATGGTCCGGAACGGAGAAGAGTGGGTGCGCGCGACCGCAGTAGAGGTTCTGGCGTTCGTCATAGATGTTGATGGCGTGGGTCTGTCCGAGCAGGCGTTGCTCCGGCATCAGCACGATCTGATATCGGCCATTGAGAATACCCTGGGACAGCACCTGCGGCGCGGCAATATCGATAGAAAGGCGCAGTCGCGGAGCCTCGTTACAGAACTCAGCGATTGCCAGGTGAAGATTCAAGGAATGGTTCGTCACCATCGCGTCGACGGTTCCAAAACTCAGATCGCCCGAAAGCTCGCCTTGCGCCTCACTCACCGCGCTTTGGAATCTGTCGATGGAGCCGAAGAGATCCAGCATCGCAGAATGCACCTGCCGTCCCTCGTCCGTCAGGTAGAAACCACCGCGGCCACGTTCGCAAAGACGCACTCCGAGCCGTTCTTCGAGATGGCGCATGTGGGCCGATATCGTGGCCTGAGTCATGCCGAGGTTCGCCTGGGCAGCCGAAAAACCATTGGCGTGGACGATTTCCGCGAAAACTCGCAGAAGACGAAGGTCGACATCCGCCAGCTTGGCATGGCTCGGTTTGGTGGCATTTTCCATTCATAGATATTCACACAAGTAAACTTAGAAACATATGTATTTTTAGACGCCAGCGCCCATGTTCTCCTGCCCCGACCATTTCGAAGGGGGATCAGAATGTCCGACAACGCATATGACCGAGGGCGTCTCAATCTGCCGTTTGTCGGCATCTGCACTTTCGGCAAGTCCACCTATGTTGCGGACTGGGATAAGATCGACGCCGATGTCGCCATCCTCGGCGCACCTTTCGACTTCGGCACCCAATGGCGGGCCGGATCACGTTTCGGGCCGCGCTCGATCCGCGAGGCCTCGACCCTGTTTGCATTTGGTCATGGCGGCGCCTACGACCACGAGGACGACGTCACCTATCTACCGGCCGACAAGGTTCGGATCGTCGACCTGGGCGATGCCGACATCGTGCATACCGACACAGAAACGAGTCACGCCAACATCGAATTCGGCGTGCGCAAGATCCTCGCGGCCGCGGCGTTGCCGGTGGTGCTTGGGGGCGATCACTCGGTCAATATTCCCTGTATCAACGCCTTCGACGAGGATTGCGCGAAGAACGGTCCCATCCATGTCGTCCAGTTCGACGCGCATCTCGATTTCGTCGATGTGCGTTACGGCGTGCGCCACGGCCACGGCAATCCGATGCGTCGTGCCGCCGAGAAGGGTTATGTCAGCGGATTGACGCAGCTTGGCATCCGCAACGTCTCATCGACAGCGCGCGACGGGTACGAGGACGCCCGGGCCATGAGTTCAGACATCCTGTCGGTGCGCCAGATCCGCAAGCTTGGGGTCGAGGCGGTGCTCGCGCGCATCCCCGAGGCTGCACGCTACTACGTGACCATCGACATCGACGGGTTCGATCCGTCAATCGCGCCGGGCACTGGCACGCCGTCCCACGGCGGCTTCATCTATTACGAAGTGCTGGAGCTTCTGGCGGGTCTCGCGAAACGCGGCCGGATCGTTGGGGTCGACCTCGTGGAGGTCGCGCCAGACTACGACCACACCGGCGGCACGGCGATCCTCGCGGCGCAGGTTCTGATGAACCTTATCGGCCGCATCATTCACGCGCGCGGAGCGTGAACGATGGGGCGGATACACTACGACTTCTCGGGCGAAAGGGTTCTGGTGACGGGGGCGAGCCGGGGCATCGGCTTCGCCGTCGCCAGGGCCTTCGCGATGGCCGGTGCGGATGTGGCGGTGCTATCGTCCGGCTCCGGAATTCACGCCGCTGCCGAGGCCATCGCGGCGGAGTGCGGGCGGCCCTGCCGGGCGTGCGAGGCCGACATCACAGACAGCGCGTCGATCAAGGCCGCACTCGCCGATCTGGACCGGATCGACGTTCTGGTGAACAACGCCGGGCTGGAGCGGATCACGCCGCTCACTGATCCGGACGAGGCAATTGAAGAGACCTTCCGGCGCATCACCGACGTCAACATCAACGGCACCTTCTATGTCACCCGCCACGCGGTGTTGAAAATGCCCGAGGGCAGCAGCGTCATTGTCACCGCCTCAATCTGGAGCCGTACGGCGGTGTCGGAGTTTTCTGCCTATGTCGGCTCCAAGCACGCCAATCTTGGCTTCACCAGAGTCATGGCCAAGGAACTCGGGTCGCGCGGAATTCGGGTGAACGCGGTCTGCCCCGGCTGGGTCAGGACCGAGGCTGCGATGCTGTCGTTGGCAAATATGTCGAAGCGGACCGGCCGCAGAGAAGAGGATCTACTGAACGAGATCACCGGCGCACAGGTGCTGCCGGGGCTGATGGAGCCCGGCGACATGGCCGCCGCCTATCTCTACCTCGCCTCCGACGGCGCCCGCGACATCACCGGACAGGCGATCATGGTCGACCGTGGCGAGGTGATGGCATGACGGCGCGGGTCCTCATCACCGGTGCGGCGCGCGGGATTGGCGCGGCCGCGGCCTTCGCCTTCGCCCGGAAGGGCGCGCGCGTGGTTCTGGCCGATCTGAGTCAACCCGAAGCCACGGCCGAGGCCGTGCGCGGCGTAGGGGCAGCTGAAGTCCAGGCCCTTGCGTGCGACGTCTCTGACGCCGTTGCCGCGACTTCGTTGCGCGACGCGGTCAAGGAAACTTGGGGCGGGCTGGACGTGCTCGTCCACTGCGCCGGCATCATCCACGAAGCGCCACTTCTGGAAACCCCGGTCGCGGACTTCGACCGGGTGATCGCCGTCAACCTGCGCGGCAGTTTCATGATTGGTCAGGCGGCGATCAGTCTGATGACCCCGGATTCGACCAATCCGCCACGCATCATCCTGATCGCCTCCGACATGGCCTATTACGGGCGCGAGACGTTTTCGCCCTATGTCGCTTCAAAACACGGCGTTCTCGGCCTAGTGCGCAGTTGGGCGAAGGAGTTCGCCCCCGGCATCCTCGTCAACGCCATCTGCCCCGGCCCGATCGACACCGAGATGCTGGGCGCAGCCAACATGAGCGCGGAGTGGCGGCAGAAGGAACTCGCGATTCCACTGGGACGGTTCGGCCAGCCTGACGAAATCGCGGCGGTCGCCACATTCCTAGCCGGCGAAGGCGGGCGCTACTTCACCGGCCAAGGCATCGGCCCCAACGGCGGGAGCGTCATGCCATGATCGCCAATCCCATTCCCTGGCCGAATGGCACGAAATGCGCGGCCTGCATAACCTTCGACATGGATGCCGACAGCCTGATCCATCTGGCCCATCCTGAGGATGGCCATAGTCGGGTCGCGGCGATTTCCATGCTGCGCTACGGGCCGGAGGTCGGCATCCCGCGCATCGTGGAAAGCTACCGTCAGCTCGGTCTGCGCCAAACATTCTTCATTCCCGCCTGGTGCATCGAAGCCTATCCCAAGGCGGTCGAGGCGATCTTGCAGGGCGGGCACGAAATTGCCCATCACGGTTTCCTGCACGAACATCCCCGCGAGGTATCGGCCGAGGCCGAGGCGTACTGGCTCGACCGGGGCCTCGAGGTGATCGTCAAGGCCACAGGCCAGCGCCCGCGCGGCTGGCGCGCGCCGCTTTACAACTTCTCGCATCGTTCCGCCGACCTTCTGGCGGAACGCGGCTTTGTCTACGACGCCTCGCTGATGGGCGACGACCAGCCCTATCTGCTCGAAAGCGCCGCCGGGCGGCTCGTGGAACTGCCGTCGCACTGGGGAATGGATGACTGGCCGCAATACGTCCAGTCGATGGACCTCGACTACATGATGCCGATCCGCGCGCCGGAACAGGGCTTTCTGCCCTTTGCGCAGGAATTCGACGCGGCGCGGCGTCACGGCGGGCTCTGGGTGCCGGTCGTACATCCTTTCGCCACCGGCCGCCTGGCCCGGTGGGAGGTCGTGCACCGGTTCCTGGAACAGGCTTTGACGCATGGCGACGTGTGGTTCGCGCCGATGGAGGAGATCGCGGCCTACGTTCTGAGTGTCGTGAAGAACGGCGACTGGAGACCGCGGGTCGACAGGGTGCCCTACTATGCGGACCCGATCCGGGTCCGGTGATGCCGCCAACGGCGGGAGGAGAGGATACGCGGGCCGAGGCGGCCTGCCAGAACGGGAGGAGAAGATGGAAAGATTGAGTTCTGACTGGCTCGCCGAGATAGACAGGCGCGCCGACATTTATGAGGCGATCGGGGATGAGGCCGAAGGCTGCATGACCGCGATCGACTATCTCGGGATAGCGGCGTTGATGCTGTCGCTGACCATTGGTTTCTGGATGTGGGTGGCCTGAGATGACAATGGAAACACTTTCTGGCACTTATGCACCGCGGCCGGCACCGGATGCGTCGTCCAATGACTACGCCGCGGCCGCCGAACGCGGCGACGCCCCCCTCCTGCCGTCCGAGCGGCTCTGGGGGTTCAAGGAATTCACGTTCGCAAACTCTGCATTGGCGATCGCCACCTGGGCCTTCCTCATCGGCGGGGCGGTCGGGCTTTTCGTCGGCCCCAAGGAAGGTATTGCCGCTATCGTCATCGGCAATATCCTTGGCGTTGTCCTGACCGCGCTCGCCACGACCGTGATGGCGGGGCGCTACGGTGTCGAACAGTTCATCGGCATCCGCAGCCAGTACGGATACAACGGCAGCCGACTTGTCTACCTCCTCGCCGTGATCGTCCTGACCATGGGATGGCTCGCGGTGCTGGCCATGATGTTCGGGCGTTCCATCGACGGGCTGACAGCGCTCGCGACCGGAGGCACCGCCAATCCTACGGGGATCAAGGTCGCGATCGCTGCAGTCGGTGCGGTCCTTCTGACCTGGTATATCGTTGCGCGCGGCCCGACCTCGATCAAGGTCTTCAACATGATCGTGTCGCCACTTCTGGTGCTTCTGATGATCGCCATGCTCTGGCTGATCTTCCGCCAGCACAGCTTTGCCGAACTGATGGGGATGGAGGCACTCGATCCGCCCTTCGAGGACAAGCGGCTGAACTTCATCATCGCGATCGAGATCAACATGGCCGCGGGTTTTTCCTGGTGGCCCTATATCGGCAACCTCGCGCGCCTGACCAAGAACGAACGCACCGCCTTCTGGCCAAACATCTTCGGCATCTTCGGTGCCGCGGTTCTGGGCGAGGTCGTCGGTCTTTTCGCTGCTGTGTCGATGGGGGATAGCGATCCTACGGTCTGGATGACGCAGATCGCTGGCGTAGGCGTCGGGATCGTCGCGCTCGGATTCATCGCCTTCGCCAACATCACCTCCATGGCCAATATTCTCTACACTTCGATCGTCGGGCTTCGGCAGGTCGGAACGGCGGGCGTTCGGAGGATCGGCTGGGGGACGCTGCTGTTTGCCTTCTGCATCATTCCGTTGATCCTCGTCGTCGCCTATCCGCAGATGTATGACGGGTTCTTCATTTTCCTCGTGTGGACCTCGGCGCTTAACTCCGCACTCGCCGGGATCGGGATCGCCGACTACTTTTTCCTGCGCCGTCAGCAGCTCGACCTGCGGGCGCTGCACGGGCGTCAGGAAGGCGGTGCCTTCCAGTTTGTCGGCGGCTTCAACCCGATCGGCCTCTTCGCGCTGGCGGTGGGCTTCGTAACCTATGTCTGGCTCTTCAATCCCCAGACGCTCGATAACGTGACGGCCTTCCGCTACCTCACGGCGTCGCTGCCGTCCTGTGGCATCGCCGGGCTGTTGCACTATGTGCTGACCCGGATCTTCGCCAAGGGACCGCACTGGGGCAACTACCCCGGCAACTGACACGACATCGGCAGCGGGCGTTCGCGCCCGCCCACTCAAAGCCACACAACCCAACCTACTTTGAAAGACGGAAGGTGCCCTATGAGCCAGTCCTTCGACTATATCATCATTGGCGCAGGTTCGGCCGGATGCGTTCTGGCGAACCGGCTGAGCGAAGACCCCAAGACGCGCGTTCTGGTGCTGGAATTCGGGGGATCGGACAAGTCCATCTTCATCCAGATGCCGACGGCGCTGTCGATCCCGATGAACGGCAAGAAGTACAATTGGCGTTACTTCACCCTGCCGGAGCCAGGTTTGGACGGGCGGCGGGTGCATTGCCCGCGCGGCAAGGTCCTGGGCGGATCCTCCTCTATCAACGGGCTAGTCTATATGCGCGGCCATGCCCGCGACTTCGACGAATGGGAGGAGCTTGGCGCACGGGGCTGGGGCTATGCGAACTGCTTGCCGTATTTCCAGCGCGCCGAAAGCTGGAAGAGTGGCGGGGATGAGTGGCGCGGCGCCTCCGGCCCATTAGCCACAAACGCTGGCAACGAAATGAAGAACCCCCTTTACCGCGCCTTCGTCTCGGCCGGGCGCGAGGCGGGCTATGTCACCACCGACGACCCCAACGGCTATCTGCAGGAAGGCTTCGGCCCGATGCACATGACCGTAAAGGACGGTCGCCGCTGGTCCACCGCCAACGCATATCTGAAACCCGCTATGACGCGGCCGAACCTGACGGTTCTGACCCATGCGATGACGCGGCGGGTGATCCTTGAGGGCAAGCGCGCTGTCGGCGTAGAATACGACCGCGACGGGCAGCTCCACGTCGTCCGCGCCGCGCGCGAGGTTCTGGTCGCCTCCGGTCCGATCGGTGCGCCGCACCTCTTGCAGCGGTCCGGCATCGGCCCGGCCGAGGTTTTGCGCAATGCCGGGGTCGAGGTCGTGCACGACCTGCCCGGCGTGGGCGAAAACCTTCAGGACCATTCCGAGGTGTATATCCAGTACGCCTGCAAGGAGCCGATCACGCTGAACGGCAAGATGGGGCTTTGGAGCCGCTTCCTGATCGGGGCGGAGTGGATCCTGTTCAAACGCGGCCTGTCGGCGACCAACCATTTCGAAAGCGGCGGCTTCATCCGCTCGGACTCGTCGTTGCAATGGCCCGATATCCAGTTCCACTTCCTGCCCGCAGCGATGCGGTATGACGGAAAAAAGCCGCTGAAAGGCCACGGTTTCATGGTGCTGACCGGCCCCAACAAGCCGAAGAGCCGGGGTTATGTCCGATTGCGGTCGGCCGACCCTTATGAGCAACCGGATATCCTGTTCAATTACCTCGACCGCGAGGAGGACCGCGAGGGCTTCCGCCGCTGCCTGAGGCTGACGCGTGAAATCGTCGCCCAACCCGCCTTCGACCGGTTCCGCGGCGAAGAAATCGCGCCGGGCAAGAACGTGCAGAAGGACGACGAGATCGACGCGTGGGTGCGCGAGACGATGGAAAGTACCTACCACCCCTGCGGCTCCTGCCGCATGGGCGAGGACAAGATGGCAACCGTCGACAGCGAGCTGAAGGTGCACGGCATCGTGGGGCTGCGGGTGATCGACAGCTCGGTCTTCCCGAGCGAGCCCAACGCCAACCTAAACGCACCTACGATCATGCTGGCCGAACGCGCCGCCGACATGGTGCTCGGACGGCAGCTTCTGCCGCCTTCGAACGCGGCGGTGGGCGAAGCGACGGGCGTGGGGAGGACGCAGAGGAGTCGAACGCCGGTGCGCAAATTTGCAACCTCCCGGCTGAGCTAAGGTGTTCAGTCCCGGCATCTGGTGGATCGGATCGACGATGAATCTGTCTGGCCCTGAAGTCCAGATGTGACGGTCAGTTCGCAGAAAACCGTCTCTCCGCCTTCGAGCAATTCGCCCGGAGCTGTCATTTGTGGACGGCTCCTGTTTTGCAAGGGTTTTCTTGAGCGACTTGGATCGAAGCGGGTTGCGGTCATTTGTCCGGCCTTTGAGCGCGGTGCGTCTGACCGCTGGCCCTGATGAAGTCCGCGTGCCCGGTCCCAATCAGACAGGCGAGCTTTGACGCCCTGACAGCACCTCGGGGTGTCCCGGCAGCGGTCTCGCTTGATCATCATCACTCATCTCTGCCCTTGCATCTCGTCGCGACGCCGTTGGAGCGACGCTTTTAGCTCTCTTCTGTTCAGATTACCGTTTCGACCCTGTAGCTCTCTCCCTTCACGAGCAGCGCCCATGCAGTGCGCCGTCTTGTTGGCAATGGCCACGGTCACGAGCCGCGTTGGCTTACGTTCAAGCAGGGACCTGACCCAGGCCCCGGTTCGGGTATCGGTGGTTGGCACGCGCCGTGTCACCGAGGTGGCGCCGACGACCAGCTATCGGCGCCGGTAGCCATTCCCCATCTTCGACACGCGCCCCAATCGCTCCTTGCCGCCAGAGGAGTTCTGCCGCGGCACGAGCCCCAGCCAGGCCGCAAACTGACGACCGAATCGGAAGACGGACGGATCCGACACACTGGCCGCGAGCGCCGTGGCGGTGATGATGCCCACGCCCGGGATCGTCTCGAGCCGCTGGCTCGCCTGGTTCTGCCGGTGCCACGCCATCAGTTGGCGTTCGATCTTGCCAATCTCTGCGGCCAAGGCCTCGAGCTGCGCGGCCAGCGACAAAAGCGCCGATCGAGCGAGGGCTGGCAGGTTCAGCCCGCCGTCAGGGTCGCTCAGGCGGTGGACCAGGTCGACAACCTTCCGTGGTCCCTGTGCGGTGATCATCCCGAACTCCGCCATATGTGCCCGGATTGCGTTGAGGATCATCGTGCGCTGCCGCATCAGCAGGTCACGCGACCGGTGCAGGACGAGAACCGCCTGCTGCTCCTCGCTCTTCACCGGCACGAAGCGCATGTTCGGCCGTGTCACCGCCTCGCAGATTGCCTCGGCATCGGCCGCATCATTCTTCTGACGCTTCACGTAGGGCTTCACATACGCGGGTGGGATCAGCCGCACGTCATGACCGAGCGCCGCAATCGACCGCGCCCAGGAGTGCGAAGTCGGGCACGCCTCCATGCCGATCAGGCAGGGCTCAAACTGCCTGAGAACATCGAGCAGAGCAGCTCTTCGCACCTTCCTCTGCAAGACAACGGCGCCATCCCCGTCAACGCCATGAAGCTGAAAGACGGACTTGGCCAGATCGATCCCGAGTGTTGTAATCTCCATGTGGTCGGCTCCTTCCTTCGTTGGCTGTCACACAGCACCAACATGGCACAATGCGATGCCGTCGGGGTGGAGCCGTCCACACCATCAGACGGATTCGAACCAGTCTCCGAATGGACAGTGAGCTTGCCCCTTATGCGGCGCCGAGTTGACGCCACTCGGCGAGAGCGGCGGCGCGGTTCTTCTTGAAATTTGCCCTCGAGGAGAAGCTACGCTCCGAGTTGAAATGGTTGAAGACTGAGGCGTGGACGGCGGCGAACATCTGCAGACTTCGCATCCTCCGAAATCGCTGCATCGCCCTTTCTCGTCGTCGGAACGGCAGGTGCGAATTCTCCGCCCGATTGTTGAGCCAGCGACCAGTTGCCTGGCGGTCGGCCGCACCGACCTCCTTCAATGCGGCGCTATAGGAGCGCAGCTTGTCGGTGACGAAAATGTGCGGGCGACCGTAGCGCTTCATTGATTTCTTGAGGAATTTCAATGCCGCCTTCTTGTCCCGCGTCTTGGTCACGAAGCTCTCGAGGACCTCACCCTCATGATCGACGGCCCGCCAGAGGTAGTGCCGCTCGCCGTTGATCTTCACAAACATCTCGTCGAGATGCCATTGCCACTGCGGCCCAGAACGCAAGCACTCGGCACGTTTCTTGCGGATCTCGGCGGCGAACATCGGTCCGAAACGCTGCCACCAGAACCGGACCGATTCATGGCTTATGTCGATGCCACGCTCGTGCAGCAGGTCCTCGACGTTACGGAGCGAGAGCGGGAAGCGCACGTACATCATCACCGCCAGGCGGATGAACGCGCGGCTCGTCTTGAAGTATTTGAACGGGTCAGGTTTCGACATTAAGCGACGCTAGTCGGCGCCCTGCCTCGCCGCAAGCTAGGTTCCTCTGACACCGCCAACAGCCCAGATCAGCCGTGGTCCGGCGTGTACCAGATCGGTGATGTGTAGGCTCTGTCCTGCTGGATGGCAGGAACACCTTCTGGAAGGCCAACCTCGAAGAAGGCAGCGTCATACGTGGTCCAGCGCGGCGTCGGAATTTCGAGCACGCGAACGTAGTAGAACGCGCGCTCCGCGGGATCGAAATCGGGATCCTCCCAGTAGGCCATCATCAGCGCCTCGCCGATGTCGTTCGTGTATGTCGCGCTGGGGATATCCACAGTGTTGCCAACGAGCGCATCGCATTTTCCATCGACGATGGCGCGGTCGTCCGAGCAGGCAACGTCGATCACCTGCTCGCGCAGTTCGCCGCCGACATCCAACCATCCTTTGACGACCTGAATGCGGTCGACGTTGGCCCCGTCGGGGTCGCGTAGCGCCCGGATCATCAGGCGCGGAGCCGCCCCTTGAGGCGCGGACGCAAGGTCGCCGCCCATCGGAACGCCTCCAGCATAACCGGTCTTTGCAAAGTCCGGTCGCAGCACGTCAGCGGGATCGTAGTCCCAGCCCGCGAAGACCCGCACGGTGATCCGGCTGCCGGTGGTGGCGTATGTCTCCTTGCGCTTCATGGCATCGAAAAGCGCCGTGCGCGTGTTCTCCCTCGCCCAGACGCCCTGAAGGCCAGAGGCGAGCGTTTCGAACTCGTAGGTGCCGGTGCCCTTCCCTTCAGGGTCCGGGACAATCTGCGCGTCGAACCGGTCGGCAGACGGTTCCATCGGGGTGACCTTCCCAAAATAGTTGTCCTCGCGCGTTGTGGACAAGCCTGTATGCGCATCTGTTGCGCCGACCATACCGAACTTGAACGGGTTCACGCCGAGATCCTGTTCCAGTTGGAGGCCCAGCTTGAGCGCGCCTCGCGCGTACTCATTCGGCAGCATCTCGGGCGACTTGGCCTCGCCGTTCCAGTTTCCGCGATCCCAAGTGCCGTAATCGGCGAACTCGTCGTCCGGCGACAGAAGCGGATGCGCCTCGCCGTCTCCCTTCATCTGCGTGACTTCGTAGAGCGGTTCCAATCGCGCACGGCGCTCTGCATAGGCAGCGTCGATCGGGTTGCCCGACATGTCTTCGACGGCGAACATCACGCCATTGGAAAGATTGCCGTTGTGCGGAATGGCAAGAAGGTCGCCGCCGGTTTCGGCTACGTAAGTCTCCATCCAGTTCCAAAGATCTTTTGGATCGTCGGAGTCCGTCGCCCCGAACGGGAGAAACCGGTTCGCCTTGTCAGCATTGTCCCGGTACACGACCACGCGGTGCAGGTTGTTCCCGCTCGGCGCCGACGACCACTCGTAACCTATGAAAGCGGTGAAATTTCCCGGGTTGTTGTAGGTGTCGGCATATCCGGTGATCTCCTCCCATATCGGGCGCGCGACATTGGGGTCACCGAGCGGGTCCTTGCCCCCGACAATGACATTGATGCCCCAGTTCTCAAACGCCCCATAGATGTCACCTGCCTGATACATCTCGTAGGTCGAGCGTCCGACCTCCGTAGCCAGGAGCTTCGGGTCGGCCCGTTCCAGCATCTGCGAAATCCCGAGGCTCTCGGCATGGTCGGCGACAACCAGCCAGTCGAGCGGACGCACCAGTTTGACTCGCATGCCCATGCTCGCCGTCACTTCCTCGCCGCGCGCGAAACGATAGGCATCATCCGGGCCGAGCCGAGCTCCGACCAAGCCCGCATCCCAAGAATATGAAGTATGAAGGTGGGTATCGCCCCAGAATACCCGGTTCGGGAAGTCCTGTCCTACAAATGGCGAATACTGGCCCGCAGTCGAGCTAAACTCGTCCCGAGATACCGCGAAGTCGGCCCCGAACGACTTACCCTCCTGTGCCAGGGCCGCGCCGGAGCAGATCATTGCAAAGCAAAGTCCCGAAACAAATCTGAGCATCGTCTATCCTCCTCCAGGAAGTGCTATGAGCCACTTCTTCAAATGTAACTTACCAT
The DNA here is from genome assembly GCF_025673475.1 of Albidovulum salinarum. Taxonomy (NCBI): domain Bacteria; kingdom Pseudomonadati; phylum Pseudomonadota; class Alphaproteobacteria; order Rhodobacterales; family Paracoccaceae; genus Albidovulum; species Albidovulum salinarum. Next base: position 407,424 of record NZ_JAOVQO010000001.1, on the reverse strand, counting down.
ACTTTCGGTGGTGTCAGACCAATTCGAACTCGTCTCCACAAGGGCAGGATCGCTGTCCCTTATGACGCGCCGAGGCCGCGCCACTCGGCGAGAGCGGCGGCGCGGTTCTTCTTGAAATTTACCCTCGAGTAGAAGCTGCGCTCCAAGTTGAAATGGTTGAAGACGGAGGCGTGGACGGCGGCGAACATCTGCAGACTTCGCATCCGCCGAAACCGCTGCATCGCCCGTTCTCGTCGTCGGAACGGCAGGTGCGAATTCTCCGCCCGATTGTTGAGCCAGCGACCAGTTACCTGGCGGCCGGCCGCACCGACCTCCTTCAATGCGGCGCTATAGGAGCGCAGCTTGTCGGTGACGAAAATGTGCGGGCGACCGTAGCGCTTCATTGATTTATTGAGGAATTTCAATGCCGCCTTCTTGTCCCGCGTCTTCGTCACGAAGCTCTCGAGAACCTCGCCCTCATGATCGACGGCCCGCCAGAGGTAGTGCCGCTCGCTGTTGATCTTCACGAACATCTCGTCGAGATGCCATTGCCACTGCGGCCCAGAACGCAAGCACTCGGCACGTTTCTTGCGGATCTCGGCGGCGAACATCGCGCCGAAACGCTGCCACCAGAACCGCACCGACTCATGGCTTATCTCGATCCCGCGCTCGTGAAGCAGGTCCTCGACGTTCCGAAGCGACAGCGGGAACCGGACATAGAGCATCACTGCAAGGCGGATGATCTCGGGGCTGGTCTTGAACCAACTGAACGGGCTGGGTTTGGTCATGGCCGGACGCTAGCCGCCGCCTTATCACATCTCAAGCCAAGTTTCCCTGACAGGACCGTCTGCCAGCATCGATCGTTCAATTCAGTCATCTAAAAATCCCGCAAGCAATGCCCCGACTTCGGCGCGGCGTGAATACATCACAAGATGACCCGCATCAAAGACCCGGAGCCTCGCGTTCGGCAGCAGCGCGGTGAGCAGCATCTGATTGGTGATCGGGATCAACAAGTCCAGTGCCCCTCCGATGATCTGGGTGGGCGTCTTCAGATCGCCAAGCCAGGACACACTGCTCCAGGAGCACAGGGCCTGAACCTGAGCTGCATAGCCCTTATAAGTCGGGCGGATCGCATGCATGGTGTATTCTCGGAAGAGCGCTGGTTGCAGGATTGCCTCGCCGCCATACATGAAGGGGCCGATGAAATTTCCGTAGGCCTTGTTCGCATAGCGCAAGGGAAACATGATCTCGAAAAGTGCTACAGGCGAGCCCCACCAACTGACGATCCCTCCCGCCGAGGTGATGGCCAAGACCAGCTTGCGCACGCGGTCCGGCTGGTCTCGGGTGATCTGCTGCGCCACCGCGCCGCCCCAGGAAATGCCCGTCACGTCGAATTGCCCGACGCCGAGTTGATCCAGGACCTCGCCCAACATGGCGGCATGCTGTGGGATCGTGGTCACATCGCACGGAACGTCCGACCGGCCTACCCCGGCCGCATCGAACGCGATGATCGGCCGGTCAGGAAGCTCATGCAGCAGCGGGTAGAGAATTTCGACGGACTGCCCGAGACCATTGCAGATCACCAATGGCACGCCCGGCCGATCCAGATCCCGGGTATAGACCCGCAAAGCAACGCCGCCGGCAGAAAGCATCCGAAACCGGCCGTTTTCGGTGGCATTGGGCGTATGCGGCACGTACTACCTCTTCAAAAGCCCGGATCTCGCCGTTGGGCGGCCGGAAACTCAACCGTCCTGCGGCACTTCTTCCAGCACATATGCCCCCGGCGCCGCAGCTCGTTCGGGATCTTTCGGGTTGCCCGGGGCGCTGCGTTCGTCGGCCCCGCTGGTCCTGTCCAGCCACCCGAGCCAATGCGGCCACCAGCTGCCTTCGGTGCGCTCGGCCGAGGCGCGCCATGCCTCTGCCGGGCCCGATCGGTCACCGCCCGCCAGAAAGTGGCGCCGACTCCCCGCCGGATGGTTGATGACGGTACCGGAGACATGGCCGCCGGAGGTCAGCACGAACTCGGTTACGTTCGGCAGGAGTTTTGTGGACGAGTACGACGTCGTCCAAGGTACGATATGGTCGCCCGTTGCCGCCACGAAACAGCAGGGAACGTCGATTTTGCCGCAATCGACCGGCTGGCCCAGCAGGGTCAGTGCGCCGGGCTCCTTCAACCTGTTGGCGTGATACATTTCCTCGACGAAGAAGGAATACCACTTCGCGGGCAGGTTCGAGGTGTCGGCGTTCCAGTAGAGGATATCGGAGGGCGGAGGGTTCTGTCCCTTGAGGTAGTTGTTCACGACAAAGCCCCAGATGCTCTCGTTCACATGCAGCATCGCCATGGCCCGCGCGATATCCCGTCCCGGGGCCACCTTGGCCGCGCCAAGCCGCTGCTTGTAGGCCGCGATCTGGGGCTGGTCGATGAACACCTTGACTTCGCCGGGGTCGCTGAAATCCAGCAACGAGGACAGGAACGTGGCCGAGCCCACCAGGGATTTCTGCGCCGTCGGCATCACCGCCAGAGCCGCAAGCAGCAACGTGCCGCCATTGCACCAGGACAGAAGGTCGAGCTTCTCCGCCTTCGCGATGTCGGCGGTGGCGTCCATGGCGCTCATTACGCCCCGGGTGATGTAATCGTTCCAGTCGTAGTCCCGGGTCTCGGGGCCGGCATTGCGCCAGGAGATGATGAAGACGGAATTGCCCTTCTCGAGCAGATACCGGATCATCGATTTCTTTTCGTTGATGTCGAAGATGTAGAACTTGTTCACGCAGGGCGGCACGATCAGGATCGGGACCGCGCGCACCTTCGGCGTTACGGGCGTGTACTGGATCAGCTCGATCAGCTCATTGCGATAGACTACCGCACCGGGCGTCGTGGCCAGGTTCTCGCCGACTCTGAATGCGGTTTCGTCGGTGGTGGTGATGTAGCCCTTCTCAAGGTCCGCAAGCATGTTCCGGAACCCGTCGACCAGGCTCTTGCCGCCGGTTTCCCTGGCCAGCTTGAGCACTTCGGGATTGGTCATGACAAAATTGGACGGCGAGAGATTGTCGGCGGTGACACGGGCGTAGAAGCTCAGCTTGCGTTGTTCATGCGCGGGCAGGCCAGCTTTGTCCGCAAGATCCACCATGGCCTTGGACGCCAGTTCGTAGGACTGGCGCATGAGCGGAAAGATACCTTCGTTCCAGGCCTCGTCGCCGAACCGGCGATCCCTGCTCGGTTCGACATGCGCCTGCTTGCCCTGCAGACCGGATAGCCAGAGGTTCGTCATCTCGGATTGGTAGGACGACCATGTCCTGACCCATTCCCCCCAGGCCTCGGCGTTCGGCGCCGCCATCGCCTGCGCCGCCTTCGCCCAGCCATCGGCCAAATCGGACAGTTGCGACGGCTCCATCCCGGCGAAGAGCGGATGCGATCTGGTGGCCGCGAGCATCATCTCCGACAGCTTTTTCATGACATCCTGGTCCATCGCTCTCTCCTTTGTTCTTCCATGATCACCTGCGCCCGCGGTCCACCAGCAACTGCCGCGACACGATCAGATGCATGATTTCATTGGTGCCTTCGAGGATCTGGTGCACCCGCAAGTCGCGCACGATCTTCTCGATCCCGTAATCGGCGAGATAGCCGTAACCGCCATGCAGCTGGAGCGCGTCATTGGCTACCTCAAAGGCCGCGTCGGTCACGAATGTCTTGGCCATGGCGCAGAACTTCGTCGCGTCATGGGCCCTAGTGTCGAGCTTCCACGCCGCCTGCCGCAGGAAAATCCGCGCCGCCTGCAGCTTGATCTCCATGGCTGCCAGGCGGAACTGAAGCGCCTGAAACTGGTCGATCGTCTTGCCGAATGCCTTGCGCTCTCCGGTATAGTCCAGCGCCGCCTTCAGGGCTGCCTGCGCGCCGCCGAGCGCGGAGGCGGCGATGTTGAGCCGCCCGCCGTCAAGACCGGCCATGGCATAGGTAAAGCCGCGGCCTTCCTCGCCCACGAGGTTTTCCGCAGGGACTTCGCACGCGTCGAACTGCACCTGTGCCGTCGGCTGGGCCTTCCAGCCCATCTTGCGTTCCAGCCCGCCAAAGGACAGGCCCTTGGCGCCGTCCTCGACGAGCACCGCCGATATCCCGCGCGGGCCATCTTCGCCGGTGCGCACCATGGTCAGGTACACGTCGGAATAGCTGCCGCCCGAGATGAAGGCCTTGGTGCCATTCAGCTTGTAGCCCCCATTGGTCCGCTCGGCGCGGGTGCGGAGTGCCGCCGCATCCGAGCCGGAACCGGGTTCGGTCAGGCAGTAGGAGAACAGCTTCTCCATGCTGCAGAGTTGCGGGAGCCACTTCTGCTTGGTGTCTTCCGAGCCGAACTTGTCGATCATGCCGCCGCACATGTTGTGAATCGACAGGAGCGACGCGACGGCGGGGCAGGCCATCGACAGCGCCTCGAAAACCAGCGTGGCATCCAGCCGCGACAGGCCGGACCCGCCATATTCTTCCGAGACATAGATACCGCCCAGTCCCAGTTCGGCGACCCGCGGCCAGAGGTCCTTCGGGATGGTTCCCTGATCTTCCCACTGCAGGGCGAATGGCGCGATATGGTCCTGACCGAAAGCAAATGCCATCTCGAAGATGGCGCTCTGTTCCTCTGTTAACGCGAAATCCATGAGTTCAGCCTTTGTGTCAATTCGGGCATCGCGGCTATAAGCCGGGCAAGAAGACCGGGTTCCGCGGCCTGAAAGGTTGGTGTCGCACCGACCGGCGCGTTGATCGTGATGCTCCGGTCTCAGATGTGGATGGCATGTCCCAATGCTTTCAGCGCCGCTTCCTGGAAGCCTTCGCTCTGGGTTGGATGGGCATGGATGGTGCCCGCAATGTCTTCGAGACGAGCCCCCATTTCGATGGCGAGCGCAAAGACCGCCGCGAGCTCGGACACCCCTCCGCCGGTTGCCTGAACACCGAGGATCACATGATCGCTGGCCCTGGCGACCACGCGGATAAAGCCGCTGTCGTTTTCCATCGTCATGGCGCGACCGTTGGCGGTGAAGGGAAACTTGCCGATCTCGATATCGCGGTTCAGAACCAGTTCTTCTTCGGGGGTGAAACCCGGCGTGACGATGTCATGTCCGAGTTCCCTCGCCTCGTCCGGCGACAGGCCCGCGGTCACGATCTCGGGATCCGTGAAGCACACCGCCGGGATACATTGCTTGTCCCAGGCCTGCGGGCCGCCGGCGACGATCTCGGCCGTCATTTCCCCCTGCGCGATCGCGCGATGCGCCAGCATCGGTTCGCCCGTAACGTCGCCGATGGCATAGACATCGCGCATCGACGTCTGGCAACGGTCATCGATCTCGATGAACTGGCCGTTCATTTTCAGCGCCAGTTCGTCCAGCCCGCAATCATGAGTCCGCGCCTTGCGTCCGACGGCAACGAGAACCTTGTCGAACGGCAGTTCGGTGCTGTCGCCACCTTCCAGCGTGACTCGCAGCGCGTCCTTCCTGGCGTTCAGCCCCTCGGCCTTCGTGTTCAGCATCACGGTGATGCCGAGCGCCTTCAGACGGTCGGCAACGGGCTTGGTCAGTTCCGTGTCGTATTGCGGCAGGATGCGCGAGGTGAACTCCACCACGGTGACCTCCGCCCCCAGCTTGGACATCGCGGTGCCGATCTCGAGACCGATATAGCCACCGCCCACAACGACGAGCCTTTTCGGCACCGATGTCAGCGCCAGGGCCTCCGTGGAAGAGATCACATCGCCCCCGAACGGCAGGGACGGAATCTCAAACGGCACCGAGCCCGTTGCAATGACGATTTTTTCGGCGCGAATGAGCTGTTCGCCCATATCCGTCTTAACGATCACCGATTTGCCATCCCGGAAACGGGCATGGCCGATGATCGCCCGCACCCCGGCCCGTTTCAGCAAGGCAGTGACACCGCCGTTCAGCCGGGCGACGATGCCGTCCTTCCAGGCGACGGTTTTCTCCAGTTCGATCTTCGGCTTCTGAACGGAGATCCCGAGATTGTTGTCGCGGGTGAATTTCACCGCATGCGAAAACTCATCGGCCGCATGGATCAGCGCCTTGGAGGGGATGCAGCCGACGTTCAGGCAGGTGCCCCCATGGGCCTTGGCCTCGACGATGATCGTGTCCACGCCCAGCTGCCCCGCCCGAATGGCACAGACATAGCCGCCCGGGCCGGAGCCGATCACCAGCAACTTGCAGTTAAGTTCTTCCATGATCAGTCCTCCAGCATCAGCAGCGCAGGCGTTTCGAGAAGTGTCTTGAGTTTCTGGACAAAGACCGCCGCGTCCCAACCGTCGATGACGCGGTGGTCAAAGCTGCAGGAGATGTTCATCTTCTGGCGGGGCACGAATCCCTTGCCGTCCCAATGCGGACGCACCGCAATCTTGTTGATGCCGACGATGGCCACTTCCGGGTAGTTGATAATCGGCGTGGTGGCCAAGGCCCCAAGCGCCCCGAGCGACGTGATCGTGATGGTCGATCCGCTCAGGTCGTCCGCCTTGACCTTGCCGTCGCGGGCCGCGCTGGCCAGACGGCCAAGTTCGGCCGCACTCTCCCACAAGGACATCGCCTCGCAATGACGCACGACCGGAACGATCAGCCCACCCGGCGTCTGGGTCGCAATGCCGACATGCACCGCTTCAAACTTACGAAACATGCCGGCGTCATCTTCGAAATGCGCGTTGATGTTGGGTTGCGCGGCGACCGCATCCACGATCGCGCGGATCACGAAGGGCAGGATGGTCAGCTTGCCCTTGGTTTCGGCCCTAGCCCGGTTCAACTGGCCGCGCAGCGCTTCAAGCTCGGTGACATCGACCTCTTCGACGATGGTGATGTGGGGGATGCGGGACTTCGACAGCGCCATGCGCTCTGCGATCTTGCGGCGCAGGCCGATCACCCTTTCCTCGGTTTCACCGCTCCGCTGCGGACGTTTGGCGACGCTTGCAGCGACCTGCCCGCCGGTCTGGTGGAAATGGGTCAGATCCTCATGGGTGATCCGCCCGGCCGGACCGCTGCCCATGACCCGACGCAGGTCGACGCCAAGCTCCCGCGCGCGCTTGCGCACGGATGGCGTCGTCAAGGGTCTTTCGCCTTCGGCGCGGCGTTGTGCGCCGGCTGGAGCGGTTGCCGCCTTCGGCGCCGGCCTAGGCGCCGAGGCCTCCGGTCTCGGCTTGGGCACGGGTTTTGACGGGATCGACGGAGCCGGCGCGGCGGCCGTGGCAGGCGCGGTCGAAGCCAGTCTCTTCGCGACATCCTCGACCGTCGTGTTTCCCGCGCCGTCCACTTCGAGCAGGATCAGCGTGCTGCCGATGGCCAGCGTGTCTCCAACGCTGCCGCCGAAATAAAGCACCTTGCCCGACGCATTGGACGGGATCTCGACCGCGGCCTTTTCGGTCATCACCTCGGCGATGATGTCGTCTTCCTTGATCTGAGCCCCGACCGAGACGCTCCAGCCCGTCAGCTCGGCCTCGGCAATGCCCTCGCCGACATCAGGGACCTTGATCTCAAAAAGCCCCTTGCCGTCTGCCACCTTCAAGTCGAACCTGGGCGCTGGGGGCGCCTCCGTAGGTCTTGCGGCGGCCGGGGCAGGCGCTTTGACGGCGGATGCCGCATCCGACGCGGCGGCCTCATCGGGGCTTGTGTTACCCTCGCCCTCGACTTCCAGCCGGATCAGATCGGCCCCGATGGCCATGGTGTCACCGGCCGCGCCGCCCAGCCAGACGACCCTGCCCGACACGGCCGAAGGGATCTCGACGGCGGCCTTGTCGGTCATCACCTCGGCCAGAGGATCGTCTTCCTTGACGACATCCCCGACCGCGACATGCCAGGCGCTGAGTTCTGCCTCTGCGATGCCTTCGCCGACATCGGGCAGCTTCATGGTGTAGAGCCCCATTTACGCCTCCATCAGTTTTAGCATGTTGCGCCCCACCCGGTCGGGCCCTGGAAAATAGGCCCATTCCTGCGCATGCGGATAGGGCGTGTCCCAACCCGCCACCCGCAGCACGGGCGCTTCGAGGTGATAGAAACATTCCGCCTGGATCTGCGCGGCAAGCTCGGCACCGAAACCCGAGGTTAGTGTCGCCTCGTGCAGGACCAGGCAGCGCCCGGTTTTCTGGACCGAGGCCATCACCGTTTCGGTGTCGAGCGGGATCAGTGTGCGCAGGTCGATGACTTCGGCGTCGATGCCCGTTTCCTCAGCCGCCGCGATCGCCACATGGACCATGGTGCCGTAAGTGACGATGCTCAACTCCTGGCCCGCGCGAACCACGGCAGCCTTGCCAAGCGGCACCTCGTAATAGCCGGGATCGACCTCGCCCAGCGGGTGGGTTTTCCAGGGCCGGACAGGACGGTCATGGTGGCCATCGAACGGGCCATTGTAGAGCCGCTTCGGTTCGAGAAAGATCACCGGGTCGGGATCGGCTATCGCTGCCAGCAAAAGCCCCTTGGCATCCTGCGGGTTCGACGGGATGACGGTCTTGAGCCCGGCGACATGGGTAAAGAGCGCCTCGGGGCTCTGGCTGTGGGTCTGTCCGCCCCAGATGCCGCCACCCGTCGGCATGCGCACGACGATCGGGCAGGTGAACTCTCCGCCCGATCGGTAGCGCAGGCGTGCCGCCTCGGAAACGATCTGGTCATAGGCGGGGTACATGTAGTCGGCGAACTGCACCTCGACGACGGGTTTGAGCCCGTATGCCGCCATGCCGATTCCGGCACCGACAATCCCCAGCTCGCTGATCGGCGCGTCGAAACAACGCGAGCTGCCGTACTTTTGTTGTAGCCCCGCGGTGCAGCGGAACACGCCGCCGAAATAACCGACATCCTCGCCAAAAACGACAACATTCTCGTCACGCGCCATGGCCAGGTCATGGGCGTTCTGGATCGCCGCGATCATCGTCATCTGAGTCATGATCAATACCCCACTTCGTGGCGTTGCCGGACCAAATGCGGTGGCATCTCGGCGTAGACGTCTTCGAACATGTCGCGGGGCGACGGCACATGGCCCGAGTTAAGCGTGCCGATGGCCTCGGCGCGCTTCTGGCACTCGATCACCCTGTCGGTGATCTCGGCCTCGGCCTGCTTGTGGCGTTCCTCCGTCCAGACGCCTTTCCCGATCAGGTATTTCTTGACCCGGTCGATGGGATCGCCCAGCGGCCATGCCTCGCTCTCGGATTTCGGGCGATAAGCGCTGGGGTCATCCGACGTGGAATGCCCGCCGGCGCGATACGTGACGTGCTCGATCAACGTCGGCCCGAGATTGCGCCGTGCCCGCTCGACCGCCCATTTCGCCACCGCATGCACCGCGAGATAGTCGTTGCCGTCGACCCGCAGCGACGGGATGCCAAAGCCGTGACCGCGGGAGGCGAACGTGTGGGCGCCGCCGCGGGCGATCCCTTGAAATGTGGATATGGCCCACTGGTTGTTGACGACGTTCAGAACCACCGGCGCGGTGTAGGTGGACGCAAAGACTAGGGCGGCGTGGAAATCGTTCTCGGAGGTCGATCCGTCGCCGATCCAGGACGCCGCGATCTTGGTATCGCCCTTGATGGCCGAAGCCATGCTCCAGCCGACCGCCTGGATATACTGGGTCGCAAGATTGCCCGAGATGGTGAAGTAGCCGTGCTCCTTGGACGAATACATGACCGGCAGCTGACGCCCGTGAAGCGGGTCCGCTTCGTTGGAAAACACCTGGCACATCATGGTTTCCATCGGATAGCCCGATGCGATCAGCAAACCGGCCTGCCGATAGGTGGGAAAGTTCATGTCCCCCTTCTGCAGGGCCCGCTGAAACGCGCAGCTGATTGCCTCTTCGCCGAGGTGCTGCATGTAGAACGAGGTCTTGCCCTGGCGCTGCGCCGTCATCATGCGGTTGTCATAGATGCGAAGGGTCATCATGTCCCGCAGGCCCTGGGCGATCTCGTCATCGGTGAGACTGCCGGCCCAATCGCCTTGCGCCGCACCCTCGTCGTCCATCACGCGGATGATGGTGAAGGCCAGATCCCGCATCGCTTCGGCTTGTTCGTCGACCGCCGGCCGCCGCACGGTCCCCGCCGCGGGAATCTCGATGCCGGAAAAGTCCGGCGTGTCGCCGGGTCTGCATTCAGGCTGTGGAACCTTCAGCGAAAGCGGGGGCGTATCAGTCATGACGTCCTCGATCTGAGTGGGATTGCGGGAACAACGGCCTCACCAACTAAGTTGCAGTTGCGAACGGGCGGATGCGTGGAGCCCGGCCCGAGTTCGGGATGCCCGCGTCCGACCGCATTGACCGCGGCGAAAAAGCTGCCCGGTCCGGCGATGCCAATGCCGGTGGTTCGGTGGCCCGGCCTCCTGGCACCGCGAACCTGTGATTGCGGGCGAACGACGTTTCGCGCCGGTATCCGCGTTCGCCGTGCAAACAGTAAGCCATCGTCCCCCTGCCTTCCAGCTGCGCACCGCGTGCTGCCTCGGCTGCAACATCATGGAGACGTATTATCCGTTTCGGCATCAAATTTCTGCCCGTTCTTCGAAGGCAACCGCCGAGAACGCGCGCAGATATTTTGCCTGGCGAGCAAAAACTAAAATATTCGTTCGATCGTCTTTTGCCGGCAATCAGCACTACAACATGTCGGGCACGAATCCGGTCTCGTTCTTGAAGCATTTCAGAGAAAAGGATGACCGGGAGTTGCGCACACCCTTGATGCGGTACAGTTTCTTGTTGAGGAAGTTCTCGTATCCCCGCGTCCCGTCGACGGCGACCTTGATGAAGCAGTCGTATTCGCCGGAGGTCAGGTGCACTTCCAGCACCTCGGGTATCTTGCTGAGTTCTTCACAGAGCTCGGCGATGCGCGTGACTTCATCGCGCGCCGCCGAAATCTCGACCAGGACGATATCGGAATAGCCGAGCAGGCGGTGGTTGATCACCGCGTTGTATCCTTCGATGTAGCCGTCGCGCTGCAGGCGCTGCACGCGCTGCCAGCATTGGCTGGTCGAGAGGGCAACGAGCTCCGACAGCTTCGTGTTCGGGATATTGCCTTCCCTCAGCAGGGTGCGAAGGATTCGGATATCTGTCGAGTCCAGAGGTTTCACGAATTTTCTTTCGTCATGTCGCGGTCTGGCGAAACCAGGTTTTGAATGTGCGCGATACTCTTTGTAAATTCCAACAGTCATTCTGGCAATGCGGAGGTAGAACAAGCGGCATCCGGTCGGAAGAGAAAGTCGCAACTTAGGCGCGCGGCAACACGGCTTTCACCGTTCCGTCCTTGCCACATGAGGGTCAACACATGAACCAGGTCGTCACCAAGCCGAATGTCGCCATCCGTGAACTCGAGCCCCGCGAGGGGTACGAAAGACTGGTCGAGGCGCGGGACGAGCAGACCGGGTTGCACGCCCTGGTGTCCATCCATTCGCTGCGCCGCGGGCCCGCGGCCGGCGGCTGCCGGATGTTCAACTACGCCAGGATCGAGGACGCAATCTACGATGTCGAGCGTCTGTCGCGGGGCATGACCTACAAGAACGCTGCGGCCGATCTGCCGCTCGGCGGCGGGAAATCGGTGATCATCGGCGATCCCAAGACGCAAAAGACGCCGGAACTGATGCGCGCCTTCGGTAAGTTGATCGAATGTCTGGCAGGTGATTACTACACCGCCGAGGATGTCGGCGTGTCTCCGCAGGACATGGCGTATGTGGCGGAAAGAACCTCCTATGTCGCGGGTCTTGAAGGCGGCGAGTTCGCCAGCGGCGATCCGTCGCCGGTCACCGCGCGCGGTGTGTTCCTGTGCCTGAAGCAGACCCTGAAACATCGCCTTGGCTCTGACGATCTGACCGGCAAGACGGTCGCAGTTCAGGGGCTTGGCCATGTCGGCATGAGCCTGGCAGGAATGCTGCACGCGGCCGGGGCCAAGCTGATCGTGAGCGACATCAACGATGCGGCCGTGCGCGCGGCGGAAGTCGATTTCGGTGCCATGGTTGTTTCGCCGGACGACATCTTGCGCCAGGACGTCGATGTCTTTGCCCCCTGCGCCATGGGCGGCGCGCTGAGCGCGGACGCGATCGCGGTGCTGAAGGCCCGCTTCGTGGTCGGTGCCGCGAACAACCAGCTTGCCGACGACACCTGCGGTCAACGGATGCAGGACGCCGGCATCCTTTACGCGCCCGACTATGTCGTCAATGGCGGTGGCATCGTGAACGTGGCGATGGAGATTTTGAAAGTTGCCGACCCGGCCTATCGCGAAAGCCGCATCGCGGGATTGGCGAAGACGCTGGAACAGGTCTTCGTCCGCGCTGACGAAACGGGCGAGCCCCCGCATTCTGTCGCGGACAAGCTGATCGAAAGCCGTTTGCGGTGACTGGCTGACGCGTCATAGCGGCAGGCGCGCCGCCGCCTGGGGCTCCGGGTTCGGATCGACAGCCCTTCCTCGCTTTAGAGCCGGTAGCTCGGTGCTGCCAGACGAATTCGAACCGGTATCCGAATGGCCAGTGAGCCTGCCCCTTATGCCGCGCCGAGTTGACGCCACTCGGCGAGAGCGGCGGCGCGGTTCTTCTTGAAATTTGCCCTCGAGGAGAAGCTGCGCTCCGAGTTGAAATGGTTGAAGACCGAGGCGTGGACGGCGGCGAACATCTGCAGATTTCGCATCCTCCGAAAGCGCTGCATTGCCCGTTCTCGTCGTCGGAACGGCAGGTGCGAATTCTCCGCCCGATTGTTGAGCCAGCGACCAGTTGCCTGGCGGTCGGCCGCACCGACCTCCTTCAATGCGGCGCTATAGGAGCGCAGCTTGTCGGTGACGATAATGTGCGGTCGACCGTAGCGCTTCATTGGTTTCTTGAGGAATTTCAATGCCGCCTTCTTGTCCCGCGTCTTGGTCACGAAGCTCTCGAGAACCTCGCCCTCACGATCGACGGCCCGCCAGAGGTAGTGCCGCTCGCCGTTGATCTTCACAAACATCTCGTCGAGATGCCATTGCCACTGCGGCCCAGAACGCAAGCACTCGGCACGTTTCTTGCGGATCTCGGCGTCGAACATCGGTCCGAAACGCTGCCACCAGAACCGGACCGATTCATGGCTGACGTCGATGCCACGCTCGTGCAGCAGGTCCTCGACGTTACGGAGCGAGAGCGGGAAGCGCACGTACATCATCACCGCCAAGCGGATGATCTCGCGGCTCGTCTTGAAGTATTTGAACGGGTCAGGTTTCGACATCAAGCGGCGCTAGTCGGCGCCCTGCCTCGCCGCAAGCCAGGTTCCTCTGACACCGCCCTCCGTCTTGTTCATCGACGAGGTCGATGCGGTCGGCTCCCGTAACGACGGCGACCGCCACGGGTCGAACTACCGCCGGCAGGTCATCAACGGCTTCCTGCAGCAGATGGACGCGATCTCCCAGCTCGAGGGGGTGATCGTCATCGCCGCCTGCAACTTCCCTGACGCCATCGACCCCGCCGTCCTGCGGCCGGGCCGGTTCGATCTTAAGATCGAGGTCCCGCTTCCCGATGCCGACGCCCTGGAGGGCATCCTGGCGTTACATCTGCGTGACAGATTTCCCGCAGCGGCGCTTGGGGACCTGGCCCGGGCCGCGGTCGGCAGCAGCGCCGCCGAGGTCGACGCGGCGATCCGCGCCGCCCGCGCCGAGGCACGGGCCGAGAATCGGGACTTGCGGCTCGAGGAGCTCGAAGCCCGGCTCGCGCCCGACGGACGCGGGCGCGGGACCCTGGAATGGCGCGTCGCGGTCCATGAATGCGGCCACGCGATCATCTGCGCTGCGCTTGGCCTCGGCACCGTCATGCGGCTCCTGGTTCGCCGCGATGGCGGCGAGATCCTTCGGAAACGCGGCCACAGCGAGACCCGGCTCGAGGATCTCGAGGCCGAGCTTGCCTACACGCTCGGCGGCCGCGCGGCGGAGCGGCTTGTCCTTTCAAGCCTCTCCGCCGGGGCCGGCGGTTCGGCCGACAGCGACCTCGCGATCGCCACGCGCCTCGCCGTCCACATCGACAGCCGCTACGGGCTCGGCGCCTGGGGGCCGATCCACCTGGGCGCCCCCGACGGCGCGCTCCTGCACGATCCCGCGACCCGCCAGTGCGTCCGCAACAGGATCGAGAACGCGGAACAGCAGGCGATGGCAATCCTCCGGGAAAACAGCTTCCTGCTGGGGCGGATGGCCCGGACCCTCACCGAAGAGCGGTTCCTGAGTGGCTTGGCGCTGGATGGGTGGCTCGGCCAAGTCCGCGTCGCAAGGCCCGAGTCCGGGGTGCCGCTCGATCCTTTGGCCGCGGAGCCGAGTTAATGAGGGAAGAGTGCGCGGGTGTGGACGCGGAGTTTCCCGAAAGAAACGGGCGCCGGACCGCAAAACTGAACGGTTCCGGGATGCGCTGGCGCAGGGCTTTGGCGTTGTCGCGACCATGTGAGATGCTCGCGCATGGGTGCCAGCGAGCTTTTTAAGATCACGCACACACCCGACGCGGGTGTACCGCGAAATGTACCTCGGATAGAAAGGAAGAAAATTTCATGTGCAAACCCAACAGCTTGGCCGAGTTCTGTGGCGGTGCTGGCAGACAAATTCGAACCAGTCTCAGCTAGGGCCGTGAAGCTGTCCCTTAGCCCGCGCAGAGACCGCGCCACTCGGCAAGAGCAGTGGCACGGTTGGCCTTGAAGAGGGGTCGGCTGGAGAGGCTGCGTTCCTGGTTGAAATGGTTGGTGACGGAGGCGTGGACGGAAGCGAACTTCTGAAGACTTCGCATCCGCCGGAACCGGAGCATGGCCCTCTCCCGTCGTCGGAATGGCAGGTGCGAGTTCTCCGCCCGGTTGTTCAGCCAGCGGCCCGTTTCCTGCCGGTCCTCGACACCGAGATCCTTCATCGCCGCGCCGTAGGACCGCAGCTTGTCCGTGACGTAGCGCGCGCATGGACCGTGCTTCTTCATTGCTTTCTTGAGGAACTTGAGCGCCGCCTTCTTGTCCCGTGTCTTGGTGACAAAGCTCTCCAGCACCTCTCCCTCGTGATCGACGGCGAGCCACAGGTAATGTCGCTCGCCGTTGATCTTCACGAAGATCTCGTCGAGGTGCCACCGCCAGTGGCTGGATTTCATGCCTTCGACACGGCGCTTCCGGATCTCGGACGCGAACAGCGGCCCGAAGCGATGCCACCAGAACCGTACCGTCTCGTGGCTGATCTCCACGCCGCGCTCATGCAGCAGGTCCTCGACGTTCCGGAGCGAAAGCGGGAAGCGGACGTACATCATCACCGCGAGGCGGATGATCTCGGGGCTCGTCTTGAACCACTTGAACGGGCTTTCTTTGGTCATGCCGAGAGGCTACCGAGCCCCCTGCCCCGCCTCAAGCCGGGTTTCTCTGACAGAGCCCTGGTTGATCAGATTCCCGCAGGGCGTTGTCAAAGGGACGGCGTGTCGGGAAGGTTGGAGTGTCTTCAGATCCACGGCTGCCTAGGCACTGGTTGCCGCCCAGTACAGAGCTGCGACAGTTCAGAAGGTGAACTTCGCTCCCAGAAACGGTCCGCTGAGCTCGAGTTCGTCGAACGGTCCGAACCGGTCAAGATCCCACGCCAAGTGTCTGTAACCGATCACCAGATCACCCCAGCCCATCCGGTAACCGGCAGAGGCAACCGCTTGCCAGGTCAGGTCGCTTTCCCCGGTGCCGATGTCTGCATAATAGGAGACATACCACCTCTCGCCGAAACCAGTGGTGCCGCGTAGACCGATCACGGCATCCCAGTTGGTCGCAACTGATTTTTCGCGAAGCGTCTGTCCGGCGATTGGGAAGCCGAATATTGCCTCGGTTGCATCCACTTCGACGGTGCCGTCGAACCACAGATAACGGATACCGCCCGCCGCATGCAGCTTTGTGCTCGATGTTTCGGCGATCTGGTACCCCGCTCCAAACGTCGTGGCGAAGGCCTTGAGGTCGATAGTGCCGCGCACCTCTGCGCTGAAGGGCCCCGATGTCGCAGTTGCACTGTTGGACTCGCCAATATCGATATAGAGCGCATCGGCGAACAGCGCCCAGTTCCCCCTCGTGGCGCCCAGAGTGGCCATCAAAGCGAATTTCAGGTTGCCAAGAATATCGTCGATCGAAAGGCTTACATCGCTTCCCGATGTCGTCTCTCCGCCAAGATCCGCACCCCAGAAGTAGGCTTCGGCGCTCCAGTCCCAGCCGCTCGACCCGGTGTCCTGGGCTGGAACGCATGTCGGCAGGAAAATCGCGGCACCAGACGTGATACACGCTAGTGAGACGAGGCATTTGAGGTTCATTTGCGATCTCGCAATTTGTGTGCCGATATTGATTTGTGCAGCACCAGGCTGCTGAAAGAAACCCGGTGCGGAGTTCTTCTCTAGACCTTTATCGGATCGCGCCTGGTAGCCCATACGTCGGTGGCGCGGTTCGAATGGCGGTGCAGGATCGATCGCGCTGCCACGACGCGTTCTTTGCGTGCTGGCAGACGAATTCGAACCAGTCCTCGCTAATCGGGTTGCATCTGTGAAGTGCTTCAGGCGGTTTGACCGCAGCGGCATCGGTGTCCCGGCCGGGTTCACTCTTCGCGCCGTGGTCGGCGCACCTGTCTGAACAGGGGCCGCCACAAGTTGGGACCAGAACAGGGTCGGCGCATCAATCTCAAAGGTAACGTGCTTTCCTTGGTGATCTTTGGAAGGAACAGCTGGTTCGACGATGTCACCGTGACCTGCGTCCTGGCAACAGCTGCGCCGACGATGCCAGCACGGCTCACCTGGAATTCCGTTCCATCGGTCCAGAGCCGGTGCAGGATCACCGCAAGGCGACGCGCTACCGCAATCTGTGCCCCCGGCGCATTTCCCGCCGCTAGGCGACCTGCATCGTCGAGATACCGCCTCCAGTGGCTGGACTTCATGCCCTCGATCCGGCGCTTACGGATTTCAAATGCGAAAATTGGACCAAAGCGATGCCACCAGAACCGGACGGTCTCGTGGCTGATCTCGACACTGCGCTCGTGCAGCAGGTCCTCCACGTTCCGGAGGGAAAGTGGGAACCGGGCGTACATCATCACCGCCAGGCGGATGATCTCGGGGCTGGTCTTGAACCACTTGAAAGGGCTGGGATTGGCCATTCGCTGAGGCAAGGCAGCGCCGTGCCCCGCCTCAAGCCAAGTTTCTCTGACAGA
This sequence comes from Albidovulum salinarum, assembly GCF_025673475.1. Lineage (NCBI taxonomy): Bacteria > Pseudomonadati > Pseudomonadota > Alphaproteobacteria > Rhodobacterales > Paracoccaceae > Albidovulum > Albidovulum salinarum. The sequence continues at coordinate 390,337 of NZ_JAOVQO010000001.1, read as the reverse complement.
GCCGGACAATGCAGCATCAGAACACCGCGCGCACGCGAAGGCCGAGGACCAGGATTTCGTCCGTGTCCGGGTCATTGGCCGGGTTGGCGACATACTGCAGTTCCGGCGTGATCTGAAGGAAATCAGTGGCGTCGTATCGATAGAACGCCTCGATTGTGAACTGGTCTCGCGAACTTTCCGGGGCACGTCCCCAGTTCAGCCCGACCCCGGCAAGGTCCCTGCCATCGCGAGCGTCATACCCTGTTCCCAAGGTGACGCTCCGATCCATGGAGACGCCTCCGCCGTCGGCGTATCCCGCGCGGAAGAACGGCCGCCATGCTGCGATGCGGGTACTTGCGGCGAAAGAGACGCCATGGCCACCCTCGATCCCGTCGCTCGTCCGTTCGTCGATCTGCCAGAGGGTCAGCTGCACGGCATTGTCGAAGCGCTCGTCCCAATTCGGCGTCCAACCGACCGCGAAATGCTTGAAGGTCTCCCCGGTGTCGAAGAGCTCCTGCGCGCTGCCCACGGGATCGGAAGCGTCGCCGTTGGCGTTCCCGAAGCCGCCGAGCACCGCCCAATGGTCGTTCAACCGCCATTGCAAGGCCGCCCCAAGCCCCTGCCCTGGGCCGGCAAAGGTCTGCTGTTGCTCGAAGGCAAGGTTCGTGAAGCCTGTCCACGGACTTGCGAGGCTATTGACGTTTGTATAGTCGAAGACGTCAACCTGACCGAGGACAAAGCTTCCGCGGCCCCCTGCGAAACTCTGGCGCCAGTAGAAATTGGTCAACACCCAGCCTGCATCGCCAAAAGTCGAGGAGAAGAGCCCGGCGTATCCCAGAGAGGGTCCCAACGCCTGTGTCGAGATGTTGTCGCCGATGGCGGAGCGGTTCTCGATCTTGAATACCAGCGCCCCGTTGTTTGGCGTTCCTCGCCCCGTGGCCGTCCAGGTGCCGTATAGGCGAAAGACGCCGCTTGCAGCATCGGACGGGGTGCGATCGGAGTCCGTGCCGAGATACTGAGCCTGAAAGTCGAAACCGAATGACAGGCCGGTCCGGTCCTCGAGCTGCTGCTTCCAAGCGCTGTAGCCCTCCAACCGACCGGCGCCTTGACGTTCGGCCGTTGAAGCCAGGGTCCCCGGGACGCTGTTTGGGGTCGTGAAGCCATCCCCGACAAGATCCTGTGCCGAAGCGGCGCAAGCGGAAGATATGAATAGGAATAGCGCAAAGCAAAGGGACGCTGATTTGCCGCCCGTCCTCATAGAAAGCGTGTAAGGCACGCTCAAGCCAGGTGACTCCTGGTTGAAATGCGCCATTCCTTCCCCCTTCTTGCCTTCGAGGAACCGAGCTCGGCCCACGCCCCTCGCGGAACTGGCCTGCATTCGAGGCCAAGTCTGTCCCCCCAAATGCGGACCCTCTCTTGGCTAATGTCGACGCCGCGTTTGTGCAGGAGGTCCTCGACATTCCGGAGGTACAGCCGGAAGCGCACTTATATCTTCTCCGCCACAACAGCGGGCAAATAGGGGAAGTACCAGAAAACTGGCCCAGTTACCGGGGCTTGCGATGCCGGAGTAAATGTTGAGACGGGTTTGTAGACTGGCTGGCGGAAGGCATAGGCCTGACGCCCAACGCTCTCCCACTCTTAAGCTATTGATTTTATGTAATTTAGAAGGCTCCCTCTCAGACAGCGGGTGTTTTGGACGAACTCGTCTGGCACCGCATGATGCTTTCTTGGGAGGGCAGCTTCCGACCCATCTCAATCCGAGGTCTCGTGGATGCGACGCTTTCGCCTCCACGTGTAGTCCGCCATACCGAGATACCGATCGGTCCCATCCATCGGCGTTCATCCGCCGTACACCTCGACCAGCACCGGCTGCATCGTATAGCTGACAGAAACCGGGGCCTGTCCGTCGACATATCCGACGTCCTGAACCGAACTCTGAGCCACCATGGTTCCGGTGATCCAAACGGGGGTGAAGAGTCCATTGACCTCTATCCCCTCCGGATAAACGACATGGACGATCTGGTTGGCGGGCGGCGGAGGGGTGTGGATGCAGGCCCCGACCGTCGGCACGAGAAGGAACTCGACGGCCTTGCGGTCCTTGAATTGCAGGGGCAGCACATATCCGGGCAGGCGCACACTCGTGCCGACGAGGTCCTCGTTCACCGCCGAGGCCGCGGCTTCACGCTTCTCCATGATCGCCAGACGCGCGGCGAACAACCCGTCGACATTGAGGCCGTCCTTGGCCAGTTGTTCGCGTAACGCTTGCGCCTTGCTGCTTGCCTCGGCGTCATCGCTCCGCTCGGCCTGGGCCTCAAACCGCAGGATCTGACGGAGGCTGTCCATCTGGTCGTCGGTGAGGGTCTCGAACGGGTTCTCGATCACGGCGGCTGGGGGCGCGAGCGTATCCCAGGAGATCTCCTGAGGGTCAGCCGCCTGCGCCAGCCCCGGAGGAACGGCAAGCGAGAGCATCAAGACGAGACGGGCGAACATGGTCATGGAGAAATCCCCTTGATTTGTCATAGCCGAACCGACAGCCCGTCGGCCAGCGTCATGCGATAGACCCGGACTGCCGGGACAAGCGAGGCGAGAAGCCCTGCGCAGAAGATGACGAAAAGGGTGACCAGTTCGCGCGCCCCGAAGACATTCAATCCCAATCGCAGACCGAAGCGGGCAGAAAGGATCGGGTCGGTCACAAACGTGGCCACCGTAAGCAGAACAAGGCCCAGCATCAGCCCCGCGGCTGTGAGAATGGCGGCTTCGGTCACAATCAGGCCGAAGATGCGTGCCGGTGTCGCGCCGACAGACCGCAGGATCGCGAATTCACGGCGGCGGGTGTCGAGGGTTGCAGAGAGCATGACCACCATGCCGATCATTCCTGCCAAAGCCACGGCCCACGCCATCAGTCGCATCGCGCGCTCCGCTGTCCCGGTGATCCCCCAGAGCTCGGCCAGAGCGACCGCCGGGAGGACGGCGCTCAGGGCGTCGGTGGGGCGTTCGTTGACGGCCCGCTGCAGACCGAGGACATTCGTCCGATCTATCAGCCCAACGTAGACGGCATTGATCCGGTCCGGTTCGTGACCGTGTCCGACCTCCGTGCCTTCGTATTCGCCATGATCTTCGTGGTCTTCATGCGCCTCATAGTCGCCATGCGCGTCACGGGCGTCGTGCGCGTCATGGTCGTCGTGCGCGTCATCCTCACCATGACCGTTGGCGGGCGTGGCGGTCGAGTCCAGGGGGTCGGACAGCGGCGCGTCTTCCTGCGCATGAAGGGTGTCGAAGCCTTCGAGCGTAACGAAGACCATCCGATCAACTGCGGTACCGGTCGGCGCGAGCACGCCCGAGATGGTGAAGGGCGCGTCGTCGTGCAGGTCGAACGAGACCTCGCCGGAGCCATGGGCGTTGACGATCACCGCACCGGGGGCATAACCGAACCGCGCCGCGACCTCAGCCCCGATCACGGCGGCATCCGCCCCATCGCCGGTAAAGAACGTGCCAGCCGCCAGAGAGAGCGGCTGACCGCCGGAGTGCCGGAAGTGCTCGAAATACGAAGCATCTGTCCCGATCACCGGATAGCCGCGATGATTGTCGCCCATCTGGATCGGGACTGCCCAGGCCACCTCGGGCCGATCTTCCAACCACTCGAAGCTCTCCCATGTCATGCCTGTTCCGGTGCCGCCAACGCCGAAAACGGTGGCCATCAGGATCTGAACGGAATTGCCGCGCGGCGCCACGATCAGGTCGATCCCAGACGCGGAGTTGGCAAAGCTGTCGCGCGCGCCGTCCCTCAGCCGCTCGACACCGAGGATCAGCGCGACGCTGAGGCTGATGGCCAGCACGGTCAGACCGGCGACGAACTGGCGGTTCCACAGGCTGCGCAGGCTGAACCCCAGCATCAGGCGGCGCTCCGGTTCAGGGTGAGGAAGTCGACACCGCGGTCGAAATGACGCTCCAGGCTGCGGTCGTGACTGACAAAGAGCAGAGCGGCGCCCGCTTCGGCGCATTCCCGCGCCAGCAGGTCGACGAAGGCCGCCTTGGCCGCCTCATCGAGTGCCGAGGTCGGCTCGTCCGCCAGGATCAGGTCCGGCTTGCCGATCAACGCACGCGCGGCGGCAACCCGCTGTTGTTGCCCGACACTGAGCTCGTGGGCCTGCTTCGATGCCAGCGCAGGATCGGACAGACCCAATTCGTCAAGCAGACGCCGGGCCGTTCCCGCGGGATCGTCGCCGGCACGCGCGCGGCGACGCTGCGAGAATGTGCAGGGAAGAAGGACGTTCTCGAGCGCGCTCAGCCATGGAACGAGATTGAACACCTGAAAGATCATGCCGATGTGATCCACCCGGAACCGGTCCCGCGCACCCCCATTTACCGCGCCTACATCCTTGTCAGCGACCAGGATTGCCCCCGGTGAAACATCCACCACGCCTCCGATAGCCGAGAGCAGTGTGGATTTTCCGCTGCCGCTGGGGCCAAACAAGAAAACCCGCTCCCCCTGAGCAAGCGACAGGTTTGGTATGCGCAGCGTCGAATTCTCAGAGCCTGGCCAATTGAAAATCAGGTTTTGGACGAGCAACGCCCTCATTCGATACACTCAACCCGGCTACCTTGACACACCCCGCTTGGTCCAATGGGCCAAAACCCGACAACATGTATGAAGCAGCTAGAGCCAAGGGTAGAAGCCCCATTAAGACAGGTCATCTCCGCCTTAAGTTGATCAACAACGCCGGCTCGAAGCATTATGAAACAGTATCCTTTGGCAGCGTGTATTTGTAGATTCTCACTAATTCGCAACGGTAAACGTTGTGCTCTTGTCGAGAGGGTAGATGGGCTCCGTCAACTGCGTGTGCTCAAAAAGAGCAATGTCGCGACTGGTGGCTCCGGGAACATCAACGATCAGCACCTTGTCAGTGAAATTTTCATAGAACGCTCGGAAGTGATTCCCGCTTTTGACACCTATGACGTCATATTCCTGGATGGCGATGCCATGTGGCCTCGCTTGTGAATCGTCATAGGCCTGGACCAGGCCGGATATGACGATGACATCCACCGTATCCGCGATGACCAGCCTAACTGAGGGACCAAACGTGTAAGGGATACCGTAAGCGGTCCCCCCGCGAACGAACTCGTAGCCATCCGAAATTGACTTCACATAGGCCTTGGTTTTAATTGGTTCGCCTGCAATTGGCTCAAACTTGCCCCCGAGGTTCACATCGATTGTCGCTCCGACACCGGCAGCGACTGCGGCCTGTGCGGTTTCCGGATCGTGTATGGAAATGAAGGCGACTTTACCCAAGCCTTCTGTTTCCAAAAGGGCCCGCAGCAGGTGCGTCCCCGAGCCCCCCGCCCCACCACCGGGTTTATCCGCAGCGTCCCCAATCACAATCGGGGTATGATCGATGATATCGCCCTTCGTCGGCTGTTTGCGTTCGTAGCGGCCGTCTCTGTCGAGCATGGCCAGTACACTGTTCATGGTTGTGTCCAAATCATTCAGTGTATAAAAGGCCTCTTCCCTGTGATCCCATATCCACTGCGACAGTTCGTCCACCAGTTCTTGCGCCAGCTGAGCGTTCTTTTCGGTGGTGACCATCGGGTACACGCCGCAAAAATCGGTGTCCTGGTATGGGAAACCATGCATGACAGAGCAATTGAGAACACCGGGACGGTTTTCGATCTCAATACACTTTTCTTTGAGCTGATTTCCGAAAATGCCTTCCTCTTCGGTGTTACTGAGCGGCATCATCAGCGGCACCTTGCGATAGGCCGGGGTGGTATCCGACTCTCCTGCCAGGATCGCAGCGGCACGATACATTGCATCACGTGCAGCTTCATTCATATCCAGATGAGGATATTTTTTGCAGGCACTGAAGAAATTCATATTGTCCTTCATTTTGTCCGTGATCTTGCCATGCAGGTCGCCGGACCAGACGATCATCGTGTCCTTTCCCACAAGTTCTCGGACGGATTCCGCCAGATCTCCTTCAAGATCGGGCGTTTTATCGACAACACCTGCACCGTGTAGAGCGAGGTAAACGATGTCCAATGGCATCTGTGCTTTAAGCGTGTCGAGCATTTCTTTCTTCGCATCACTCCAGAATTGCGCATTCACCAGACCAAAGCTCGAATCTGGTCCGTATATTAGCCCCGGGAGCAAATCCCAGCCGTTTTCCTCGCACACATCTACTGCGCCGCCCAAGGCTGTTCCTCTGAGCGCCTTGATTTCATCACCCCGAAAAATACGCATGTTGTCCAGCGTGGTTTCGCCCATGCCTTCGGTGAGATAAGTGTTGGTTTCATGGAAGAAACCGACACAACAGACACGCAATTTTCCACTTTCTCCCGGTGAGCCAAGTAAAGGTGACGATATTGCAGTAACACCTGCAGAGACAGCCAATGTATTGAATGTTCTACGTTTCATGTATCGTCTCGTTCCCCCAGAATCCTCAAAAAGATGCTGCAGGCATTCTAGATAAACGCCTGTAGCAAAAAGTTCACTCAAGCGTGTTCTTGTAGATTACGCCGTCTTTCATGATGATTCTCAAGTTATCGACGTTGGTGACCGCCTTGAGGTCTTCAAGCGGGTTGCCATCGACCAGCAGAAGGTCAGCGTAACCGCCCACTGCAACCGTGCCAAGAGTGCCTTCCTGATAGGGGTTGCGCATATCGCCGCTCAGCTCGAACAACTCGCCCGCAGTGCTTGTCGCCATGCGCAGGATCTCAACAGGCTCGAACCACGGCAGCAAACGCTCCATCTGCTGCGTTTGTTTGGCGAGCTCTTCTTCGGGAAGGAAGAACAGGTCGGTCCCGTATGTCACCTTCAAATCGGGGAAATTCTTGATGGCTTTGTAGACCCGTTCTGTACCCTGACATACCAGCGCAAGCTTGGAGTTCGAGAAATCATCCAACTGTGGCTCTCTGCAGACTGTGAAGGGCTGGGTACTTAGGAAAACACCTTCGTCGGACATCCGCTGCAAGGTTGCATCATCCAGCAACTGGCCGTGCCCAACGTCCTTGATCCCCGCGTCAATCGCCCGGTTGATGGCGGAAGGGTGATACCCGTGAACGGTGACATAGGTGCCCCAATCGCCAGACGTATCCACGGCCGCCTTGATTTCATCAAAGGTGAATTGATTGCCCAGAAGAGGGTCCGCAGGGGACGCGTATCCGCCGCCGATCGCCAGTTTGATATGGGATGCGCCGTTTTTCAGGTTTTCGCGCACTGCTGCGAGCACCTGATCCACGCCATCCACATTATAGGCATGGCCCTGCCTTTCCCAATCGGGCGTCGTGCCGCCGAATTGAACATGGGGCTGGTTGCCGAACCGGAAGTCGAAATGCCCGGCTGTCTGGCCGATCAAGGCCCCAGGGGTATAAATCCTCGGGCCGGGAATAAGGCCTTCGTCAATGGCGGCCTTCAGACCGAAGACATTGCCGCCCATATCGCGAACACTTGTGATGCCACGCATCAACATGCCTTCGGCGTCCACAGTCGCGCGGATGTAGCCATAGGAAGCGTGACCCGTCAGCATTCGCATCTGAGAGATAGAGGAATAGGCCAGATGGGTATGTGTGTCGGACAGGCCCGGCATCAGCGTGCGACCGCCTCCGTCGATCACTGTGCCACCCGCAATCGCCAACGGTTCGGTCGACACTGCGGTGATAAGGTTGTCCGTCACCACGACGTTGGCATTCATGATCAAAGCTTCGTTCACGCCGTCAAAGACGTTGACGTTCGTGAACAGGATCGGCCCGGAGGCGTCTTGGGCGCCCGCCGGCAGGGCGACGCTGAAAGCGACGGCAAGCGCCGCGGTCAAGGTCTTCGGGTTTGGTTTCCGCATTGGACGTCTCCCGTTGTCGATGCAGCGCGTTCGATGGAGAGTTCGATCTGCGCTGTGCTGGATCGCCCCTCCACCGAATCCGTGGCTCTTACTCAGCTGGTTTGTCGAACACAGACCCGGAGAGGTCGAATTCATCGACCGCCCCGTCGCCCCGAATGAAGATCCGGTGGTTGAACCGCACGAAGTTGAGTTCGCCAGACGGATCTTCGAGCAATTCGCCAAGGGATCCCTCGTTCGGGCCTTCGGTGATGATAAAATAGCCCTCGGCCGTGTTGGCCACATTGGCAGGCGCGGGGTCCGCTCCCTTGGTCAATGCGGAGAACTGGACAAACACATATTTGTCGCCCTCTTTCCGGATCTCGATGTTCTGGGAATTCCCCTTGAAGACGCCGACGAAGGGATCGAGCACAGACGGATCAACGCCCGCTGCGACCGGAGAGTCGGCCTCGATTCCCGTGAAGGCTTTGACCATTTCGTCCGCAATTTTACTGTAGGCTTCGACTCCGCGATCGCTGTGGACCATGATCACCACCGCAAAGTCGTGTTCCGGGATCAGCTTCAGAAAAGACCGCGTGCCGGGCCAATTCCCCCCGTGGAAGGGGCTGGTGACGCCGCCGTAGTCGTGGACGAACCACGTCAGTCCGGTAAACTCGCCGGCCGCAGCGTCGACTGCCGGAGCATGGGCATAGTCCAGCGCTTCCATGGATAGCAGCTGGTTCCCGGAGGCGTCCTTGCCGTCCAGCTGAAAGCGGGCGTATTTCAACATGTCGGTAACCGTAGACCGGATTCCGCCGGAGGCTGCGGACTCTCTTATCAACGGAATGTAGTACGGCTTGAGATCACTGATGCTGCCTTCCCCGTAGATCGGCGGATGACCCCATGCGTAGTTTTCAGCCGGCGGGGTGGCGTCGTAATTAAAGGACGACGAATCCATGCCGAGCGGAGTCAACAGGTTCTCTTCGATCAGGGTCTCGATCGGTTTTCCGCCGACATGCGACACCACATGGGTCGCGAAGGTGATGCTGGTGTTGTTGTACATCCAGGTTTGACCAAACGGATAGATCTGCTCGACGTAAGCCGCCTGGAGCATGACCTTCTCGCTGATCGACCCACCCGGAGGAACAGGAAGGAACCCATGGTCGCCATACCAGCCAGCGTGATGGTGGAACAGGTCGACGACCCGCGCTTTCGACGTCGCGTCGGGATCCGCGACCCTGAACCACGGCAGGATGTCGACGACACGCGCGTCCAAATCCAGATCGCCCCGTTCGGACAGCTGCAGGGCCAGAGTCGAAAGGAAGGTTTTTGTCACAGAGCCAATTTGGAACTGCGTATCAGTGGTAACGGGCTCTCCGGTGGTTACGTTCGTGACACCGAGTCCGGCGCCGTAGGCGTTGGGCCCATGGATGACCCCGATACCAAGTCCCGGGATGTTCAGTTCCTTGATCAGTTCAGCAGCTTCGGCGACGACCGCATCAAAGGTCGCCTGGCCCTCTTCCTGTGTCATGGTCTGCTGTGCGAGTGCCGGTGTGACGCACAGTAGCGACGAAACAAGCAGGGCAGGTAGTGGTTTCATTCGGTTCTTCACTGGGTTTTTCCTTTTCATTGGAGTCTTCGCCGGATGTCTCCTGGCGGGACAACGATGGCTCTTCCCGGAGGGTTCTGTCTTCGCAGTGCAGGATCGCACAGGCAGAGCCTGCACGGCGAAGTTTCCCCGTTTACTGCTTCGCCATCTGCCCAAGGTAGAAGTAGTCGTAGAGCGACCGGGCGACCTCTGCAATTGCCCGATCCCTGTCCGGCTCGGATGTCTCGCTGCTCTTGGTGAACACGGCGATTGCGAACCGACGACCGTCGGGGAGCGTGATATAGCCGACGTCATTGGCCACTCCCCCTATGGTTCCGGTCTTGTGCGCCACGGGCGTTCCCCTCGGCAGCAGCCCCTTGAGCCGGGCAGCGCCGGTGCGCGTGCGCGACATGACATCAATCAGGAAGTCGCGGCTCTCGGCGCTGATCGCCGTGCCGCTGTCGATGGCAAGCAGGAGTTGCAGCATCGCAAGCGGCGTTGCGTGGTCGCGGGGATCCGCCTCGAAGTCCAGATTGCGGTCACCCATGATCGTCAGGAGCTCCGGCCGGGTCACGAAGGCCTCGGTGGCGACTTTCATCGTGGCTGGTCCCGGCAGGCCATAGAATTCCCCGATGATCTCGCCTGTCGTCCGATCAACCCTGAAATCGGTGATCCCGAGCCTGCGCAGATTTTCGGTCACGGCCGCGGGCCCGCCGGCCAGCCCCATCAAGGTGTCGGTCGCCGTGTTGTCGCTCTCGGTGATCATGATCTCCATCAGGTTCGCCACCGAAAGCTGAAGCCCGGGATGCACGAATGTGTCGCTCAGCGCAGCGTCCCCGATCATCATCATGTCGGGTGTGATGTCGACCATCTGGTCGAGGCTGAGTTCCCCCCTGTCCACGCGGTCCATTATCGCAGTGGCGATCGCAACCTTGTAGGTGCTGGCCATGGCGAAGGTCTCATCGCCATTGAACGCGATGACGTCGTCGCCGCCGATTTCCTGCGCCGCGAAGCCGATGCGCCCGGCAAGCCCCGTCGCGACCCGCTCGATCGCGGCCCCAACGGACTGCCCGTCGGATGTCTGGGCGTATGCCGGGGCGAAGGTCGCCGCCGCGGAAACCGCAAGGGCCATGATGGTGTTGCGAAGTTTCATTTCAGATATCTCCTGTCGGTGAGATCGATTTCAGGATTGTCCCGTTCGGAATTGAGAACCCGGAAAGCGCAGCCTGCGCGCAAGACCCGGGCGAAGGGCAGCCAGGAGTCGGAGATCAAGAACAGCATGATCCCGTCTCCTCGCCTGGATGTGTCGCGATCAGTTGCCACCGTCCGCGGGGAGGGCGGTGAAGTCACTGGGCATCCCGGTCGAGAATTCGGCATTCCACGCTTCTACCGAGACCGGCACGAAGCGCGGCGTGTCTTCGGGGTCAAACCGGATCGGCTGACCGGCGAAAACAGGAAGCACCTTGTCGTCACGCAACGCGACCTGACCGTTGACGATCACGGCCTTCATGCCCGTCGAAGGGACGGCACCCTTCTCGTAGGTCGAATTGTCTGTGAAGGTTTCGGGGTCAAAGACCACGATATCGGCGACCATGCCGGTCTGGATGCGACCGCGTTCCTGCATCGCCTTCAGGCCCGTATCCCCCAGATGCTTGGCCGCGTTATAGCTGAGGATCGAGATCAGCTGCATCATCGGGATGTTGTGTTCCCGACCGAAACGGATCGTGATGCCCCGGGTGCCCGCCGCGCGGGGGTGGGTGTTGCCGAGCTGGTCCAGCGGGATATCCCACGGGCCGAAATACGGTTCGGGCGGAAGCGCGTCGCTGGCCACGGTGACGCCCTTCAGCGTCAGCCATTTCGGCGCATCTTCGGCGGGCATCTTGAACACGACGATCGGCTTGGTCGGATTGGCGGCCATGTCGGTCTTGAACGTCTCCAGGGTGTAGTACTCGTTCGTGACCGGATCCAGCACTGTATCCTCATAGCGGTTGCCCAACTGCTCGACCCAGCTGTCCGGCTGCAGGAACGACGCATTCAACGTGGTGGACCCCGCAGCGTAGGGATAGATTTCACCCCAGATGTTGTGGCCCTGTTCCTGAAGCCCAACAATCATTTGCTGGGCAAGCCGCCAGCCGGGGTTGTTGAAGTGAAGAACGATCGCCGGGGCACCCAGCGCCAGGGCATTGGCGACGAGTTCCTGCGCACCGTTGTTCTCGGTCGTGTCGGTGCCAAGCGTGTAGCGTGTATGTGCGCCAGTCGGGCGGCCATAACGGGCACCGACCTTCTGCACCTCGAACATCTCGCGGGAAGAGACGCCCTCCCGCATATAGCCCACGGTGCTGCCAATGCCGGGTGCACCCGCCTGCAGACCCTTGTCGATCTCTTCGAGAATCGCGTTGCCCTGTTCCAGGGTCGGGCGCGTCACGCTCCAGCCCGATTTCTTGCGGGTTTCCAAAGCGGCAATGGGACCGTTTACCAGGAAATCGCCCTCTGCCCCGTCGAGCACCACCGCGCGGGCCAGTTCGTGGCTGACCGCGCAGCCATAATTGGCGTGGGACACACCGGCACGCGCCTCGTACCAGGCGGCGACATAGGATCCCGCACAGCCTGCCTCGAAATCCATGCTGCTGGTCAACCCGTCGCGCAAGCCGACCCGGTAGCCGATTGGCGTCTGCCAATGAAAATGGGTGTCGATGAAACCCGGCGCCACGATATGGCCGGTCGCATCCACCGTCTCGGCACCGGTCAGCGCGTCCTTGGTGATCGCGACAATCCGGCCATCCTTGATACCGACATTGGCGATGTCGTCATACAGGGTTTCAGGGTCCATGACCCTGCCGTTGTTGATCACCAGATCATAGTCTTGAGCCAAAGCCGGAACGGCACAGATGACACTCATCAAGAGGGTCCCGGCCAGGAGATGTCTTTGCTTCTTCATTGGTGTCTCCGCTTGGATTTTACTTCTATTCATTGCATTGGCACGAGGCTAGCGACCATCTTGAATGCACCATCAGATATTGGCCTTCCGGCACAGAGGCGGCGCAGCCCGGCGCCGCCACAAGCTGTCTCGATACTGGGGAAAGGTCCGACCATTCCCACCTCAACCCTCTGGCAACTCGACGGTTTCGGCGTCGAGGGTCCAGCCGCTCAGCATGCGCGACATTCCATCGAGGACGAATATGGTCTCATCGCTTGGCTCGACGCGCAGCAGCCCCGACACCCGAACCGGCAGATACAAGGATTCTACCTGCTGATCCGCGCGTAGTCTGACCCTGACGAGTTGGTTTGGCGGTGGCGGCGGAAGGTGGCTGCACATTCCGACCTGCGGCACCAGATAGCCGAACCCTCTGCCATCCGCGTCTGGTGGTGCAGGGATGATATAGCCCGAGATCGAGACCTCGACGCCGTCGAAAATGGGGTTCGTGGCCATGCGGGCGATCTGCCGCTTCCTGGCGACATCCCAGCGCTGCTCAAGCAAGGCACCAATATCGTGACCGCTCGCCTCGAGCTTTTCCTGAGCAGCAGCGCGGCGGGCTTCCAGACGCGTGCGTGTCTCCTCGTCAAGATCAGTGCCGGCGAGCTTCTCGTCCGACTGGACCAACACTTTCAACTCGTTCAGCATCTCGACCCCCATGGCTGCATAGGGGTCTTCAAAGGCAACGGCGAATGGGTCGGCAAGATCCTGAAACTCGATCGCCTCCGGTTCTGCCGATGCTTGTGTGGCGGCCAATAAGGCCGCCACGAAGACGGAAGTCAAAAACCGCATGGTCGCGACTCCTAGCTTGTATGTGATCACGATCAGTTGCCACCATCCACGGAGAAGGCCCCCGAGAAGTCGCTGGGCATCCCGGTCGAGAATTCGGCATTCCACGCTTCCAGCGAGACCGGCACGAAGCGCGGCTTGTCTTCGGGTTCAAACTGGATCGGCTGACCGGCGAAGACAGGAAGCAGCACATCGTCCCGCACGGTAACCTGACCGTTGACGATCACGGCTTTCATGCCCGTCGAAGGGATGGCACCCTGCTCATAGGTGGAATTGTCCGTGAAGGTTTCGGGGTCAAAGACCACGATATCGGCGACCATCCCGGTCTGGATGCGACCGCGTTCCTGCATCGCCTTCAGGCCGGTATCGCCCAGATGCTTGGCGGCGTTGTAGCTCAGGATCGACATCAGCTGCATCATCGGGATGTTGTTTTCCCGACCGAGTCGGATCGTGGCTCCTCGGGATCCGGCGGTTCGGGGGTGTGTGCCGCCCAGCTGGTCCATCGGGAAATCCCACGGGGCGTCGTACGGCTGTGCACCAACCCCATCGCTGGCCATGGTCACGCCCTTCAGCGTCAGCCATTTTGCCTGGTCTTCGGCGGGCATCTTGAATACGACGACCGGCCTGGTCGGTTCGGATGCGATGGTCGCCTTGTAGGTCTCGAGGGTATAGTACTCATTCGTGACCGGATCCAGAATGGTTTCCTCATAGCGGTTGCCCAGATCGTCGACCCAGCTTTGGGGCTCCAGAAACTCCGCATTGATCGTGGTGGAGCCTGCAGCATAGGGATAGATTTCCCCCCAGATGTTGAAGCCCCTTTCCTGCAACCCTGAAATCAATTCGTGTGTCACGCGCCAGCCGGGGTTGTTGAAGTGCAGGACAATCGCAGGCGCGCCGAGCGCGATTGCGTTTGCGATCAGTTCCTGCGCGCCGTTGACCTCGGTCGTGTCGTTGCCAAGCGTATAGCGTGTATGTGAGCCAGTCGGGCGGCCATAGCGTGCGCCAACCTTCTGCACCTCGAACAACTCGCGGGAAGAGATGCCCGCTCTCATATAGCCCGTGGTGCTGCCAATGCCGGGTGCGCCCGCCATCAGACCCTTGTCAATCTCTTCGAGAATCGCGTTGCCCTGTTCCAGGGTCGGGCGCGTCACGCTCCAGCCTGCTTTCGCCCGAGTTGTGTAAGCGGCTACGGGGCCGTTTATCAGGTACTCGGCGCCGTCTGACCCGTCGAGCACCATCGCCCGGGCGAATTCGTGGCTGACCGCGCAGCCATAGTTGGCCTGGGTCACACCCGCACGCGCCTCATACCAGGCGGCGACATAGGATCCCGCACAGCCCATCTCGAAATCCATGCTGCTGGTCAACCCGTCGCGCAACCCGAGGGAATAACCGATCGGCATCTGAAAGTGGAAATGCGTGTCGATGAAGCCCGGCGCCACGATATGGCCGGTCGCATCAATGGTCTCGGCACCCGTCAGCGGGTCCTTGCTGATCGCAACGATGCGCCCGTCCTTCACGCCGACATTGGCGATGTCGTCGAACAGCGTTTCCGGGTCGATGACCCGGCCGTTGTTGATCACCAGATCATAGTCTTGCGCGAAGGCCGCTGAAACGGTCAGCAGCCCGGCAATAAGTGTTGTTGTCAAAATGGTTGTTTTGGCTTTCATGGAGTGTTTCTCATCCACAGGTTGTTTTCTATCAGTTTGGAAGAGTTTCAGTTCACCACCGCATTACGGATCGCCCTGCCATTGGGAGCGTCCAGCACCAGCTCGCCATCGCGCACCGAGAAGCCGCCGTTCACGATCACGGTTTGCACGCCCACGGTCGGTTGATTGGCGTTCTCGAAGGTGGCCAGGTCGGCCACCGTGGCGGGATCGAAGACGACGATATCAGCGTCCATGCCCACTTGAAGCCGACCCTTGGTGCGCATTTGCGGCACGCTGTCTTCCAGCGTCTGTGCAGGCAGAAGCGACATCTTGCGGATCGCTTCGGAAAGCGACAATACCCCGCGTTCGCGCACATAGGACCGCAGGATCTTGGTATACGTGCCTGTTGACCGCGGATGGCTGAACACATTGTCGGGCAACGGCCATTCATCGCCTTCGTATAGCAGAATGTTGCCGTTTTCATCGAAATAGGACCAGAGCACGGAATCCGAGGCGATCGCTGTCGCGGGATTCGTCACCGAAACGTCCAGCAGCGACAGGGCCGCGGGATCGGACTCGTCCAGGAAATGCCAGACGATGAAGGTGCCGGGCTTGTTGGCCTGATAATCGGCAAGTTCATCCTCGGTCATCCGATCCGCGCCAAGCTGGAAGTTGTTGGCGGTCGAGTCCATCCGGTCGCGCCAGTCCGGGCCGCTGAACATGGCCGCGCCGACCACGGTGCTGGCTGCGCCGTAGGGATAGGCCTCGGTCGTGACGTTGATGCCCTGGGCCTGCGCCTTTTCCACCAGCGCCATCGTGGCCTTGATGTCCGACAGCGAGGTCGAATTGATGTGGCACAGATGCATGTGCGCACCTGTGATGGCGGCGAGGCTGATCAGCTCCTGGATCGCCTCAAACGAGCTTTGCGGCTCGGTGTTGCTGGCATACCGCACATGGGTATAGGTCGGGACATTGTATTTCTTGGCCAGTTCGGCCAGCGCGTAATACTCTTTGTGTCCAAAACCCGGCGCATAGCCGGCGTTGACGCCGATACCGAGCGCACCGTCCTTGAGGCCCTGTTCGAGCAGAGACATGATGCGCTCGGATTGTTCCGCGCTGGCGATGTCCTGCTTCCAGTCGGTGCGGCCCTGGGCATCCGTGAAAAACGCCGCCGTGGCCAATGGATCGGTATCGCTGAAGGTCGCAATCCGGCTGTGGGTCCAGCCTGCGGACGCGCCATAGTTCATCGGCAGTTTCTTCGTGGCCTGATCCTCATACCAGTCGCTGACCGGCACAATGCCGGATTCAAGCTCCAGCGCCGTGGTGACGCCCTGGATCACCTGCATCCGGTAGTCGCCGATGTTCTGGCCATGGGAATGCAGGTCGATGAAGCCCGGCGACACGACGTGGCCCGTGGCGTCGATCACCACATCACCCTCCAGCGGAAATTCACTGATCGCCACGATCTTGTCGCCCTCAATGGCGACGTTGCGAATGGCATCGAGACCGGTTTCGGGGTCGATCACCCGCCCGCCGGTGATGACGATGTCATTCGCCAGCACGGCCGAAGTCGACAACAGCAGAGCCACCATCGTGGCGGCTCCCAAGGTCCTTGTTCGCAGCATTTTCAGGCTCCCGCGCTTGCAGAGCTCACGAGCGCCGAGTACTCGTCGCCAGAATCTCTTCGTGCCTGGCCTGAGAGCTACCATGCCCGTGAGGTCAGGTCTTTGCATCTCATGCCAACGGTGGCACAATCCGGTCGCCCGGGGTTAACCCCTGAAAGATGAGGGAAGAGTCCGGATGAGCAAGCGATCTGCCCCGAAATTTACCCGAGCAATGTTGGTTTTGTTCCCGCTCGCCAAGGCATTCGCCTTGCGCGGCGGCGATATCGAAGCGTTGCTTGCCCGCAACGGGATTCCGCTCGTCGCGCTGAGCGATCCTTCGATGCTGGTTGAGGCGAGCGCCTGTTATGCTGCCATGGAGGACATGGCCGAAACCCTCGGCGACCCGTATTTCGGCGCAACGGTGGCGATCGAAACCGCCAGGAAGGGGACCCCCGGGCTCCGGGAGGCGGCGAGCCGTGCGCTCACCTTGGGAGATTTCCTCTCCCGGGTGGTGGTGGAAGTTTCGAAGCAAGTTGATAATGTACGGTATTCCGTATTCGTTTCGCACGACGTTGCAAGCTTGGAGATTCAGCGCACGATCAATGTGTCGAAGCCATCAAGACAGTTGGATGCAGTCGGCGTCGCCTTCTACGTGACCGTGATCAGACAGGGTATCGGTGGCACTTTTGACCCCAATGACATCGTCGTCACTGTGCCGACCACCGCAGGTCTTCCGCCGGGGTTTCTGCCGAAACAGGCGTTTATCACATCCGGGATCAACGGCTTGCGGATTTCGTTTCCGCCGCAATGGCTTTGGGCGCCATTCGCGCTGGACTGGGACCTGGTGGAAGCGCCACGAGGGGAATTCGCGCCCAGCGGCGCCAGCGAAGCAACCCTTTCCTATTTTCGCAGCGTGCTTGCGGATAACATCGCTCACCAAGATCTGAATCTTGATGTATTTGCCGCAATCTGTGGCCTGCATCCACGTCGTGTACAGCGCTTCTTACAGGCAACGGGCACCTCCTTCAGCCAGATGAAGGACGACGTGCGCCAGAGCGTCAGCGAAGACCTCCTGTCGAACACAGCGCTACCCATCTCGCAAATCGCCCTTCAGGTAGGCCTCTCCGGCCCGGCCGCCCTCGACAGGGCATTCAGGCGATGGACCGGCAAGACGCCGACAGGATTTCGGGCCGAATCCGAATCGGATCAGGATGCCCAAGTTGTGGATAACGGATCCGGGTCCAGTACCGGCAACGAACCGTAAAAGACGAGCCCAAACGCAGTGATGCACCGATCGTACCCTTCATGGCACTTAGCCCTCCGGCCCTCTAGCCCACCCGGACTTTCGCATCAGGTGGAGGATATCCGGGGGGTCACAGAAGCAGCGAACGGCGCCACGGCATCAAGGACGACTTTCAGAGCGCTTGCGCTCGAACCTTATATCCTGAACCTCGGCCGTTACCTGCAAGCCCGCCTCGCTTAAAGCCTTGTGAATGTTTGAAAAAAGCTCTTCGCGCCCGGCAAAGCTCGCCATGTAGCCGTCAAAGTGCACCCAAAGCGAATAGCGGTAGGGGAGTGACGAAGCGTCGGCCAGCCGGATCACGGGGGCCGGACGTGAGAGGAGCGCCTCACATTTCCGGGCCGCCTCCTCGAGAAGGGACTTCACGCGCTCCGGGTCCTCGTCACCGGAAACAAGGATTGTAAAGGTGTCCGCGTAAAGCTCACCAGGCTTCGGAAGAACCCGCAGGGTTTGACGTGCCAGCTGCGCATTCGGAACAAGGAAGATCGCTCGATCCCAGCCCCGAAGATGCGTCGCCCGCCAATCCATGTCGATAACCTCAGCGACGCTACCGTCCTCCAGCATCACCCAATCGCGGCGTCGGAAAGGGCGCTCGATGCCGAGTGCTACCCCTGCGACGACGTCTGTTAGCGTTTGCCGCAGCGCGAAGGCGAGGACCGCGGCAAACCCGCCAGTGACCACCGTCAGCCGTGGAAAATCGTTTGCGGCGAAGAAGACGAGCAGGCCTGCCAGGAGACAGACCCCATACAGAAAGGTACGGGAAAGCCGCGAGAGGCCATCGCCGTGCCCACGGTGCGCCCGTGAGACGGCCGCCGCCTCCACGAGCCTCCCCACGCTGAAGGAAACGGCAAGATACATGGCCAGCCTGACCAGCACACCCGGCTGGGCCAGCGCTTGATCCGGCACGAGGGCGTCGCGCAGGGCCTCGGCTGCTGTTCCAAGACTCCAGGCACCCGCCAGCACCAACGCAACCTCGATGATCGCCCTCGTAAACGGGTACTTCACCAAGACTCCATGCAGCGTGCGAAGACGGACAGAGAGGGCCCAAAGAGCGAACGCGACGATGGGCAATGCCACTTTCAGGAGGGTTTCGCCCGTCAGGGATGCCAAGGTCGTGTCAGCCAAGAGGATACCTCCATTCAATGGGAGGGCGACGCCCGTTCAACCTCACCTCGATCCGAGTTCGGTCCGGGTGAGCGTCGTCGTTTCCGGCAATCCAGGTCAACCAAGGGATCGTCTAGCGGATGGCCCTGTACGGACGGCGTCACCCCAGTTGCAATGGAATTCAAAACTCCCGATCGCCGCAAGGGCTCTCTGGAACGTCCGCTCACTCGATGATCTCAAGGGCGCCGCCGGCCCCGATGACAATCGCTTCGCCCAGCAATGTCGGGTTGCTGGCGGCATAGCTGTCCCCGACCAAAATACGCGTGCCGAGCAGTTGTACGACTTCGGGCGCATCGGAGAATTTGGTGTGATGGATCGAACTTGTGTCCCTCACCTGGCTCAGGTCGATGACGTTTACACCGAGTCGGGTCAATCGATCCGCGTCGATATTGCCAACCCTCGGGCGGCGGGCGAGAAATCCCGATAGGCGAAGTGCCTGGTCATCATCGGAAATGAGGACAAAGAACCGGCGCTTCTCTGGCGGTATGGAACTGACCTGTGCGGCAAACAATTCGTAGTCGATGTCGGGCGCCGCCAGAATGACATTTGCGAGCTTGCCGGTGGAATCGTAGACGTTCTGTTGGCTCCCACCCCGGATCGCTTCCATGGCTAGAAAGTTGCCCATGGAATGGGCCACGATGTCTATGGAGTCGAAAGATGACCGCCCCAGCGTGCTGGCAACCTCCGAAATCGCATCGCGGGCGATCAGGGCGCTGTTGATGTCGTAGACATAGCTGGTGAGGCGACCGTCGGAGGCCCATGAAAACAGCAGTGGAACACCATCATATCCGGTATCCTCGACGAATTGTGCGAGAAGCAGGGCAGCATCGGTCAAGGTCGAGTTGAATCCATGCACCCAGATCAACAGCTTGCGTTCGCCGCGCGGCCTTGTCCTGACGACCACCTCAGCCTCCGAGAGCAAACCCTTTCCGTCGAAAGTTTGCGGATTCGAAATGACGAAGTGCTTGTCGGGATCGGGTGGCAGGCTGCGCGGCCGTTCCACTTGACCGATCACGTGGTTCGGCGGGATCTGCACATCTACAGTCGCGAAGCTCAATTTCGCGCTGCGCTGCCCCGAGAAGAAGACCCCCGCCTCCGACGACGGGGCGCGTGTCGTTGCGATGAAGATCCTGTGCGTACGGAGCGATGCGTCCGGCCCTGCGCCCTGCATATCGGGCCCGACAGCGATCAGATGTCTCGGGGCCGAACATGCGCCTGCCGTTCCCGCCAGCAGAAATCCCATCACCGCACGCCGAGTAAGATCGAACCGCGGCTGGACCACGCCGGCATCTCGTCCGCGCGTCTTGTTCTGTCCTGTCACGGGCCCGACCTCGATGTTTCTCTCCAAGCGATCGGAAGCTGCAACCGCCTTGGCAAGATAAGTGCGTGCAGCCACTCGTGACTTGTCGTGGAAGATATCATCCAAGACGTGCCCGGGCACTCGCGCCGGTGTCATAGCATGGCGTTCAACGGCTTGGGAAGGGGCTGTTCAGGCCGATGAGATTGGGCCTTGGCAACGGAAGCGTGCGTTCTTTGGCAGCGCGGTTGGGGGGCTCCGGCCGTTCACCAGCAAAATCGTCGGCGGTGTCAGAGGAACCTGGCTTGCGGCGAGGCAGGGCGCCGACTAGCGTCGCTTGATGTCGAAACCTGACCCGTTCAAATACTTCAAGACGAGCCGCGAGATCATCCGCCTGGCGGTGATGATGTACGTGCGCTTCCCGCTCTCGCTCCGTAACGTCGAGGACCTGCTGCACGAGCGTGGCATCGACGTCAGCCATGAATCGGTCCGGTTCTGGTGGCAGCGTTTCGGACCGATGTTCGCCGCCGAGATCCGCAAGAAACGTGCCGAGTGCTTGCGTTCTGGGCCGCAGTGGCAATGGCATCTCGACGAGATGTTTGTGAAGATCAACGGCGAGCGGCACTACCTCTGGCGGGCCGTCGATCATGAGGGCGAGGTTCTCGAGAGCTTCGTGACTAAGACGCGGGACAAGAAGGCGGCATTGAAATTCCTCAAGAAATCAATGAAGCGCTACGGTCGCCCGCACATTTTCGTCACCGACAAGCTGCGCTCCTATAGCGCCGCATTGAAGGAGGTCGGTGCGGCCGACCGCCAGGCAACTGGTCGCTGGCTCAACAATCGGGCGGAGAATTCGCACCTGCCATTCCGACGACGAGAAAGGGCGATGCAGCGGTTTCGGAGGATGCGAAGTCTGCAGATGTTCGCCGCCGTCCACGCCTCGGTCGTCAATCATTTCAGTCAGGAACGCCACCTCTATTCGCGGCAAAACTTCAAGCTCAACCGCGCCGCCGCTCTCGCCGAGTGGCGCGGCCTCGGCGCGTCATAAGGGACAGCGATCCTGCCCTTGTGGAGACGGGTTCGAATTGGTCTGACACCACAGTCGCCGTTCATCTCGAGGATGTGGACATGGTGGGTCAGCCGGTCGAGTAGCGCGCCGGTGAGCCGCTCGGATCCGAAGACCTCGGTCCATTCGTCGAACGGCAGGTTCGATGTGATGATGATCGAGCCGCGTTCGTAGCGCTGCGAGATGATCTCGAAAAGGAGCTCGGCGCCGGTCTTGGAGACCCGGACCCAACAAGCGCGGGGGCCGCGGGAGACGCCGGACTGTGGGCCGGATCGAGCGCGGCGGTGGGGATGGCGGCGAACCCGCTCGGAGCCCACCAGGCCGGCTCGAGTTTTCGCCGGCTGCGCGGTCGCGCCTGCGGCTGCGTTCAACTCGGGGCGTGTCGGAGGTTGGGGCCACCCCTGCCCCGCCCCACCTGAGTGGTCCGTTTTGAGTGTTAGTGCATGATCGGCCTTTGGTCTATCGGGACGATGGTTTCAGGAGCCGGCGGACGGTAGCCCAGAGCACTGTGTGGTCGCTTCGTGTTGTAGTGCCTCCTCCATTGTTCGATCAGAATCTGCGCTTCTCGCAGGCTGTAGAAGATCTCCCCGTTGAGCAGCTCGTCGCGGAACCTGGCGTTGAAGCTTTCGCAGTATCCGTTCTCCCAAGGTGATCCTGGTTCGATGTAGGCCGGCCGGGCGCCGACGGCGGCAATCCAGTCCCGGACCGCCTGGGCTACGAACTCAGGACCGTTGTCGGACCGGATGTAGGCGGGCGCCCCGCGGAGAATGAACAGATCGCTGAGTGCATCGATCACGCTGGTGGCGTTGAGCCTGCGGTCGACCTTGATCGCCAGGCATTCCCGGCTGAACTCGTCGAGGATGTTCAACGTCCGGAATGCCTTGCCGTCGTCGGTCCGGCAATGCACGAAGTCGTAGCTCCAGACGTGGTTCCGATACTCAGGTCGCAACCGGACGCAAGACCCGTCGTTCAGCCAGAGCCTTCCCTTTCTCGGTTGTTTCATTGGCACCTTCAGCCCCTCCCGCCGCCATAGACGTTCGACGCGCTTGTCGTTCACCTGCCAACCTGCGTCTCTCAGCAGGGCTGCGATCCGGCGGTAGCCGTAGCGGCCGTACTGGCGGGCCAGCTCGATCATGTCGACGACCAGCCATTCCTCGTCGGCACGGCCGCGCGGCAGCTTGCGCTGTGTCGAGCGATGCTGGCGAAGAACCCGACACGCCCGACGTTCCGAGACGCCCAGATCTTCGCGGACAAGCTCGATGCAGGCACGACGGCGGGCGGGGCTCAGAAGTTTCCCCTTGCGGCCTCGGTCAGGATCAGCTTGTCGAGCGTCAGATCCGACACTGCCTTCCTGAGCCGTTCGTTCTCTTTCTGCAGCCGTTTGAGTTCCTTCAGTTGGTCGGTTCCCATACCGCCATACTGCTTGCGCCAGCGATAGTAGGTCTGCTCGGTAATGCGTACCTCGCGGATCGCGTCCACACGCGCCATCCCCTGTCCGACAAGCACCTCAACCTGCCGCAGCTTCGTGACAATCTCTTCCGGCTTGTGCCGCTTCGTAGCCATTCTGATCCTCCGTTTTCCTAAACATAACGGCGGACCACTTCATTGGGGGAGGATCACGGCGCTTCAACCGTCCGAGATTTCCGCACGCTTTCGGCCAATTCGGCGGCGAGCCTGTCCGGATAATTGGGACATATCTACATCTAGCCATAGGCAGAGCGGGCGAGGTTCGATGCAAAGGCGAGGCACGCATGACAGGCGATGACTTGAAACGGGAACGGCTCGAACGTGGGTGGAGCCAGCGCGACCTGGCTCGCCGCGCCGGGCTGCATCATCGCTCGGTGCAGTATTGGGAAGGGCAAGCGGAGATTGACCCGCTCGCCCATGCTGTCCAAGCAATCGCGCGGGCATTCGGCTGGCGAATTTCTCCGCACCAGCACGCACGCGCGCGATATGGGGTCTTAGACCGCGAGGCGGAGCTTGCCGCCATAGACCACTACTTCACGGGGGCGCTGCGGCGACGACTGCGCCGGATGGTCAACCGCCGAGTCATCTGCGGAGCCAAGACGCGCAAAGGCAAGCCGTGCCGGGCGAAGTCTGAGCCCGGCCGGAAGCGGTGCCGGTTTCACGGGGGCAAGAGCACAGGGCCGAGAACGTTGAAAGGCGTGGCCCGAATTGCCGAGGCTCAACGGCTGCGCTGGGCGCGGTGGCGGGCTGAGCGGGCAGCACCAAAATAATAACCTCGTCCTAGAACGGCGAGTGTGGACTTCGAGCCCAAATCGGCTGTTGGCGCGAAGACTCGGGTACCTCTGCCAGACCGGACAATCGGGTTGTTTGCCCGGCACCGTATTTCGTGGCAGGCTTCCGCGTGGGCGCTCACGACTACCCGACATACCCGACAATCAGAAACGCGCCCAAGCCCAGGGAGGAGCCGACAATGAACTTGCGACCCGATCCCACGTTTCACGCAACTTCGAAACTCGCCATGGAGGCACCGGCTGAGACGCTTGCCTTCACGCTCATGCTGAGCCCGGACGGTTCTCAGCCCGATGGCTTGGCGATCGTCGATGTCGACCCGAGCTCAGACACCTTTGGCCAGATCGTGCATCAGGTCATCATGCCCAACAAGGGCGATGAGTTTCACCATTTCGGCTGGAATGCCTGTTCCTCGGCGCTTTCGCCCCTGACCGGCCATGCCTTCCTCGAACGGCGCTACCTGATCATTCCCGGCATCCGCTCCTCGCGCATCTACGTCGTCGACGTGAAGGAACCGCTCAAGGCCAAGATCCACAAGATCATCGAGCCCGAGGAGGTCTTTGCCAAGACCGGCTATTCGCGCCCGCACACGATTCATTGCGGGCCCGAGGGTATCTATGTCTCGACCCTCGGCGGCGGCGGCAAGGACGGCACCGAGGGCCCTCCGGGCATCTTCATCATGGATTGCGAGAGCTTCGATGTGATCGGCCGCTACGAGATCGACCGGGGTCCGCAGGACAAGCAATACGATTTCTGGTGGAATCTACCGCGCGACTACATGGTCAGCTCCGAATGGGGCCTGCCGCCACAATTCGAGAACGGTCTCGTGCCCGAGGATCTCCTGTCCAACAAATACGGCCACCGGCTGCATTTCTGGAACCTTCGCGAGCGCAAGAATGTTCAGACCATCGACCTCGGCGAGAACCACCAGATGGCGCTGGAAGTGCGCCCCGCCCACGACCCGGTCAAGGAATACGGTTTCTGCGGCGTCGTGGTGGACACCACGAACCTCGAAGGCTCGATCTGGACCTGGTGGCGCGAAGGCGGCAAGTGGCACGCGAAGAAGACCGTGACGATCCCGCCGCAGCCGGCGAAGGCCGACGACCTGCCCGACATGCTGAAAGGCTTCGAAGCAGTGCCGCCGCTCGTGACCGACATCGACCTCAGCCTCGACGACAGGTTTCTCTATGTGTCCTGCTGGGGAACGGGCGAGATGCACCAGTACGACGTCTCGGACCCGATGAAGCCGAAGCTTGCCGGCAAGGTGGAGATCGGCGGAATCGTCAAGAAGGCGAAGCATCCGAACGGCAAGGATTTCGGCTACGGGCCCCAGATGGTGGAGATCAGCCGCGACGGCAAACGGGTCTACTGGACCAATTCGCTCTATTCGACCTGGGACGACCAGTTCTACCCCGGCGACCGGGGCGCGGCGATGGTCATGGCGAATGTCGGCGCCAAGGGCGGGCTGACGCTCGACAAGAACTTCTATGTCGAGTTCCCGAAAGGCTACCGCAGCCACCAGATCCGGCTCGAGGGCGGCGACTGTTCGACGGACAGTTTCTGCTACCCCTCCGTCTGACGCGTGGGCGGAATTGATACGGCAACGGCCCTGTGGTGGGCCGTTGTCGCTTCAGGCGTCTATCACGGGGTCAATCCGGGCATGGGCTGGCCGCTGGCGGTTTCGGCGGCGCTGCTGGAACGGAAGCGCTACAGTCTCTACAGCGCGTTGCTGGCGCTGGCCGCGGGGCATCTGCTCGCAATGGTGGCGATCCTGTTCCCGTTCACTGCGCTGCTGTTCCTCGCGAAATGGCAGCGCGAGATACAGGTCGGCGCGGCCTGCTTGGTGATTGGGCTCGGTGTTTACCTGGTCTTCAATCGCCGCCATCCACGCTTTCTCGCCCGCGTGCCGCCGACGCGGCTTGCGCTATGGTCCTTCCTCGCGGCTATGGCCCACGGAGCCGGCCTGATGCTGGTGCCGATCTATCTCGGCATCTGCCGCGCCACAGATACGGATGTCGGCCATCAGGCAGCGGCAGACCTGATGGCGGGCAATGCCGGGGTCGCGGCAGCGGTTGCCATGGTCCATACGTTTGCCATGGCATTTTCGGGCGGGTTGCTCGCGATTGGCGTTTACCACTGGCTCGGGTTGAGATTCCTTTCCAAGGGTTGGTTCAACCTTGATCTGGTATGGGCCCTGAGCCTCATTGTCGTGGGTGCAATCTCGCTGTTTGTACTTCTCTGATGCGCACGCTGTCTTCTCAAAGCGAGGGAGATTGCATGACCGTCTGCTTGGTCCGCTCAGCGGACCGACGCGGTTTGCAGACATAGCCAAAGCAATCAACAGCGGCGTGACTTCGCAAGGCGGGGGTAGGTGAATCTCTATGGTGTCAATCCCGGCGCAAAATTGGTCGGCGTAGCGGCGGAATAGTCCCCAACGGTTGGGACTATTGCGCGTCTTGACGCGTGTGCTCCCCACAAAGCTGACGCGCGGCAAGGCGCACTGGCCGAAGGCCAGTCCGGGCAGCATCGATCGTTGTGAGATCAGGTTTGGGCCTTGCGGCTCTGGCGCAGCCTGAAGCTGTCGCCGTTCATCTCGAGAATGTGGACATGGTGGGTCAGGCGGTCGAGGATGGCGCCCGTGAGGCGCTCGGATCCGAAGACCTCGGTCCATTCGTCGAACGGCAGGTTCGATGTGATGATGATCGAGCCGCGTTCGTAGCGCTGCGAGATGATCTCGAACAGGAGCTCGGCGCCGGTCTTGGAGAGGGGAACGAAGCCGAGTTCGTCGATGATCAGCAGATCCTGACCGGCGAGGCCCTTCTGCAGGCGCTGCAGCCGGCGGTCGTCGGCGGCCTCGATGAGTTCGTGGACCAGGCTTGAGGCCATGGTGAAGCGGACCTTCAGGCCCTTCTGACAGGCGGCGAGGCCGAGCCCGAGGGCAACATGCGTCTTGCCGGTGCCGCTCGGTCCCAAGGCGATAACGTTCTCGCGACGATCGACGAACTCGCAGCGCGCGAGTTCCATCGCCAGCGCCTTGTTGAGCGTGGGGATTGCCTTGAAGTCGAAGCTGTCGAGGCTCTTCGTGGCGGGGAACTTCGCCGCCTTGATGCGGCGCTCGATCATCCGGCGCTCGCGCTCGATCAGCTCGAGCTCGCAGAGCCTGAGCAGGTACTGCACATGATCCTTGCCTTCGGATGCGCATTGTCGGGCCAGCTTGGCATGCTCGTTCTGAAAGGTCGGCAGCTTGAGCTTCTTGAGATGATGCTGGAGCAGCAACTGGGGCGTGTCGCTCATGTCGTCGCCCCGGGCATCAGGCTCATGTAGCTGGCCGGCTTCGTGGCCTCGCCGTGCTCAACCTGACGCAGACCGACGTCTCGCGCGTGGTCAACGAACAGATCGATGGTCCCCTCCTAGAACTCGTTGAGGCCCTGTCCCGTGACGCAACGAGCGTGGCAGATGAGCTGCTTGCCAAGCTAAGGGCGATCGCGGCTCGTGGCTTGGTGCGGTCAGTAATGCCCGAGCGAGCAGACACGGCGATCGGTCGGACGCTGGACCACGGCGCTCGCACTTACTGATGCGTCCATTTGCGTTACGAGACACGGGCAGAGGCCCAGGAGGGTTTTCAGATGCGCTTGCACAGGCGTTGGAGCAGGGAGAGCGATGGCGCGCGCTCCCGGTGCAAGGCCAAAATCCCGGTTGAGCGCAGCGGCTAGGGCGGCGACGGTATTCGCGCGCCTAGGTGCTCGCGCCGGAACAACCCGATCGGCGACCTCGTCCCAGTTCCTAGCTCCCGCACCCATCGGGCAGAATGGATGTAGACAATCCAACGTGCTTTTCCCGGCTGGCAATCGCTACTCTTAATCCCCTGTCTATTAATCTCTTTTCCCGCGAACAAGCCGAGTCGCGGATGTCTTGGAAGGGAAGAGGCGCGAAGACTGGCGTTCTCTCCAATGGTGATGCCCAAGGACCGATGAATTAACCTTGCGTCAGTTGTTTTCAGCGATGGTTGGTTACATGGTTTGGAAAATCGTCATACCTCTGCGCGCGACTGCACGCCAACGCGTGCGGTTGCGGTTTATCTGCCTTGGTGTTGATGTGGCGTTGATGTGGATTGCCCATAAGCGAAATGCCCCGCGTGATGCGGGGCGTAACGCTTTGGTATTACTTGCTATTTTTGGTTGCGGGGGTAGGATTTGAACCTACGACCTTCAGGTCATGAGCCTGGCAATCGCCACCCGATCTTGCTCCCCGGGCATGGACGAAGCGACAGTGTCTCTGTTCAGCTATGTGACGCCGAGGGTCGCCCCTCGATCACATTGGAAGGGTTGCTCCGTGCAACCTGATCCAGAACCTGTTCTCGGCCCGGTCTGAGCGACCAACGGGTATTTGCGCTGGACCCGCCCAGGATCGAGGCGCAAGTACCGTTGGAGCCGACAAGTCCGGTTGATGCCCAACGGTGCGCGCCCCCGCCGTCAGCCCAACCGCCGCCGTTCGTTGGCCAATCCCGACGCAATCGGGCAAGCCCGACTTGACTTCACGTTGCCGGCAAGCATTCGTGGCGTCCCTTCCTTTTTCGTGAGGTTTCCCGAATGCGCACCAGTGCCACTCATCCCCTGCAGATCGCCACCGTATCGCCCAAAGCCGGGATGGGCCGAGTCGGCATCACGTTCTGCCCTGGCAAGAGGCAGCCGCATGCCGCAACCGGCGCTTGGGACCGACAGCTCGACCTGGACCTTGATGCATTAGCCGCCTGGGGCGCCGTCGCAGTGGTCTCTCTCGTCGAGTCGAGCGAGTTGACTGAGCTAGGTGTGCCCAACCTCGGCGCGGAAGTTGCCGCACGGCACATGGACTGGCTGCACCTGCCTATTCCGGACTTCTCCACGCCATCGGCGAAGTTTGAAGCTGCTTGGCGCAGTGCTGGAGAAGACATTCGCGGCCGCCTGCGCGCGGGTTTCGATATCGTCGTCCACTGCAAGGGCGGGCTCGGTCGGGCAGGAATGATCGGTGCTCGCCTCATGGCAGAACTTGGCGTATCTCCCGATCAGGCCGTGGCGGAGGTGCGCGCCGCCCGGCCCGGGGCGATCGAGACCGCCGCCCAGCTGGAGCATGTGTTGACCACCCCGCCGGTTCCGGAAGTTCAACCTGCCACGTCCTTCGAAGCGATCCGGGATCGTGCGGTGGGCAGCCTGCTCGGACTGGCCATGGGCGATGCCGTCGGCACGACCCTCGAGTTCAGATCCCGGGACAGCTACCCTTACCTCACGGACATGATCGGTGGCGGTCCGTTCGGCCTTAAGCCGGGCGAATGGACCGACGATACGGCGATGGCGCTCGCATTGGCCGACAGCCTCGCCGCGAACCCCGAACTTGACCCAAAGGACCTGATGACGCGTTTCTCCGACTGGTGGCGGAAGGGGGTCTATTCCTGCACCGGGCGCTGTTTCGACATCGGGATCACGACGCGCCAGGCAATCGGACGCTGGGAGAAAAGCGGCGATCCCTATGCAGGCTCCACCGATCCCATGACCGCTGGCAATGGCAGCCTGATGCGCCTCGCCCCCGTCGCGATCCGCCACTACAAGGATCGCGCCAAGCTCCGTGATGTCGCCGCCCGCCAGAGCCGGGCCACCCATGCCGCCTCCGAGGCGGTCGACGCCTGCGTGGCCTATGCCGAGCTTCTCGCCGATGCGATCGAAGGGGCGCAACGTTCGGCCGTACTTGCTCCGCGGGCGGGGTTCACGGGCAAGGTCGGTGCGTGCCTCGCAGGCGGCTGGCGCGGCAAGGCGCGCCGCGATGTCCGGGCCACCGGCTACGTGCTGCATTCGCTCGACGCCGCCCTTTGGAGTCTCGGAGCCTCGCCCGGGTTCCGGGGCGCTGTCCTCAGGGCCGCCAATCTCGGCGAGGATGCCGACACCACGGCGGCGATCACCGGGCAGCTGGCCGGGGCATTGGCCGGTACCACCTCGCTGCCATCGGACTGGTTGACGCGTCTCGCCTGGGCCCCGCGCATTCGCGGCATCGCCGAGACCCTCCTCTGATCCGTCGGCGCCGTCCTCACTCTCGGCTACCGTCCTCCCCGTCCCCGAGCGCATCCGTGAAGAGCTGGATCTGCTCAACCAACTTCTGCCGGGCTTCGATCAGGAACTTCCTCGTGGTCTCACACGTTTCGCTTTCCAGAATCTCATCCGCGGCCTTCACATATTCGCGGAATCGTTCGCGCAGCTCCCATGCTTTCTCCAGGGCGTAGCGCTCGGCTTCGGTGGCCGGCCCCTTGAGCAAGACCTCCCCGGACACGAAGTCGACCTCGATGTGGTCCGGATGCGGCAGCGGGATCTCGGCCGCCTGCGCCCGATCGGGGTTGCGCTCAAGTGCGCGGAGCCTCGTTTCATGGCTCTGCTTGTATTCGATCATGGTCTCAATCAGACGCTCATGCTGACGCCGGTCATAGTTTTCGACCTGGCCGGCCGCGTCCACGATCAACCTTGCGGAGCCAATCACGCCCTGCATGGCCTTGTTGATATGTTGGCGGATGACGGCCTGGATCGCCGGCATCTCGCGGTCCTCCCCGTTTTCGCGATACTTGACGGAGCGTTCGAGTTCGGCGCGCAGGCCTTCATGGAAGCGATAGCCATCGGGGCTGAGCCGCCGCGTCTTCGCACCGATCGGCCGCCCCCGGGGGTTGCCCGATACTCCTGGCTGGAAGCGGTGTTCCGCCGGCGGCTGGCCATACCCGACGCCCGCGCTTTTCGAGAGCTTCAGTTTGTTGATCGGCGGTAGCCCGAGGGCCGGATCGAGCCCGCCGACACCCGGCTTGCTCTTTTTCTTCCCAAGCGCATTCCTACGCGTCTCCTTGGCTTTTGCGGATTTCGACGCGCGATCTTCTTGCAGCGTCACGCCGTCGCGCTCGGTGTCCCGCTTCACATCGGGTTGCTCTTCGTCATGGTCGCTCATTGGTCAGCCTCCTCGTTATCTAGCCGGCGCGGCCAGCCGCAGACCAGCTGCACCGCATCTTCCTTCGTCGCCTTCTCAGCCCGCGCGAGGATCAGGTCGCCGTAGCGCGGATCGAGTTCGATCAAGGCAGCGATCCGCCCGGTCCTTTCGGCGGCGACCAGCGTCGTCCCCGACCCGCCGAAGGCGTCGAGAACGATGTCACCGCGCCCGGTGACGTCGCGGATCGCATCGGCCACCAGCCGCACCGGCTTGACGGTCGGGTGGGAGGCGAGATCGGAGCGGCCCTCCGCGGTAAGCGCTGTCGCACCGGGATATTCCCAGACATTGGTGCGGTAGCGCCCGCCCTCGCCGAGGCCGAACGTGTTGACATGGGGGGCCGTGCCGGCCTTGAAGACGAAGACCAGCTCGTGGCGCGACCGGTAGAAGGTGCCCATGCCGCCGTTCGTCTTGGCCCAGACGCAGAGGTTCTTGAGGACCAATCCGGCATCCCTGCCAGCGCGGACCATCTCGACCATGTGGCGCCAGTCCATGCACACCATGAGGATTGCCCCGTCGTGGCAATGACCGGCCATGCGGTCAAGAACGGTGCGCAGGAAAGCGGTGAACTGCATGGAGGTCATCTCGCCGACGGCCATATCGAATTCGCGGTGGCGGATCTTGCCGCCGCCGCTCACATGACCCTCGATCGGCACGTTGTAGGGCGGATCGGTGAAGACCATGCGCACCTTGCGGTCCTCGACAAGTACCTCGTAGGCCACGGGATCACGCGCGTCTGCGCAGAGGAGCCGGTGCGCTCCGATCTGCCAGAGGTCACCCGGATAGACGCGCCGCGGCAGAACCGCCGGGAGCAGATCGTCCTCCGGATCATCAAGCGCCTCCGGATCCTGCGCGCCGATCCGGTCATCGATTTCGGCCAAGGTGAAGCCGGTCACCTCGACCTCAAAGGTGAGATCCGGCTGGCTGAAGAGATCCTTGAGTTCCTCGGCCAAAAGATCGTCATCCCAGGTAGCGTCTTCGGCCAGGCGATTGTCTGCGAGGACGAAGGCGCGTGCCTCCTCGGCGCTCAAATGCGTCACCCGGAAGCAGGGCACGAACGACATGCCAAGACGTTTCGCCGCCTCGAGCCGCCCGTGCCCAGCCAGCACCATGTTGTCCTCATCGATCACGATCGGCGCGTTGAAGCCAAGGCTCTCGATCGAGCGCATGAGTGTGCGGATCTGTTTTTCGGGATGCTTGCGCGCATTGCGTCCAAAGGGCCTGAGCGCCCCTGGGTTCAGATATTCAATGCCCTGATCAGGCAAGATAGCCTCCAAATTGTTCCAGGAGCGATCTCCCGGTGAATGCGGGCAGACCACGACCATGAAGATGCGGGCAGTCCCGCAACCCCGTGGGCGCGATCAAAGCTGTGAGGTGGAGGAACGATTGGCCCGATCTACGACACTGTTGACCTTCGCTCTTCGCCTCCATCGATCCGGTCGTGTGGATCGATTGCAAGCCTGAGAACAAGGGGCGAACACGTCAACAGATTTCGCTGTCAGTTTTCCATTTTTTACAAATATTAACAGTGCTTTATCATGAACATGATACTTCTGCCATCGGCGCCGCATCGCGCGGCGGGCAATGAATATCACGGTCATGATAATTTCCTACAAAACCGAGCAAGCTCCAGCGCAAACCATTGGACTTCGAGCCCAAGTGAAGCGATGACTGATTCGCCTCGCCCACTCGGGGTTCGTCCTCGTAGCAGCGGCCAAACGAGCGCCGCCGGGCAGGAGGATGGACCATGTTCGATAAAGATCCGATGCAGTCCAATGTGCAGGCGCGGCTAGTCTGGCGCGTTCAAAAGAGGAGGCTGCCAAGCGTCCCGGACATCGCCGCGGCCGACCGGCAGACCCTGATCGCCTGGTGGCGGCAGATCTTCGGCTCCAACGTCCCGAAAGGGCTCAGCCAGGGTTTTCTGCGCCGCTTTCTCGCCTTCGAGCTCCAGTCCCGCCAGCACGGGGGGCTTCCAACGTCGCTCCTGGCCCAGCTCCGAAGGATCGACCTCGGCCACGAGCGACGGCCGACCGCATCGCTCCAGCCCGGTGCGCGCCTCCTGCGCGAGTGGAACGGTGTGACGCATGTGGTCGAGATGCTCCCGCGGGGGTGCCTTTGGAACGGCAAGTCCTACCGCTCCCTTTCGGCCGTCGCCCGCGCGATCACCGGCGCGCAGTGGTCGGGCCCGCGGTTCTTCGGCCTGACCGATCCGCGGACAGTCACCGACCAGAACAAGTCCCGGCGGACCACGAGGCCCGGTCTTCCGGTATCGCGGAGAGCCACGTGACCAAAGGTCCCACCATGATCCGTTGCGCCGTCTACACCCGGAAATCGTCCGACGAGGGGCTCGACCAGGCCTTCAACTCCCTCGATGCGCAGCACGAGGCCTGCGCGGCCTATGTCGCGAGCCAGAAGCACGAGGGCTGGAAGCTGCTTCCTGCCCGTTTCGATGATGGCGGCATCTCCGGCGGCACGCTCGACCGCCCGGCTCTGCAGCGCCTCCTTGCGGAGATCGATGCTGGCCGCGTCAACATGGTGGTGGTCTACAAGATCGATCGGCTGACCCGGTCCCTGGCCGATTTCGCGCGGCTGCTCGAGCGCCTCGAAGCGCGCAACTGTTCCTTCGTCTCCGTCACGCAGGCCTTCAACACCTCGACTTCGATGGGACGGCTGACGCTCAATGTCCTGCTGTCCTTCGCCCAGTTCGAGCGCGAAGTGACCGCCGAACGGATCCGCGACAAGATCGCGGCATCGAAGAAGAAGGGGCTCTGGATGGGCGGGCTTGCCCCGCTCGGTTATGACCGCCATCCCGATCCGCTGCGCCGCGAACTCGTGGTTAAGGCGGACGAAGCCGTCTTGGTGCGCAGGATCTTCGGCTTCCGGCGCGACGGGCTCGATCTCGGCGAGATCGAGGCCCGATGTGCGGCAGAGGGTATCTGCTCCAAGCGGCACCACTTTGCGTCCGGTGCCGAACGCGGCGGCGGTCGCCTCACGCGCGGGCAAATCCACTACATCCTCACGAACCCGGTCTACCGCGGGCTGATCCGTCACAAGGACGCCTGCTACGCTGGGACCCATCCCGCAATCATCGACGACGAATTCTGGCGGGTGGTCCAGGATGAGTTGCAGAAAGCTGCGCGCAAGCCGAGAGGGACAGCAGGTCTCTCACCACGGCCCGTGCAGGCAAAGATTGAGAGCGATCGGAATCGGCCCGCCTCGGAACACGTTGCGCCACTCAAGGGCAAGATCCGCGACGACACCGGGGACCTCCTCACCCCGACCCACACCCAAAGGCATGACCGCCGCTATCGATACTACATCTCCAATCGGCTTCTCTCCGGTGGCGCGGATCGCACGGCTTGGCGAATTCCATCCCGCTCGATCGAGAGCGCCGTTCGGGCTGCCGTCACCGCGCATCTCGTCGATGCCGCGCGGAGCCACCGACTGCTCGCCGCACCCGACGCCGCGCGCTCCCTCGAACTCGCGGCGCGGGTCGAGGATCGAATGGTTCGCCCGGAATCCGAGATGGCGATCGAGACACTTGCGCTCGTTCAATCCATAACGATCGCGCCCGGTAATCTCGACATAGCTCTCGATCCCGCGGTTGTCTCACACGCCCTTGATCTGGCTGGTGGGGAAATCTCCGAGGCGGCACTACGCTTTAACTGCAAATCCCGGGTTCGCCGGCGCGGCGTGGAGACAAAGATCGTTGCAGGTCAGATACGCCCTTTTCCTGACCAGACCTTGCGCCGGACCTTGGCCCTGGCGCATCGCTGGGTTGGAGATCTTCGATCAGGCAAGGGCCTCACCGAGATTGCGGCCGAGGGCGGGCATGCCGACTCCTATCTGCGCACCCGCGCGCCCTTCGCGTTCCTCTCCCCGAAGATCCAGGCCGCGATCCTGAACGGCACCCATCCACCCGACCTTACCGCCGAACGCCTTGCGCGCACACCTATTCCGCTCGACTGGGCCGAGCAGGAAGCCCAGTTCGGCTTCGCTTGAGATCGTCTCCGGTTCAGCAGGAATAGCTTCCGCACCCGGCCTGGTCGGCCGGCGCGTCATTTTGAATTTCCCTGTTAATTCCCTGTTTCCGGGGCAGGCCCCGAAAAACCGAAGCGTCTCGGTTGGCCGACTGAGACGCCTACGCATTCCGACCCACATGAGGCCGGTATGATCCGGTCTCGCGCGGCGCTTCGCAGTGCCAAGCCGCGGTTATGTCGCGAAGAAATGGCGCGCCATGCAAAAGTAACTGCACAATCAGGGGTGGCTGGCGGAGAGAGAGGCAGCCACAGTATATTCCGAGACAATCCAGAGACGTCCACGCATGCCATTGTTTATTGACATGTTTTATACTTCTGTGTCCTGACTATTCCAGTGCTATCTTGGGCATTCCGGCGCTTGCTGGGGGAAGAAAAGGGGGAAGTGGATCGTGACAGCCAAGGCGCGACGAAGCGCAAATGCTCTGACGGCGGCAAAGCTGACGGCGAATCTGGAACCGGGCAAGTATCACGACGGCGGCGGTATCGGGCTTTATCTCCGCGTTGACCCAAACGGAGCGCGGTTCTGGGTGCAGCGCATCACCATACAGGGGCGACGGCGTGAAATCGGGCTGGGGAGCCCGCCAATCGTTTCACTTGCGACCGCACGGCGGAAGGCGACCGACAACAAGCGGCTGGCCGTGGAAGGGGGCGACCCGCTGGCCGAGAAACACAGGGTCCGCGACGCCCTGACCTTCAGGGACGCGATGGAAAAGTATCTGGCGAAGAAATCAGCCGAGTTTGGCAACGAGAAACACCGCAAGCAATGGCGGGCGACGCTCGACACCTACGCAGTCCCGGTTCTCGGCTCCATGCCGCTGCAGGCAATTGAGGTGCGCGACGTGCTGCGCGTGCTCGAACCGATATGGCTTACCAAGACGGAAACCGCGTCACGACTTCGCGGACGTATCGAAGCGGTTCTAAGCTGGGCGACCGTTGCGGGCCACCGCTCGGGCGACAATCCAGCGCGCTGGGGTGGTAATCTGGCGGAACTTCTGCCGAAACCCTCAAAGGTTGCAAAGCCCGACAATCACCCCGCACTTGCGCTGGCCGACGTGCCGCGCTGGTGGGCGGCCCTTAGCCAACGCGAAGGAATAGCAGCACGGGCGCTGCAGTTCCTGACCCTGACGGCGGCGCGGTCGGGTGAGGTGCGCGGTATGACCTGGGGCGAGGTGGAGTTTGAGGGCTGGGACAAAACTGACAAAACCGACAAAACCTCTCTCGCAATCCGAAGCGCGGTTTGGGTTATCCCGGCGGGGCGGATGAAAGCGAAACGGGAGCACCGCGTTCCGTTGACGCGGGAAGCGGTCGCAATCTTGCTCGACGTCTCCGGCATGCCCTACGGCGACGGCTGGCAGAAGCCTGCTGCGAGCGCGCTGGTCTTTCCCGCTCCTCGCGGCGGCAAGCTATCCGATATGACAATATCAGCCGTCATGCGGCGGATGCAGGAAGCCGAGGAAAAGGCGGGGCGGGAGGGATACCTTGACCCGAGAAGCAAGAAGCCTGCCGTGCCGCATGGTATCCGCTCGACCTTTCGCGACTGGGCGGCGGAACGGGGCTATGAGCGCGACATGGCCGAAATCGCGCTGGCCCATACCGTCGGCAGCGAGGTGGAGCGCGCTTATCGTCGGAGCGACATGCTCGAACGGCGACGGGCGATGGGTGAAACTTGGGGGCGGTTCGTGCGCGGCGAAGAGGGGGCCAAGATTGTGCCCATAGGTGCGTTTTGACGCCGCACGGTGGTCGAGAGGCGAATCAACCGCCTGTCTGGGGGACATGACTCGCCGCGTAATTCCGGCCTTGTCGCCAGCAGCCGCAAACATGAGCAAAAAAAAATCACCAGCGCCTAATCGGACAAGGGGCGCAACCCGATGAAATCGTGCGGCTCCTCAAAACCCATAACTTATGGCTTTTCCTGTAAGTAGATGAACTAAAAAGAAATTATTGCGACTGCTTCGGCATTCGTTAATGTCTAGCTACTGGCTGATGCGAAACAGCTAATGGCCCCCAAGGCGGATTGCCGTCCGCCAAGGGAGCCGGGGTATAGGAGTATTGATGCCACCTATACCCCATTTCTCGCTCAACGCGGGTCGACTGGCAACCACAAACGCGGACCGGTGACCCGGAAACAGGATGGGGACAGATGAAAATCCTCCGACTACCCGAATTGAAGTCTCTCACCGGTCTTTCGCGGTCGACCATCTACGCCAAGATAGCTGACGGCACCTTTCCCGTTCCGATCAAGCTCGGGGCTAGAGCCGTGGGCTGGCCTGAGGTCGAGATTGCCGCATGGCTTGAGGGTCGCAAGGCCGACCGGGACGCGGCGTAATTCCGTGCGAAAAACCGATGGGGTCCGGAACCTGTGTCGACAGGAGTCGGACCGGAGGAACCGCTCAGCGTTTGCGGCGGACACTCCGATTCCGCCGGAACGGACAGAATTACAGGCCGAACAGGAAACAGCCGACAATTACGCACATGTGGTCGTTCGCCTCGGTGACAGGTGGCGTGTAGTCACATGTCGGGACGACCTACAGTGGATACTGCAACACCGAAAAAAAGGCGGCGCAGAGCGGCCCTGGCGCGGCAAGAGATACTTCCGTACCCGCGCGGCCCTAATCAAAGCCTGCGCCTCGTTCTGCGCGCCTGTTGACCCGGCCGCGCTGGCTGTATTGCGGGCACTTCCCGAGCATTTCGGAGAGGTGGCATGACGAACGCGCGCACCCTGACCGAAGCGCTAGGCGGGCGCTGGCATGGCTCCTACGGGCTTGCCTTCTGCCCGGCGCACCGCAACACCCGCACTCCCGCGCTGTCCCTGTCGGACGGAGCCGGGGGGCGGCTCCTGGCCCGCTGTCACGCGGGCTGCCGCTTTCCCGCGATTGCCGATGCGCTGCGGAGCCGAGGACTTCTGGACGGGGGCGTTTGCGCCGCCCCCGACCCTGCGGAACTGGCGCGCCGACGCGCCGAGGAGCAAGCCGAGGCCGAGAAGCGCGGGCGGCAGGCGCAAGCCCTCTGGCGGGAAGCCGGACCGATTTCGGGCACCATTGCGGAAGCCTACCTGCTCGGGCGCGGCATCACCTGCGCACTGCCCGACACGCTGCGCTTTCATCCGTCATGCTGGCACAAGAGCGCGCGGCGCTTCCCGGCGCTGGTGGCGCGCGTGGACGGGGCCGAGGGGTTCGCGGTGCATCGCACGTACCTTGCACCCGATGGCCCCGGCAAGGCCGAAGCAGAGCCCGCCAAGGCGATGCTCGGGGCCGTTAAGGGCGGCGCGGTGCGGCTCACTGACGGGCCGGGGACGCTGGTGGTGGCAGAGGGCGTAGAAACCGCCCTGAGCCTTGCCTGTGGGCTTCTGCGCGCCCCGGCGACGATATGGGCGGCGCTGTCAACGTCGGGCATGCGGGGGCTTCGGCTTCCCGCTCGACCGCAACGGTTGACCATCGCACACGACGGGGACGTAGCGGGCCGCTACGCCGCGCATATCCTGGCCGAACGCGCGCACGCGCTCGGCTGGGCGGTATCCTTTCTTCCCGCGCCGTCGGGGCGCGACTGGAACGATGTTCTCCGCATGAAAGGTGGTGACGCATGAACGTGCTCGCACACCAAGAAATCCCCTTTGAGCCCGATTGGCCAGCCCCCGACGACCGGCTCTTGCGCGCGGAAATGGCTGCCGCGCCGGAACTGCCACTGTGCGATGTGCTCGGGCCGCGTCTGGCGGCTTGGGTCAACGATGCGGCCAAGGCAAAGGGCGCACCGGCCGACTTTGTGTTCGCCGCGCTTCTGGCGGTCGCGGGAGCGACTATCGGCAATGCGCGCTGGGTGTCCCCGTGGCGCGGTTGGACCGAACCGCCGATAATATGGGCTGCGTGCATCGGACTGCCAAGCGCCGGGAAAAGCCCCGCAATCGACGCGGTACTTGCGCCGTTGCTCCGAGCGGAACGGCCGATGCGTGAGCGTGCGAATGCCGAACTGGCCGCATGGGAAGAAAGCGCCGAGGTTGCGAAGCTGGTGGAATCCGTATGGAAGGAATCCGTCAAGGCCGCAATCAAGGAAGGCAAGACTCCGCCCGCGAAACCGGTAGGCGCAACCCTCGCCGCAAAGCCCCATATCCCCCGGCTCGTCGTGAATGACGGCACAATCGAGAAGCTGG
The DNA here is from genome assembly GCF_025673475.1 of Albidovulum salinarum. Lineage (NCBI taxonomy): Bacteria > Pseudomonadati > Pseudomonadota > Alphaproteobacteria > Rhodobacterales > Paracoccaceae > Albidovulum > Albidovulum salinarum. Next base: position 351,695 of record NZ_JAOVQO010000001.1, on the reverse strand, counting down.
GCGCGATTGTCGCACGGCAACCGCGCGGGCTGCTGCAAACCCGTGACGAACTGGCGGGATGGCTTGAGGGGATGCAGCGCTATTCCGGTGGCGGGTCTGACCGCCCGTTCTGGCTCGAAGCCTATGGCGGGCGCGGCTTCACGGTGGAGCGCATGGGGCGTGAACCGCTGACCATTGACCGGCTCGCAATTGGCGTTGTTGGCGGCATCCAGCCTGACCGGCTGCGGAGCCTCCTGTTCAAGGCCGACGATGACGGGCTATTAGCGCGCTTCCTGCCGATATGGCCGGAACCCGCGCCGCTTAACCGCCCCAGTGCGTGGGGCGATGACGCATTGATCGACGCAGCGTTGGCAAGACTGCTGTCGCTCGACCTCGTGACCGAAGCGAACGGCGAAACCCACCCGTCTTTCCTGCAATTTACGGAAGGCGCACGCGACCGGATGGATGACTTCCGGCGCGCAGTGCGGGAATGGGAAGCCGGGGCTGAGGGATTGCTGCTTTCCTTCATCGGGAAGCTGCCGGGGTTGGTGGCGCGCCTATCGCTGGTTCTGGCAGTCCTCGACTGGGCGGCAGACGAGGCAGATGAGCCGCGCGAAATCACGGTCGAGCACTTTGGCCGCGCCGCGCAGCTGGCCGAGATGTATCTCCTGCCGATGGCACGGCGCGCTTATGCTGAGGCATCGGACTCGAAGCCGCTCCGCGCGGCGCGGCGACTGGTTGAGATAATCCGGGAAGCCGAATGGCAGCAGTTTACATCGCGCGATGTTCTGCGGCTCGACCGACAGGGGCTCGGCGCGGCGGCCGAACTCAATCCCGCCCTGACGATGCTCGAAGACGGCGACTGTATCCGGCCGGTCGAACCCCCGCCCGCTCCGCGAGGCGGCAGGCCGCAGCGCCTGTTTCTGGTGAATCCGGCGATTCATGCTGAACGAAAATGATGAGATGGCAGCAGGCCGCGAAGCAGGCGAGCTAGACGCTGGCGCAACCGACCGATGTAGGACTACCCGGTCCAGAAATCCGGGTATTGTCAGTTTCGTCAGTTTTGTCCCAGAGGGGAGCGGGCGTTGCCCCGCTCCCGGTGTCTGCCGACCATCCGTCTGCCGAAGCCTCTGTAAGCAGCGCAAGCCCGAACTGCGACGCGCGAACGTGGACGGGGCGCGTCGTGTCACTGTCTGAAAAGCAGCGACCGTGGAATGGGATCGCATACGCCAAGTCGGCGGCTGAATTTCGGCGATACTGACGGTTGGGTACAACCGTGCGAAGGATGAAACCGCTTTTCCTCTTCCAATCCTGAACTTGACCCGGCCATGCGCCGTAGAGATTCAGCGGGACATGATGCCAGCGCCCAAACCGAGCGGCTCGGACCCTAAGGTTAACCCTCATGATTTCTTGGTGGATAAGTGCAACATAAAATATTGATAATAATATACAAAGTTTGAAACTTTTGAGGTGAGGGGGCTGATTTCGAGTCAATCGTCAGGCTTAGAGAAAACACAACGGAATATCATACTGTTCCCGCCACATACTGTGGATACCGCTGGGCGGCGTCTCGCGTGATCCGGGGGGCGGCAGTGGGTGCCCCCGGCGGCGGCGGGAAGCCAATCCAAGGGGCACCTAGTTCAGACGCGGATCACCTAGCAGCTCGACGGCATATTGATAGCACGCCAAACTAATGCCGGGCACGCGATTAATAACGGCTTCAGGATAGCGCCCTTCGGCTTCGAACAACTCAATGTCCTGACGGTTCATGCTCGCCGCCAACGACGCGCCCGTGCACCTGCAATACTCGGTCGCGAAGAGCGACGCTCGATCTGCATCGGCTCCTTCGGAGATCATCCGTTCTGTTGTGCCGGGAACGCATGTGCGCATGGAGCCTGCGACGAATTTTTCGACATCTTCGGGGCTCAAAGTCTGGGCTGCTACGGGAGCCGGGGCAGACAGGCTGATAAGCAGAACAAGAAATCTTATCTGATTTTGAACTACCATCGGATGGCCCTCTCCTCAGAGATTGGCGTCATGATGTTGCGCGCAGCAGCCTTGGGACACGGCCATCGGGCAAGACCCGCCTTTGGCCAATGAACGCGCCGCGAGGAACGTAACAACAACCAATAAGATCGCGCGCATAATGGCAGGCTAACCTGTCACGAACATTCGGGAAAGATGCTTCGGTTCTGCCAGACGGCGGATTTCGAGTTTCTCTATTGCCAGCGCGCCATTGATGCACCAGCATTCGGCCCCAGGCATACATGAACGCTCGTTGGATGAGGGTGGTCTTATGAGACGTGTAATGGGCTGGTTATTCGTCGTGCTTGGCCTACTGATGGTTCTGGGCAGCGTGTTGTCGATGACCTTTTCCCCGGAGCCCGCATCAGGTGACCCGTATTTCGATGCCGGGTCTGTCGTCGGTCAGGTGGTTGCGATGCTGCTTCCGTTCCTGATCGCATACTTTTTGCTACGCAATCCGAGATCATGACATCTTCGCGACCGACCTAAGGGGCATTGGCTAGGTACTGAGTCTAATAAGGCGGCGCACCCGCGCGAAGATGCGGATATTCGGCCGGATTCCGAGGTGTCCAGCACCTAAAGGGGGAATTTTTGGGGGAAGATGAAAAATCTAAACTCAGAAAACCTTGTAATTTCAATCATATAGTAAGAAGTTGTGGCGGAGAGAGAGGGATTCGAACCCTCGAGACGGTTCCCCGCCTACACACTTTCCAGGCGTGCGCCTTCGACCACTCGGCCACCTCTCCGTTCGGCGCTGTTTATACGCGGCGCATGGCGTTGTGCAAGGGGCCGTCGGCGAAAACTATACGGTCATCCGCGCGCCGAGTTCGACCACCCGGTCCCGCGGGAGGCGATAGAAATCTGACGGATCCGCGGCGACACGCGTGAGGGCGATGTAGATCCTGTCAAGCAGGCGCAATACCCCGGCACGGGCGCCTAGAACCACCTTGCGGCGGCCGAGGAAGAACGAGGTCTCCATGACGACGAACTTCAATCCTTCGCGGCGGGCCTGGCCGAGCGCGCGGGCCACGTTCGGCGTCTCCATGAAGCCGAAGCGAAGCCTTAGCCGGGCGAAGCGTTCGTTGATTTCCTGGTACTCCGCGCGTTCCTCGTCGCCGACATGCGGCACCCGCGCCGTCTCGACGGTCACGATGATGTTGCGCACATGCATGACCCGGTTGTGTTTAAGATTGTGCAGGAGCGCCGGCGGGACCGAGCTCGCATTCGAGGTGAAGAACATCGCCACCCCCGGCACGACCTGGGCCGAGCTCGTGAGCATCGATGAGGCGAAACTCTCAAGATCCACCTTCTGTTTCTGGCTCAGCGCGAGCGACAATTGTGTTCCGCGCCACCAGTTTGCCATCACCAGGCCGAGACCGGATGCGATCAGGACGGGCACGTGACCGCCATCGAAAAGCTTGAGCAGGTTGGACTCGAAAAACGCCGTCTCCAGCACCAGGAACGGGACCGCCACGAGGATCGAAACGAAAAGCGGGATACGCCATCCGCGACTTGCAAAGACCACGGCCAGCACGGTGTCCACCAGCATCGCGCCGGTGACCGCGATGCCATATGCGGACGCGAGCGCCTTGGACGTGCCGAAGCCGAATACAAATGACAGCACCCCAATCAGCAGGAGCGCGTTGACGGCGGGCAGGTAGATCTGCCCGCTTTGGGATTCCGACGTGTGCCGGATCGTCAGACGCGGCAATAGGCCAAGCTGGATGGCGGCGCGCGCCATGGAGAACGCGCCGGTAATCACCGCCTGGGCGGCGATGACGGTCGCGGCCGTGGCAAGTGCGACGAGCGCGGGCAGGAGAGCGGGCGGCACCAGGTTAAGGAACGGATTCACGAGCGCGAAAGGGTCGCGCAGGACCAGAGCCCCCTGGCCGAGGTAGTTGAGGACCAGCGCCGGGAACACCAGCGCAAACCATGCGAGCATGATCGGCCGGCGTCCGAAATGGCCGAGATCGGCGTAGAGCGCCTCGGCCCCGGTCACGGCACGGAAGATCGCGCCCAGCACCACGAAGGCGAGCAGACGGTGCTCGATCAGGAAGCTGATGGCAAAGCGGGGATCGAAAGCCGCGAGGACGCCGGGTTCGGCCGCGAGCTGCAGCGCCCCGGTGATGCCCATCGTCAGAAACCAGACCACGGTGATCGGGCCGAAGGCAAAGGCGATTGCGCCGGTACCGTAGCTCTGGATCGCAAAGAGCGCGATCAGGATACCGATCGTGACCGGCAGAACGAAGGACTGGAAATGTGGAGCGACAAGGCCGATCCCATCGACGGCCGACAGCACCGAGATCGCGGGCGTGATCACCGCGTCGCCGAAGAAGAGGGCCGCACCAAGGATGCCGAGCACGAGGACGGGAATCGAGCGCCGTCCGATCGCCAGCCGTGCGAGCGTGTAGAGCGCGAGAATGCCGCCCTCGCCCTGGTTATCCGCGCGCAGCAGGATCAGGACGTACTTGACCGTGACGATGATGATCAGCGCCCAGATCAGGAGCGAGATCACGCCGATGACCTCGGATCGCACGAGCCCGTCCTGAGCCACCGGCCGCAATGCCTCGCGCAGCGCGTAAAGCGGCGAGGTGCCGATGTCGCCATAGACGACGCCGATCGCGCCGAGCGTCAGGGTGGCCAAGCCCCCGGTGGGCTCGTTATGTCCGTCGCTCACGACGTCGCGCGGCGCCGCGCGGCGCCGGCCCCGGTGATCGGGGCAAGTACGGGCTGGGTCATCTGTTGTTTCGCTCCGCCGGAGTGCCGTGATCGGGCATCGCCAGGCAGCTGTTCGGGCAGGTTGGGTGCCAAGGCACCGCAGGGCTCCGAATGATCGCGTCCGGCAGGAGACGCTCTGTGGGGAGACCGGTCACGTCAGGCAGAACGACTCGATGCGATATCCCCGTCGGCGGAGTATGCCGCATTGCAGAAATTCGTCAAGCGGCCTTGGCGGCGGCGTTCAATCCGACAGGAAGACGCTGACACGTCGATTCTGCCGGCCCTTTTTCTCGACCTTGCCAATCGTCACGTGCCCGATCTCGCCCGTGCGTCCGACATGGGTGCCGCCGCAGGGTTGCAGGTCCACCTGGTCGGCGCCCGCTCCGATCCGGATCAGCCTGACCCGCCCCTGCCCCACCGGCGGCGCGACGGACATGGTCTTGACGAGACCCGGATTGGCGGCAAGTTCAGCGTCGGTGATCCAGTCCTCGCCCACCTTCAGATCGCGGGCCACCAGCGCGTTCAGTTGCTCTTCCAGTGCCGCCACGTCTTCGGGTGGCTCCGGCATGTCGAAGTCGAGCCGGCCCTTCCGATCGCCGATCTGGCCGCCGGTCACCGGCAGCGGGATCACGACCGACAGAAGATGCAACCCGGTATGCACCCGCATGTGCCGGTAACGCCTGTCCCAGTCGAGCCGTTGCAGCACCGACGCACCTGCCGGCGGCAGCGCCCCCGGCGTTTCGGGGACGAGGACCACGGCACCGCCCTCCCCCTTGATCGCGGTGGATATGGCGACCTCTCCGCCGTCCCAGTCGAGCCATCCCGCGTCCCCCGGCTGACCGCCGCCGGTCGGATAGAAGAGGCTCGCGTCGACCACGATCCCGCCCTCGGGGGTCAGACCCGTGACGCGGGCCGGTGCCTTGCGCAGATAAGGATCGTCACGAAAGAGAAGGTGCGAAGTCATAGGTCGTCACCGTCGCCGCCATCACCATCAGGATCGTTGTGAACGAGAAAGCTGTCGGCCGGACCTTGTGATGACGGCTTCGCCTCAGCCTGCTTCGGTCCGCTCCGTCGGGGCACCGACCGGCTCCCGACGAGCGCCTCGGGATTGCGGATCCAGAGGTCGCGCTGCGCGAAGGGAATCTCGATCCCCTCTGCAGCGAAGCGTTCGGTGACCTCGTGCAGGATCTCGGTCTGCACGTCGAGCTTGTAGTTCACGTCCGACAGGATTGCCCGGACCTCGAAGTTCAAACTATCCGCGCCGAGCGCCACGAACTGCACCGAGGGCGCGGGATCGACCATCACCAGCGGCTGCGCTTCTGCTATCTCCAACAGGATCGCCTGCACCCTGCGGGTGTCGCTGCCATAGGCGACGCCGACCGGAACGATCAGCCGCCCGGTGAGGTTGCCACGCGTGAGGTTCGTCACCACGCCCGAAACGAGATCGGCGTTCGGCACGATCACGTCGGTCCGGTCGAAAGTCTCGATCCAGGTGGAGCGAACAGAGATCCCCTTCACGGTGCCGAACTGCCCGTTGACGTCGATCATGTCGCCTTCCGAGATCGGCCGCTCGATCAGCAGGATGATGCCCGCGACGAAATTCGAGACGATGTTCTGCAGGCCAAAGCCGATACCGACCGAGAGCGCACCGGCAACGATGGCAAGCGACGACAGGTCGATGCCGGCGCCGGTGATCGCGACCAGCGCGGCGAGGAAGATCCCGACATAGCCGATCCCGGAGATGAGCGCGTTCTGCACGCCCTTGTCGAGCCGGGTGCGCGGCAGCACCGCCGCCTTGAGCGCCGCCTGCGTCATCCGCGTGATCATGAAGCCGATCAGGAAGATCAGCAGGAAGGTGATCATGACCGTCGGCGACAGCCGGATTCCTCCCATCGTGATGCCCTGGCTGAACCGGGTCCAGGCTTCGGACAGGTCCGCGACCCGCGCCCCCCAGATCAGCGCGAAGACCGGCAGCGCCAGCAGCGTCAACGCAAATCCGGTGAGGACCGGGAAGAGCGCCTCGCGCCCCTCCTCGCCACGGCCGGTGACAACGAGATAGACGTCGGATACGAAGCGTTGCAGCAGAAGGATCAGGCCCATAAGGCCGAGCGATTTGGCCGTCGGCCAGATCAGCGCGTTTGCCGCCGCGACATAGCCGATGAGCGCCAGCGCCGGCGCCAGCACCGACACGACGATCACCGCCGTGCCGACGAGGCGCAGGATCCGCTTGCGGAATTCCACTCCGCCGTCGGTCACCGCAATCATGCCTGATCGCGGGCGGATGAGCTGGCCGAGCCGGAACAGGAACACCGCGACGATACAGACGAACGGCGCCGCCCAGACCGCCTGCGCGGCCATCGACAAGGGCGGTCGAACCTCGGTGATGAACGCGGTGCGCAACGCCTCCAGCGCCAGCATCAGCGCGATCATGTTCACATGGAACCGCGCCTCCAGCGGGCGTTCCGTCAGAAACGCACCTCCCTCGACGCGAAAGAGCCAGCTTCCGATCCAGCGGGTCGTGAAGAAGAGGAAAGCCGCCCGGGGCAACGCGCCGACCAGCGCCCCGCTGCGCGTTCCGGTCATACTGGTGTTCTCGATCGCGAGCACGAGCAGCACCATGCCGCCGACCGGAACCACCACCTGGCCGAGCGACAGGATCGCCGCAGCGATATTGCGCCGGCGGATCGAATCGCCGGTTGCAATCCGCGTGACCAGCCGCTCCATGAACTGCGGCCCGCGCAGCATGAGGACGCCGGCGATCGCGAGGTACAACAGGATCACCGGCAGGTTGTTCTGCAGTTCGGTCCGCCGCACCGGGTTCTGCCAGGCCTCGCGGGTCTCCGACAAAAGCGTCTTGAGCCCTTCGGTCAGCACCGCGAACCCGGCCGGCCAGTTGCCCGGATTGACCGGCGTTGGTGACAGCCGCAGAAGCTCCGAGGCCTGCCGGGCGCGGATCACCGCGTCGATCTGGCGGATCAGGCCGTCGGCACGACTGCGCGCCTCCTCGGCCTCCAGCCCCGGCGCCTGCAGCTGCGAGAGCTGGTCGTTCAGCGCCTTGCGACGGGTGGCAATCTCGGGCGCGTCCGGCTTTTCCTCACTCGGCGCCGGGCCAAGCGCAGCGATCTGGTCCTTCACCGTGTCGATCTGGGCGGCATTGGCGCTTTGAGCGGCGGAAAACTTCGCCCGCCAGCCGACGAGCTTCTCGCGCAAAATCTCGAAAGCCTGATTGCTCGCCGCCTTCGCGGCCAGGGCCGCTTCCGCGAGTTTCGCGTCGGTCTCCCAGTCATCGTAATCGGGCTCTTCGACCGCCTGTTGCGCCGCGGCCGCCACGGGAAGCAGCGTGAGTACGGCCGCAGGCGCCGCGCCGAGAACCAGCGCCAGCAGGAGGAGCCGGAACCAGCGCATCAGTCTTCGAACACGCTCGGCAGCGCGCGCGCCGCCTTGTCGAGCCAGTGCGGCACCGGCAGCCCCTTCGCCCGCAGGAAATCGGGATTGAAGAGCTTCGACTGGTACCGCTGGCCATAGTCGCAAAGCGGCGTGACGATGGTGTGACCCGGCCCCATTTCGCGGGCCATGCGGATCGCGCCGGCAACGTTGATCCCGGTCGAGCCGCCCATGCAGAGCCCTTCCTCTTCGAGCAGGTCGAAGACGATCGGCAGCGCCTCGGAATCGGGGATGTTGAAGGACATGTCGGGGCGGAAGCCCTCAAGGTTGGCGGTGATCCGCCCCTGCCCGATCCCCTCGGTGATCGAGGAGCCCTCGGCCTTCAGTTCTCCGGTCGTGTAATAACTGTGCAGCGCCGCGCCGTCAGGATCGGCGAGCGCGATCTTCACGCCCTTCGGCTGCAGCGCCATCGCCACCCCGGCGAGCGTGCCGCCCGAACCGACCGCCGAGACGAAGCCGTCGATCCGGCCGCCGGTCTGCTCCCATATCTCCGGTCCGGTCGTTTCGACATGGGCCTGGCGGTTGGCGACGTTGTCGAACTGGTTGGCCCAGATCGCGCCGTTCGGCTCGGTCTCGGCGAGCTTCGCGGCGAGCCGGCCCGAATAACGCACATAGTTGTTGGGGTTCTTATACGGCGCGGCCGGAACCTGGACCAGTTCGGCACCCGCGAGCCGGATCATGTCCTTCTTCTCCTGGCTCTGGGTCTCGGGGATCACGATGACGGTGCGGAATCCCATTGAGGCACCGACCAGCGCGAGCCCGATCCCGGTGTTGCCGGCAGTGCCCTCGACGATCGTGCCGCCGGGCTTCAGGAGCCCCTTCGCCACCGCGTCGCGGATGATGTAGAGCGCGGCGCGGTCCTTCACCGACTGGCCGGGATTGAGGAACTCCGCCTTGCCGAGGATCTCGCACCCCGTCAGTTCGCTTGCCTTGCGGAGCCGGATCAGGGGGGTGTTGCCCACCGCAGCGGCGAGATCGCTGTAAACACGCATGGCCAAACCTCCTGTCGCGTGCCCCATACCTAGGCCGGGCGACAGCGGACCTCAAGCCCCGCCGGCATCCTCGCGCAGCGCCGGCCGGCGGGCGGCGAGCCAGTGCGCCAGAAGCACCAGCGGACCGGCGGTGATCTCGCCGCTCGCGACCAGATCCATCAGCATGTCGAACGGCACGACATGGGCCCGGATATCCTCGTTCTCGCCCTGCGCGCCGCCGATCCCCACGATGCCGTCGGGCAGGTTGGCAAGGCCGACATAGGTGTAGAGGAACTCGGCCTTGGCGCCCGGCGAGGGATAGAAATGCGCCGCCGGCAGGAGGTCACGCAGCTCGAGCCCCGCCTCCTCCCGCGCCTCGCGCCGGGCGGCATCCTCGGGTGTCTCTGCCCCGTCGATCCGGCCGGCGATCGCTTCGAGGAGCCAGGGCTGCGGGTCGCCGCGCCCGTAAGGCCCCATCCGGAACTGCTCGATCAGGAGCACGCGGTCGCGGAAGGGGTCGTAGGGAAGCACCACCGCCGCGTCGCCGGACATGAAAACTGCGCGGTTGAGGGTCGGGCTCATCGTGCCGTCGAAGCGGCGGAACCGCAGGTCGTATTCCTCGACCGAGAAGAAGTTCGAATAGACCTCGGCGGCGCAATCCTCCTCGACGTCTCCCGGCTCGGCCCGGCGCCGGAGCCGGGTCGGACTGCCCTCGCGCTGCGCCCTGAGACGCGAGTCTCCGCGCACCAGCATCATCGGGTACCGCGCGAGGATCGCCGCGGCATCGGCACGGCCGATATGCCGCATGACGTCGCCTGCCGTCGTGACGACGACGTCGCCCCAGCGCGCCACCCAGTCATCGAGACTCCAGGGCGCGCCCTCCTGCCACAGGTCGGGCTCGGGATAGTAGACCCGCGCGGTCGCCGCACCGGACGCGGTCTCGACCGTGACCTCGCGGGTTCCATAGGCAAAACCGCACTCGTAGAAATCGAGCCGTGCCACATCCGCCGCGTCCAGGTCTCGAACATAGATGCCGTCAGCGACGCCCTCGGCCTCGACGAGCATCGGGAAGGACTTTCCCTCGGCCCAGAAGACCGCATGGCCCGCCAGGCGTGCCGGCTGCACGGTTACATCGCGCCCAAGCACCGCGCGCAGGAGTGGCAGGTGACACAGCGTCCCGTAGAAGAAGAATGCACTCACAGGTCTCAGTTCCAGCGCCGGGCCGCCCATTCGGAAAGAAGTCCCGCCAGTGCGCCGCCGACGACGAGAACCATGATCACGTCCCAGGCAATCAGCGAGACGGAGAACTCCACCGCGAGGTCGAAGATCCCGACAATCGCCTCCATCGGGGACTTGTAGGCCGGCCGGAAGGCCAGGCGCAGCATCTCGTAGGTCGAGAAGATCAGAAGCGCGAGTCCGACAGCGCAGGCCGAGGTCTTGATCCCCGAGTTCACCGCCATCCAGTTGCCGCGCCCGGCATCCGGCCCCATAACCCGCCAGCCGGCCACCACGCCGATCAGCGCGGAAACGAACGAGAAATACCCGAACTGGGTACCCTCGGGCATGTGCGGCTTGAAGACCTCCGCGGCGAAGAACGCCACGACCGCGAAGGCGAAGGCGGCAAAGAGCTTAGCTGCTGTGGGCATCTAGACTGCTGGCCTCGAGATTGTGATCTGCGTCACGTCGCAGTTTCCGCCGTGAAACGCCCCCGCGCAAGAGGCGAGGTAGAAATTCCACATGCGCTGAAACCGGGTATCGAATCCCATTCCGGCGATTTCATCCCAATGCGCGTTGAAAACCTCGTACCAGCGGCGCAGCGTCTGGCTGTAGCTTTCACCGAATTCGACCGACCCGACCAGCGCCAGCCCGGCATCGCGGATTTCCCGCTGAAGCGCGCTCCGCGACGGCAGCATCCCGCCCGGGAATATGTATTTCTGAATGAAGTCAACGCCTTTCCGGTAGATCTCGAAGCGCTTCTCCTGAAGCGTGATGATCTGCAGCGTGGCGTTTCGCCCCGGCTTCAGGCGCTCGCGGAGCGTGTCGAAATAGACCGGCCAGTACTTTTCGCCCACCGCCTCGAACATCTCGATCGAGGCAATACCATCGAACGTGCCGCGTTCGTCCCTGTAATCTTGAAGCCTCACGTCAACCCTGTCCTGAAGCCCCGCGCGGGCGATCCGCGCACGCGCGTATTCAAGCTGGGCCTGCGAGATCGTGAGCCCCGTAACCCGCAGCCCCCGCTCCCGCGCCGCGTATTCGGCGAAACCGCCCCAACCGCAGCCGATCTCGAGGATGTGGTCGCCCGGCTTCGCGCCCATGCCGTCGACGAGCGAGGCGTATTTCTGCTTCTGCGCCGCCTCGAGGCTCTCCTGCCCGGTTTTGAACAAAGCGGAGGAATAGGTCATGCTCCGGTCGAGCCATTTCTCATAGAACTCGTTGCCGAGGTCGTAATGGTAGGCGATGTTGCGCTTCGCCTGCCGGCGTGAATTGGACCGCAGATGGTGCCGCATGCGCTCGTAGGCCCGCAACACTCCCATTCCGGGAAAGCCGTCGTAGATCTCGTCATTGTCGCAATGGACGAGATCCATGAACGCCATGAGATCCGGCGTCGACCAGCCGCCATCGAGATAGGCGTCGGAAAAGCCCAGATCGCCCTCGCGGATCAGCCGCGCGAAGATGTCATCGTCATGGACATGGATCTCGGCGACCGGGCCGGGATTCGCGCCGTTGGCGCGGAACCTGCGGCCATCGGCGAGCACGAAATCGAGCCGGCCATTGCGCATGCCCTGCGCAATCCGGAAGACCTGCGCGAAATACCGCGGCAGACCAGACTGTCCTTCGGTGGTCGTCAACGCTTCCATCGGGACCTCCCTGATTACAAATATATCCTTGAAATCAAACACGACAACCGGGTTATCTCGCAGGCGCAGCATCCATCCCGCGATAGGCATCGAGAGCGCGTGCCCGGCTCGCCGCGAGGTCGGTCAGCGGAGTCGGGTAGCGATCGCCCGGCGAGAGGTTCCAACTTCGCGGAGCGGCTTTGAAATACTCAAGCGCCGTCTGGGGCGGCTCTGCCTGCCCCTCCGCGATGAACGCCGCCCGATAGCCGCCGTCCCGATCGAAGCGTTCGGCCTGCAGGCGCGGATTGAAGATCCGGAAGAAGGGCGCGGCGTCCGGCCCCGATCCGGCGACCCATTGCCATCCCAGCGCGTTCGCGGCCGGGTCCCAGTCGGTGAGACACTCCTGAAACCAGTCGAGCCCGACGCGCCAGTCGGTCAGGAGGTTCTTGGTCAGATAGGAGGCCGCGATCATCCGCGCCCGGTTGTGCATCCGGCCGGTCACGAACATCTCGCGCATCGCCGCATCGACGAAGGGCTCGCCCGTCATCCCGCGCCGCCATCGCTCGGCATCCGCGTTGTCGCCGCGCCAGGGAAAGGAGTCCCATCCCGTTCGCCAGTTCGCGCGGTCAAGGTCCGGCGCGTGGTACATCAGGTGCCAGGCGAATTCGCGCCAGCCAAGTTCGGAGAGGAATTTCTCCGCCCCCGGCCGTCCGGCCTGCCAATCCCCGAGCGCCGCCAGCCAGACGGCACGTGGCGATATCTCACCCGAGGCAAGGTTCTCCGACAGGCCCGACGTGCATTGTCGCGCCGGATGATCCCGCCCTTCGGCATAGTGCTCGAGTCGCTCGGCGCGGAACCTTTCCAGACGGTCGCGGGCCGCCGCCTCGCCGACCACGGCATGTCGCGCGAGGATTTTCGCGCCGCGATCCAACGCCGCGCCCATGTTCCAGCCCCTCAACGACTCCGAGGCGGGCCAGCTCTCCGGAGCGACAAGCGATGCCGGCAGCGGCAATGCCTCGCCCGGATTCCGCCCGCGGATCGCGCGCCAGAAAGGGGTGAACACCTTGTAGGCCGCACCCGATCCTGTCGAGACGTCCCAGGGTTCGAATACAGTCGCGCCGGCGAAGCTTCGCGCCTCGATCCCCGCGACCTTCAGCGCGGTTTTCACCGTGCGGTCCCGCGTGATGCCGTCGCGGTCGTAGACCCTCTGCCAGAATACCGCACTAGCCCCGACCTCGACTACGGTCGCGCGCAGCACATCCAGCGCCGTCCCCCTTCGCAGGATCAGGCGCGAGCCGGTCGCCTCCAGGGCCCCGACGAAGACGCGCAGCCCCTCGCCGAGCCGCCATTTCGCGGCCGCCCCGAGCGTCTCGACGGTTTCATCATGGATGAACAGTGGCACGACCGGCCGTCCGCTCGCCGCTGCGGCGCAAAGCGCCTCATGGTCGGATAGGCGCAGGTCGCGGCGGAACCAGAGGATGACCGGAGCTCTTCCCATTTCGCCTCCCTCGCGGTGTGACGCTCCCGGCGGCACCAGCGGCGCAGCGGCGCGGCGCTTACAGGACCCTGTCCAGGGCCGCGATCAAGCGCGCGACCTCGTCGGAGGACGTGTAGTGGACCATCGACAGACGCAGCACGCCCTCGTCCAGATCGACCCCCATCGCGGTCAGGGGCCGGACGGCGTAGAAGTCTCCGGCCCAGCAGTTGATCCCGTGGTCTGCTAGCGCCGCCGAGACCGGCTCGGCAGCCCGGCCCAGCGCCACGGCGACGGTCGGCGCCCGCCCCGCCGCGTTGCGCGGACCAATGAGCCGTACATCGTTGCGCGCCCCGAGGTAATCGAGGAGCGGCTGGCAGGCGGCAATCTCCTGCGCTCGCATCAGGTCATGCACCGCCCCGGCGCGCTTTGCCGCGTCGGGCTCGGGGGCGAAATGGTGATCGTGGAGCGCATCGAAATAGTCCGCGATCCCGGCCGAGGCCGCAATCTGCGCGTGATCCGGCCCGGCCGGCGTGAACCGCTTGTAGAGCACATCACCGTTGAAATAGTGCCCCTGGTTGGGCAGGCGCATCCCGAGATCCTCGCGGATCGCCATGATCCCCTGATGCGGCCCGTAGACCTTGTAGGCCGAGAAGAGGTAGATGTCGGCGCCGAGCGCCGCGACGTTCGGAATGCCGTGCGGCGCGTAGCTCACCCCGTCGACGCAGGTGACCGCGCCCGCCGCATGCGCGAGGGCGACGATCTCAGCGACCGGGTTGATCTCTGCCACCACGTTCGAGCAATGCGGAAAGCAGACGAGCCGAACCTTTCCGTCCGCCAGCAGCGGGACAAGACGCGCGGGATCGAGATGCCCGGTCTCCGGGTCAATCTTCCATTCGCGGATCTCCACCCCCTCCTCGCCGAGCCGCCGCCAGGGACCGGAATTGGCCTCGTGATCCTGATCGGTGACGACGATGGCCTCGCCGGGCTTCAGGTGGCGCCGGAAGGCCTGGGCCAGCACGTAGGTGTTTTGCGTCGTCGAGGGGCCGAAGCTTAGCTCATGAGTCTTGATCCCCATCATCGCGGCGAGGCGCGCCCGCGCCTCGTCCATCTCCTCCCCGCCCGCGGCCGAGGCGGCATAGGGGCCGTAGGGCTGCACCTTGCGTTCCCGGTAAAACCGCGTCAGCCGGTCGATCACCGGCTGGCAGGCATAGGAGCCGCCGGCATTCTCGAAGAACGCGCGATCCCTCAACGCGGGCTCCGAGAAGGTCGGAAACTGGCGGCGGACGAAGTCAAGATCGAGCGGCATGGTCCCTCCCGGAGCCGATTCCCGAACCGAACCCTGCCCGCTGGCGATCCGGCTTGCAATGCCGCGCTCCGCGGCGGCGAAGCCGGGACTCGATGACAGTTTTATGACGAACATGGCTGTATTGGTCGCAATCCGACTGGTGAATCGTCGCTTTGGTGCCAACCCTGCGGGAGGCCTTCCGACATATCCGGTCGCGCAGGGGGGAAAGGCCGGTTCCGGGCCAGGGGAGAGGCACCGGATCAGCGGACCGGACCGTTCTGTGGATCATTCCACACGGACAGGGACATGAATATCAAACCACCATTCACGGATATCGAAATCCGCAAGGCCGCGTCGGGCTTCTACGAAGGCTACAGCGTGCCGATCGCACTCATCTCGAAAGTTTCGATGACGCTTCTCGTGATCTGGGCGCTGGTCTGGCCGGCCAACGCCAACGGCGTGCTTGGCAGCCTCAACTGGCGCATCCTAGAGGATTTCAACGCCTTCTACATCCTCATCGTCGGCTTCTTCGCCTTCTTCCTTCTCGTCATCGCGGTCCTGCCGCGGACCGGGCGGCGGGTGATGGGCAAGGCCGGTGAGAAGCCGGAGTTCTCCGATTTTTCCTGGTTCTCGATGATGTTCGGCGCCGGTCTCGGCGTCGGCCTCATGGTCTTCGCCACCGCCGAGCCGCTCGGCCTCTGGGGCTCCAACCCCCTCGTCGTCGCGGGCGCGGTCGCGGGCAACACGCCCGAGGCGCTGGAATCGGGTTACCGCTACACCTTCCTGCACTACGGCTTCCATGCCTGGGCGATCTATGTCGTCACCGGGCTCAGCCTTGCCTACTACGCCTATACGCGTGACATGCCGCTGACGATCCGCTCGGCGCTGACGCCGCTGTTCGGGCGGTTCGTGAACGGCATCTTCGGCCATCTCGTCGACGTGCTCGGCGTCGTGGCGACCATTCTCGGCGTCTCCGTGACGATCGGCTTCGGCGTCAGCCAGTTCATCGACGGCATGTACGCGATCACCGGCATGGAGTGGATGATGGACATGGGCGGCGAGACCCCTGCCCCCGGCACCGTCGGGCTCATCGCCGGGCTCGTTGTGATCATGGCCATGTCCGTCCTGTCGGCGGTCTCGGGCGTCGGGCGTGGGGTCAAGTACCTCTCGAACCTCAACCTCGTCCTGTCGATCCTGCTGCTGCTGGTCTTCGTCGCCTTCGGCTCCTTCGCCTTCGCGATGACGACATACGGCGCGGCCTTCATCGACTACATCCAGCACTTCGCCCAACTCAGCTTCGGCCCGCATCTGCCGCTCTCCGAAGCAGAATTCGCCGCGAAACTCCCGGCCGAGGCCGCGCCGCTGGCGGGCGACCTCTATGCCGGCGCGACCAATGCCTGGGGCTCGCTCGACGGCTTCAAGGGCGATCTGACCGGCGCCGCGGCGGCACTTCCGGCCGCAACGCAGGAAGCCGCCTATGCGGCCGGGACCGAAGGCCGGCTCTTCGGCTGGCAAGCCGGCTGGACGACCTTCTACTGGGCCTGGTGGATCGCGTTCTCGCCCTTCGTCGGCCTCTTCCTCGCCCGCATCTCGCGCGGCCGGACCGTGCGCGAGTTCATCGTCGGCTGCATCTTCGCGCCCGCGCTCGTCTGCTTCGCCTGGATGACCATCCTCGGCGGAACCGCGATCGACCTCGAACTGTCGGGCGTGGCGCAAGGCTCGATCCTCGCGGCCTCGAACACCGCGAAGCTCTTCGTGACGCTCGGCCACATGCTCTCGGGGACGTTCCTGAACGTCATCACCGTGATGTGCGTCGTGCTGATCCTGACCTTCCTCGTGACCTCGGCGGACTCCGGCATCCTCGTGATGAATACGATCATGTCGGGCGGCGAGCAGGAAACCGGCATCAAGCACCGTATCGTCTGGGGCGTGATCCTGACGCTGGTCATCGGCACGCTGCTGATCGCCGGCAAGAACGGCGCGGGCGCCGACCCGATGGAGGCGCTGAAGAGCGCGATGATCATTGGCGCGCTTCCGTTCACCATGGTCATGGGCCTGATGTGCGCTTCGCTGGTCAAGGCGCTCTACCGCGACGGGCTGCGCGAGAAGCATGCCGAGCGGATCGAGAATCCGGCGGAATAACCACGCTCGACGCATGCACCATGACGGCGCCGGATCTCCGGCGCCGTTTTCATTGAGGCGCGCGGCCGCCCATGGCGGTGAGCCAGCGCAGCGGCCGGCCATCTGTCACCGCGAGGCCGAGTGCGATGCAGAGGGCGCCAGGCCATACTTCCGCCCCGAGCCTCTCCCCGAGGAACGCGGCACCAAGCCCGATCGCGAAGGGCGGAATGAGCAGCGTGACCAGCAAGAGGTTCGCCGCCCCCGCCCGTGCGAGGATCGCGAAATAGAGCAGATAGGCGAGCGCGGTGGACATCACCGAAAGCGCGACCAGCGCCCCCAAGGTGGTCGTCTGCAACGCAAGTGCGGGCGGCCCGTCGACAGCGACCACGACCGGCAGCATCAGCACTGTGCTGCCGACCAGCATCCCGAGCGCATTCATGATCGGCGGCTGTCCCGACAGCATCCGCTTGGCCCAGACGCTCGCAAGGGAATAGGACAGCGCCGCGCCGATCACGGCCAGTTGCGAAAGGCTGCGCGGGTCGAGCGTCATCAACGCGTCGCGCCCCATGATGACCGCCACGCCGAGGACGCCGAGGCCGGCACCGGCGATCTTGCGCGCCGTCAGCGGTTCATCGGCCAGAAGGAGGCCCGCCACCACCGCTCCGAATACCGCCGTGGTGGCGTTCAGGATCGAGGCGAGGCCGCTCTCGATATGGGTTTGCCCCCAAGAAGATGAGCGAGAAGGGAATCGCATTGTTCAGAGCTCCCATGACGAGGTAGGCCAGCCAGACCCGGGCGGATCTGGGTATCTCGATCCCATTGCCCAGCACCGCCGCGAGAAGGACCGGCACCGCCCAGAAGACGCGATGCAGCGTGATTGTCAGCGGCGGCAGTTCTCTCAAGGCGATCTCGGCGAAGAAGAAGGACCCGCCCCAGACCATGGCGAGCGCGACCAGCATCGCGCCGGACGTCACCTGCAGGGTCGGAGATACAGGTCTGGTCATTTCGAGCTCCCGGATTGCTCCCTGAATGGTTGCCATCGGGACACGGAAGTCGACCCGGTTCCTGCGCAACCGTCGGCGGGCGTCACCGCCGTACACCGACACTACTGCAATGAAACGCGCTGAGATCTCATATTATATTGTTAATTCAATCAGATGCATCTCATTGTGAAGGCAATGGCATTACGTTTTGGAGCCTTGCGCGCGCCGCTGCCCATCCCTATATTGGGCCCGTTCGGGACTTCCCGGACTATGGACATAAACGCGCTCGTAATAAGCGGATCGGACCCGGGGGCGGTACCCGGCGGCTCCACCAAATCCCTCGTTGGGGGCATCAGGGGCCGAAACAGGATCGACGAACGTCTAAAGGGGTTTGCTTTGTCCCGGTGAGGTACCACCGTTATCGGTCCGAAAAGTACAGTTGCCAACGACAACCGTGCTCCGGTCGCTCTGGCTGCTTAAGCAGCTCGAAGACCGAAACTTAAGCCCTTGCGCCTAGCAGCGTAAGGCGGGGTTCGCAGGCACCTGGCAACAGAAGCCTGCACTTTTCCCTTAACGCTTCGTCAAGACCTCGGAGGTAGGCTCGTCTCGACCGCCATATCCCGGCAAAGGACGGAGTGTCCGGCAGTGACGAAACTGGAATTTCTGCGCGACTGGTATCATCGGGTCTGGATCGAGGCCGACCTGAACGCGATCGACCGCTATTTCGCGCCCCGTGCGGGAGCCGACGGGATCCTCCCCGACGGCCAGGTCGGAGTCGAGGATTTCAGGGCGCTGGTGCCGGCGCTGCTGTCGCTCGTGCGCGACCTTGCGATCGACATCGACCGCAGTATCGAGACCGGCGAATGGCTCTGGGCACAGATCACGGTCCGCGCCGTCACGGCCCACGGCATGGACCCGATCCGCGCCAGCGGTCAGGTGATGGTTCGGATCGAAGACGGCCACATCACCGAGGCCTATAACTGCTTCGATTTCATCACGTTCTTCGAACAGGCCGGCCTCCTGCCGAAGGACGCCTTCCTGCTACTCCTGTCAGGGGAACGGCTCGGCTGATCCCCAGGATTCCAGCGGGGCTTGCCGGGCGGCTTCGGCCGGGGGATCATCGCCTCCATGAAGGCTGCATGGGCTGTTTACATCGGATGTCTGGTCATGGCGGTGTTTCGGCCCGCCATCGCCTCGGCCTGCGACGTGGCGCTCCTGCTGTCGGTCGATGTCTCGGGGTCGATTGACCGTGGAGAATACCGGCTTCAGGTCCAGGGGATCGCCGACGCATTGCGCGATCCGGAGGTGGCCGATGCGCTGCTACTCGGCCAAGTCGCGCTGTCTGTCGTGCAGTGGTCGGGCACCGCACAGCAAACCCAAGTACTGCCGTGGCGGCGGATGCTTGCCCCGAAGGATACCAATGACTTCGCCATCCGGGCGGAAAGGCTCGCACGGGCCTACTCCGGCTCGGACACCGCCGTCGGCGAAGCGATCGCCTATTCGGCCGGGCAGTTCGCCGCCGTATCCGATTGCCGCCGCAAGGTCATCGACATCTCGGGCGACGGGCCTCAGAACGCGGGCTTTCCGCTTGCCCCGGAACGCGGCGCGGCCGAGCGCGCCGGGATCGAGATCAACGCCATCGCGATCGAGGATGTCGGCCGTGCGAACCCGATCACGGAGTTCTACCGCCGCTTCGTCATCACCCGGAACGGTTTCGTGATTACCGCGCGGGGCCTGTCGGACTACCCCCGCGCGATCCGCGCCAAGATCCTGCGCGAGATCGCCAAGCCGCTCGGCTGAACTCTTGACGAACCCGGCCGCGAATGCGATTCTTGCCGCATGGGGCATCGCGACCGCGCCCCGTGAGGCCAAGGCCCAAGCGTCGCATCCTTCGTTAAGTAACAGAAAGGATGCCCTATGCCTGGCTTCTCTTCGATCTCCCCCAGCCAGCTCGCCCGCCTCGTCGGCACCCCCGACTGCCCCGTCCTGATCGACATCCGGACGGAGTCCGATTTTTCCGCCGATCCGCGGCTGATCCCGGGCGCGTTCCGCCATGCCTTCGACCGCATCGAAGAGCTTGCCGGCGGGCTGACCGGCAAACGCGCCGTCGCGATCTGCCAGAAGGGCCAGAAGCTCTCCGAAGGCGCGGCGGCGCTCCTGCGCTGCCACGGCGTCGCCGCCGAAAGCCTCGAAGGTGGCGCGCTGGCCTGGGCGGCCGAAGGGCTGCCGATGCTCCCCGCCGCCACCCTGCCCGGCTCGCGGCTCTGGGTGACGCGGCACCGGCCGAAGATCGACCGCATCGCCTGCCCCTGGCTCATCCGCCGCTTCATAGACGCGCAGGCGCGGTTCCTCTTCGTCGCGCCCTCCGAGGTTGCCGCCGTGGCGGACCGCTTCGGGGCCACGCCCTACGACGTCGAGGGCGTGCCGTTCTCGCATCGCGGCGAGCTGTGCAGCTTCGACGCCCTCCTCGACGATTTCTGCCTGCATACGGAGGCGCTCGACCGGCTCGCGCTCGTCGTGCGCGGCGCCGACACTGACCGGCACGACCTTGCGCCACAGGCGGCCGGGCTCCTCGCGATCTCGGTCGGGCTGTCGCGGCAGTACCGCGACGACCTCGCACAGCTGGAGGCCGGAATGACGGTCTACGATGCGCTCTACCGCTGGGCGCGCGACGGGTATGAGGAGGGGCACGATTGGCCAGCGACGCGCAGGGCGTGAGCGCCACTGAACCGCTCTGGCGGGTCTTCGCGCGGATCGGTTTCCTGTCCTTCGGAGGGCCGGCGGCGCAGATCGCCCTCATGCACCGCGAACTCGTCGAGACCCGGCGCTGGCTCGGCGAGGCGGAATACCTGCGGGCGCTGTCGTTCTGCATGCTCCTGCCGGGACCCGAGGCAATGCAGCTCGCGACCTATGCCGGCTGGAAGATCGGCGGGGTCCGCGCCGGGCTTCTCGCGGGGCTGCTCTTCGTCGCCCCGGGCGCGGCGGTGATCCTCGCGCTCGCGGCGGCCTACGCCGCCTATGGTCAGGTGCCGGCAGTTGCGGCTCTGTTCGTCGGCGTCAAGGCGGCCGTCGTCGTGATCGTCGTCGAGGCGCTTCTCCGGGTCGCGCGGCGGGCGCTGAAGGGGCCGCGCGAGCGCGCGATCGCTGCGCTGTCGTTCCTCGCGATCTTTGCGCTGGGCCTGCCTTTCCCGGCCATCGTCGCGACCGCCGCCATCGCCGGCGCGACGCTCCTGCCCCGCACCGCCGCCGAAGCCGCGCCCCTGCCCCGGCATCCTCGGCTCGCCGCCACGCTCGCGACAGGACTCGGGCTCTGGTGGGCGCCCATCGGGCTTCTCGCGCTAGCCGGGCAGGATTTCCTGGTCTCGCTCGGGCTCTTCTTCTCCAAGCTCGCGGTCGTGACCTTCGGTGGTGCCTATGCGGTGCTGGCCTACATGACGCAGGCCGTGGTGCAGGATTACGGCTGGATCGGAACGGCCGAGATGATGGATGCGCTCGGTCTGGCCGAGACGACCCCGGGACCGCTGATCCTCGTCACCGAATTCGTCGCCTATCTCGCCGGTGCCGCACACGGCGGCGCGGACCTCGCGGTCGCGGCCGCGGGACTGGCGCTCTGGGTGACATTCACGCCGTGCTTTCTCTGGGTCTTCGCCTTCGCGCCCTATATCGAATGGATCTCGTCCCGCCCGCGGCTCGGCGCGGCGCTGGCGGGGGTCAGCGCCGCCGTCGTCGGCGTGATCGGCACGCTCGCACTTTGGTTCGCGCTGCATCTCTTTTTCGCCGAGATCACCCCCGGCCCGCTGGCGCTGCCACTCCCCGAAATTCTCTCGTTCCGGCCAGTCCCGGCCCTGATCGCGGCGATCTGCGGCTGGCTTCTTCTGGTCCGCCACTGGGGAATCGTGCCGGTCCTCGCGATTTCGGCCGCGCTCGGGACGGTGCTGTCGCTGGCGCCGTGAACGCCAGGGAAGAGAGCCGCGCGCGCGGCTCTTTCAATCCGTTTCGAATCCCTTATGCTGGCGCTGAAACGAACCGGAAAGCGCGCCACATGTCTAAGTCCATCGACTACGGGAACCTCATGCATCGGGCCATGCGGGGTCTGATTCTCGAGGTGCTTCGGGCGGTCGAGCGTGAGGGGCTGCCCGGCCAGCACCATTTCTTCATCACCTTCGACACCCGGCATCCCGAGGCAGAACTCGCCGACTGGCTGCGCGAACGCTATCCCGAGGAAATGACGGTGGTGATGCAGCACTGGTACGAGGGGCTCGACGTCGACGAGGACGGCTTCGCGATCACGCTGAACTTCGGCGATTCGCCCGAGCCGCTCTACATTCCCTTCGACGCGATCCGCACCTTCGTCGATCCTTCGGTCGAGTTCGGCCTGCGCTTCGAGACCCAGGATCTCGACGAGGACGACGAAGAGGACGAAGACGAGGACGACGAACTCGACGAGGCGGACTCGCGCAAGGAAGCAGAGGTGGTGAGCCTCGACAAATGGCGCAAGTAGCCGGGAAGCGACTTTAGCGCCACCGTTACCGACATCGTCCTTGGCCTGCGGCGCGGAATCGCTTAGCTAGTGCGCGATCTCTGCATAAGGACCATGTCTATGCCCCAAACCCGCACCGAGACCGACAGCTTCGGCCCCCTGGAAGTTCCTGCCGACAAGTACTGGGGCGCACAGACCCAGCGCTCGATCATGAACTTCCCGATCGGCTGGGAAAAGCAGCCGGTGGCGATCGTGCGCGCGCTCGGCGTGATCAAGCAGGCCGCGGCCGAGATCAACATGGCGACCGGCAAGATCGAGCCTGAGATCGGCAAGGCGATGGTGCAGGCGGCCTCCGAGGTCGTCGCCGGCCGGTTCGACGACAACTTCCCGCTCGTCGTCTGGCAGACCGGCTCGGGCACCCAGTCGAACATGAACGCAAACGAGGTGATCTCCAACCGCGCGATCGAGATCCTCGGCGGCGAGATGGGCTCGAAGAAGCCGGTCCACCCGAACGACCACGTCAACATGGGCCAGTCCTCGAACGACACCTTCCCGACGGCGATGCATGTCGCGATCGGCATGGTGGCGCGCGACGTGCTCGTGCCGGGGCTCGAGAAGCTCCACGCGGCGCTCGCGGCGAAATCGGCCGAGTTCAAGGACATCATCAAGATCGGCCGCACCCATACCCAGGACGCGACGCCGCTGACGCTCGGCCAGGAATTCGGCGGCTACGCGCACCAGGTCGCCCAGGGCATCATGCGGGTGAAGAAGGTGCTGCCGGAGATCTACGAGCTGGCACAGGGCGGCACCGCGGTCGGCACCGGGCTCAACACCAAGAAGGGCTGGGACGTGGCGATCGCCGGCAAGATCGCCGAGATCACCGGCCTGCCCTTCGTTACCGCGCCGAACAAGTTCGAGGCGCTTGCCGCCCATGACGCGATGGTGATGTTCTCGGGCGCGCTGAAGACCGTCGCCGCCTCGCTCTTCAAGATCGCCAACGACATGCGCCTTCTCGGTTCCGGCCCGCGCTCGGGCCTCGGCGAACTGATCCTGCCCGAGAACGAGCCGGGCTCCTCGATCATGCCGGGCAAGGTCAACCCGACCCAGGCCGAGGCGCTGACGATGGTCTGCGCCCATGTCATGGGCAACGACGCCGCGGTGGGCTTCGCGGGCTCGCAGGGCCATTTCGAGCTCAACGTCTACAACCCGATGATGAGCTACAACGTGCTCCAGTCGATGCAGCTTCTGGGCGATGCGGCGTCGAGCTTCACCGACAACATGGTGGTCGGCACCGAGGCCAACATCGCGCGCATCGACCGGCTGATGAAGGAAAGCCTGATGCTGGTCACCGCGCTCGCGCCGACGATCGGCTACGACGCGGCCACCAAGGTCGCCAAGACCGCCCACAAGAACGGCACCACGCTGCGCGAGGAGGCGATCAACCTCGGCTTCGTCGACGGTGAGACCTTCGACCGCATCGTGCGCCCCGAGAACATGGTCGGCCCGGAGGACTGAGACCGATGGCCGAGATCGTCAACCTCCGCAACGCGCGCAAGACCCGGGACCGGGCTCGGGCCCGTGCGGAGGGAGACGAGAACGCCGTCCGTTTCGGCCGCACCAAGGCTCAGAAGCAGCGCGAAAAGGCCGAGGCCGACAAGGCCCGCGCCGAACTTGACGCCCTTCGCCGCGAGAGACCGGACGAGTGAGCCGTCCGGTCAAACGCTCGCTGACGCTGAACGGTCACCGCACCAGCGTGTCGCTGGAGGACGAGTTCTGGCTGGCTTTCCGCCGAATTGCCGATGATCGCGGTGTGCCGGTAAACGCGCTCGCGGCGGAAATCGACGCAGGCCGCGGCATAGACACGGGGCTCGCTACGGCAATCCGGCTGTTCGTGCTTGCCGCCCTGCAGGAGCGGCTCGACGCCCGTCGGGCGTGCTGAGGTCAACCGGCTGAGCAGGGATAGAGCGCATCGCGTAGCCGATCCGCGAGGTGCTGTTCCTCTTCCTCACCCGCGGTCAGATTCGCCGCGCGCGTATTTCTCGCCTTGAGCTCGCCACCGAACAGATCCTGCATCTCCTCGCGCGATACCGCCGCCGGCACGGGTTCGACGTCCGGCCGGTAATGAATGCCGATCAGACGCCAGGCCGGAACGGCTATGCGCAAACGCCCGGGCGCGGCGACCATCGACGCGGCCAAAGACTTCTTGGTCACGGTTTCCCCCAAAGGATTCTCGGCCGAACTGGCAGATTTCAGCCGACGTCATTCAATGTTTCGGAAACGGCCAAAACGAGCGGGATTCGGCCGTAAACTCACAACGCGCACACGAATCACCGATTGGTTCGCCCAAATTGCACCAAAAAAGCCTGGTCGATCAATTCAAGGCTGTATTACAGGATTGTTTCAGATTCTTCACAAATCATGACGTAGCGTCACGCCGGGCAACGCGAATCCGGATGCCGTTCCGCGACCGCACGGTCAAATGCGCGACCGGAACCGGTTCTGCTCCCTCGACCGGGGCGAAGCGCACGTGCTTTACCAGCAGCGCGAGAATGAGCGGGCCTTCCACCATTGCGAAGCCGGCCCCGGGGCAGACACGCGGCCCGGCCGAGAACGGCAGATACCCGTCGCGCGCCGCGTCGCGCCCCGCCCGGCTTTGCCAGCGATACGGATCGAACTTGTCCGGCTGGTCCCAGATCCGCTCGTGCCGGTGCAGATGCCAGGGCGACAGGACGATCTGCGCGCCGGGTGCGAGCGGGCGGTCGCGAAACCGCTCGGGGCAGCGATTCTCGCGCACCATCATCGGCACGGGCGGATAGAGCCGCAGCGCCTCGCGGAACACGTCCCGCGTGAAGGACAGGCCAGACAGCATTGAAAAGTCTTGCTGATCGCCAACCGCTGCCGCCTCCGCCGCGACCCGGTCCTGGGCATCGGGGCATACCGCGAGCAGGTAGAGCGCCCATGCCAGTGCGGACGCCGAGGTCTCGTGGCCCGCGAGAAAGAAGATCGCGACCTGATCGACCATTTCGGCGGTATCGAAACAGGCACCGGTCTCCGGGTCCGGCGTGGTCATGATCTTGGTGGCGAGATCATCCGGCGCCTCTCCGGCGCGGATCGCGGCCATCCGCTCCTCGGTGAGGCGCGTGATGAGCCGGCGGATCGCCCGCGCGGAGGCCCGCGTCCGGCCCCCGTGAAAGCGCGGCAGCAATGCAGGCAGCGGCAGGAAAGCGGCAAGGTTCAACAGCGGCTGGGCCCGCTGGTAGCCGCGGAACTCGCGAAAGACCTCGGCGGCGAGCCGGTTCTCGATCGGGATCGAGAAGAGCGTGCGGAAGATCACGTCGGCGGCGGCATGGCTCATCTCCTCCTCGATCTCGACCTCCGTTCCTGCGCGGGCGATGAGACGGTCCCGTGCCGCGAGTGCCGCCGCGTGCATGGCCGGGAACGTCTCCTTCAGGCGACCACGCTCGAAGGCGGGGTCGATGATCCGCCGCTGCGCCTCCCACTCAGCGCCGTTTGTGACAAAGACCGAGCGGCCGAGGAGCGGCGCAAGCCCCTCGCGCACCCGGTCGGATTTCGGGAAGTCGCCCGGCCGTTCCTTCAGCACCAGATCGACGAGGGCGGGATCGTTGCACAGATACGAGCGGAAGAAAGGGGTACGGAACTCGGCCATCCAGGCACGGTAGAGCCGCGCCGGCTGGGCCGAGAGGATATCGGCGCGAAAGAGCCGCAGGTAGCGCCAGAGCGAGACCTTGTCGGGGCGCGCAACAGGTTTCGGCGGGATCATGCGACGTCCCGGAAGCGGTTGAGCGGCACCTCGATCCGGCTTTTCGAGGGTGTCCGGTTCCGGAACCGGGCGGCTAGCGTTCTTGGACCCGCGGTGATCTGGAAATAATCGTAGTCGCCCGGCCGGTCGAAGGCGCAGAGATACTGGAAATGCAGCCGGAAGAAGCGCCAGCGCAGCGCCCGCCAGCGCTCGGGGCTCAAGGTCTGGGTGAAGGCGGCCGAGATCACCAGCGGCCAGCGTTTGCCCTCCGGGGCCACGCCGCAGACGCTAACCGGATCGCAGAGCGCGAAGGCGCAGCCGTCGCCGGGTGCAGTGACGTCGACCCAGGTCAGCTCGTCGCGGGCCGAGAGAAAGGCGAGATCGCCGCGCAGCCGCCGCGCGCGTGGGAGGAAGGCCGCCATCGGCACGACATGACCGAGCGACAGGAAGCCGAGCGCCGGGCCGTTCGCGGCCACCCTGCCCGCCCGGATAACGTCGGCAAGGACCGAGACCGCGAGATGCGCGCCCGAGGAATGCCCGACGACCAACACCTCGTCCCAGTCCTCGGCAAGTGCCGCAGAGATGCGTTCGCCGAACTCCGCGAGCCTGACTTCCAGCGCCTCGGGCACCGCTCCGCCGTCCTGCGCGGTGAACGCGTAGTCGTGCATCAGGTAATATGCGTAGATTCGCCCGTCCGCCTTGCGAAAGCGCCAGAGCACTGCCCAGACGAGCACCGGCATGGCGAGCCAGCCGATGCTGGCAGGCAGCCCGGCCGCCGCGAAAACCGTCGCGCAGAGCCAGGCGCCGCCCCAACCGGCGAGGAGCGCGAGCGCGAGCTGCGCGAGAAGCGCCACCACCGGGAAGAGCGCCGCGATGCTCGGACCCTTCCTCAGCCGCACGAGGCGAAAGATGGCGCCGGAGCCGACATAGGCCCGGACCGTCCGCGCCAGTTGAAGATAGGTCGCGAGGATTCCGTGGCTCATCGACTCGCGCACGATGTCGGACCAGACCAGAACCTCGATCTCCGCCGCGACCTCGTGACCCTCGGTCGTCGCCGCGACCTTCCAGCCGTGTCCTTGCCCGGCTTTCCCCGCCAGCGCGATGTCGTAACCGCTGATCGCCGCCTGGGCCGCGCTCTCGGTCCGGTAGAGCTCTCGGTAGCGCCGGGGATGAAAGGGATCATAGCCGGGTACATAGAACACCCGCCGCCGCCTCACCCGATCCGGGTCCCTGCCCTGCATGCCGCCGCCTGCCTCCTGCTCCCGCGCGATGCTAGCGAAGAACGCGGCGGGACACAAAGCCCCGCGCCCCCGGCGCTCAGAGGTCCTGGCCGGCCAGAACCGCACCCGCCGCCTGGCCGAGCTGGCGCGAGACGTCGACGAAGACGGCGTTGTATCCGGCGAACAGCGCCCGGTTCAGATCCTGCCCGGGCTTACTGCGCGAGAACGCGATATAGTCGGCCATCTCTGCATCCGAGAGCGGCGCATAAGCCATCGCGAGATAAGAGTGGATCCAGACGTCCGTCTCCTCCCGGATCGCGTCTTCCTGAGCCCAGACCTCCGAGATGATCTCGGCCTCGCCCATCTCGGCACCGAGCGCGCCAGCATCGCCAAGCCCGCGGTAGAAGGCGAAGTTCGCGTTCAGCCCCCCGGAGACATTAGTCTCCACGAGGTCGTTGACCTCGACGAACTCCTCGACGAGCGACAGCCGCGGATCGCGCTCCGCGCGCATCTCCTCGAGCTTGAGGCGACTCGCATCCTCGACCGCCTCATCGAGCAGCGCCCGGCGCGCCGAGATCTCGAGCGTTGTCACCCGGCGCCCGAGATCGGAGGAGAAGAAGTCCAGCATTGCGGCGATGTCGACCGGCTGGCGCGTCAGCTCGGCTTCGAAGGCGGCGTTGAAGTCGGGGAGCATGCGATCGGGCGCGTATATGTTTTCGACCGCGTCCGCCCATTGCCGGCCGCCGGATCCGGGGAACATATCCTCCTCGAGGTGCCGGCCGTAGGCGTGGCCTTCGTCGCTCATCACCGCGAAGACCTCGGTGAGTCGCAGCACCTCCTCGAGGGAGGCGGCGTCTCCCTCCGACGCGACCGCCGGAGCGGCAAGCAATGCGACGGACAGAATCGGTGCGAGAAGGCGGCGGAGCATGGCG
Organism: Albidovulum salinarum; assembly: GCF_025673475.1. Lineage (NCBI taxonomy): Bacteria > Pseudomonadati > Pseudomonadota > Alphaproteobacteria > Rhodobacterales > Paracoccaceae > Albidovulum > Albidovulum salinarum. The sequence goes on along the minus strand of NZ_JAOVQO010000001.1, from coordinate 323,460 downwards.
GTACCTTGGTCGGGCAATGGACAACACCTAGTCGCGATGCGTTGCGCTGCCAAGCGGTAGCAGCAGAACTTTTGATGGCGACGCGGCATCTTGGCTCGACTGAAAAAAACGGGTTGCGCATGTCGTCGCCGACAGATAAATCCCGCCTCCACGACGACCCCCGATGCGGAGAGGTGCCGGAGCGGTCGAACGGGGCGGTCTCGAAAACCGTTGTGGGTGTGAGCCCACCCAGGGTTCGAATCCCTGTCTCTCCGCCATATCACCTAAATATCTCTATTAAATTCAATGAATTGCCCCTGACCGGCTGCATTCAATCCGCCATTTTGACCGCCATTTTAATTCCGCATGACCTTGGACGCGGCGATAAAATGTTGCGGGTTATGCTCGCCCAATTCCCGCACCGGTCCCAAGCCAGCAGGTCACAGGGATTGACCCCACCCCCGGTAGTCCATAGTCACCCCGCCACTGATTTCCTCTGATTGTTTTGGCCATGCCTGCAAACCGTGCCCGTCAGCCTTGCGGACAAAGCGGACCTTGACGGTCCAGGTCTGCACGGAACCTCGCCATGATGGTCCAACCACGCACGGGCGGCATGGGCGCTCGGGGTCAAATGAAGCAGCCGGACTTGCCAGATATGCCAGGCCGTGAAATCGTTGGCCCATGGATGATCCTGCTTCAGTCCTTGCACCCGCGGGTCGGGAATATCGTGGTTCGACCACCGATCCTTTGCGTTGGACGACCTGGAGCCCAAGAAAAGGCGACATCCTTGTCTGCACGCCGCCCAAGTGTGGAACGACCTGGACACAAACCATGCTTGCGATGCTTGTCAATGGCAGTGCGGATCTGCCGGACAAGGTACCGGTGCTGTCTCCGTGGGTTGACGCGGACCTTGGGGTTTCCGCCGATGAAGTGGCGACGACGCTGGCGGCACAAAAGCAGCGGCGGGTGGTGAAGACGCATACACCGGCAGATGGGTTTCCGATCTGGGAGGGTGTAAAAGTCATTGCTGTATACCGACACCCACTGGATGTCTTCTTTTCCCTACGCAAACACGAAGCCAACAAAAGAGTTGTCACGCCGGATCACCCGATGAGCTTGCCTGTCCCGGATTCCATCTGTCGGTTTATCAATGATCCAGTGGACCCGGACGATTTTGACAAAGACACATTGGCGTCCTTGACGCTGCACTATTCCGAAACGGTCCTTTCAGGACGCTATCCAAACCTGGACGTCTTTCACTATTCGGACATGTTGCGCGACGGTCACCGCACTGTGCAACATCTGGCCAAGGCTGCTGGCATTGAGGCCAGCGCAGAATTGATTGATCAGGTCGCAGCAGCCACGGTTTTCGGGGCCATGAAGGCTAGAGCAGTCGACTATGCTCCCGTGGGCGGAACCGGCTACTGGAAATCCGACGCCGGATTTTTCGACTCCGGTAGCTCTGGCAAGTGGGAAGGCCAGCTCTCGCCAGCAGAGATCGACCTTTTCAATACACGCCTTGCTGAACTTGTGCCCGACGAAAAGGCGCGAACTTGGCTGCTCGCGGGCGGCAGTTAGAGAGAACAGCCGACTCGGTTGCTCTGAGCTCGGCGTGGTCAATGACGCGGTCGAAAACCGGTAATCGCACTTCCAGAGATCATGTGTCCGATGAAACGTCCGCTCCGGGCTCGAAGCGGACCAACAGGTTTCGAAACATGGCCATTATTCTGGTGCTGCCCGCTCGGCCCGCCATCGCGCCCAGCGCAATCGTTGGGCCTCGGCAATCCGGGCCACCCCCTTCGATGGTCTCGGCCCCGTGCTCTTGCCCCCGTGGAACCGGCATCGCTTCCGGCCCGGCTCAGACTTCGCCCGGCACGGCGTGCCTTTGCGCGTCTTGGCGCCGCAGATGACGCGGCGGTTGACCATGCGGCGCAGCCGTCGCCGCAACGCCCCCGCGAAATAACGGTCTATGGCGGCAAGCTCCGGCTCGCGGTCTAAGACCCCATATCGCACGCGTGCGTAGTGGTGCGGGGAAATGCGCCAGCCGAACGCCCGCGCGATTGCCTGGACGGCATGGGCGAGTGGATCGATTTCCGCTTGCCCTTCCCAATACTGCACCGAGCGATGATGCAGCCCGGCGCGGCGGGCCAGGTCGCGCTGGCTCCACCCACGTTCGAGCCGTTCCCGTTTCAAGTCATCGCCTGTCATGCGTGCCTCGCCTTTGCATTGAACCTCGCCCGCTCTGCCTATGGCTAGATGTAGATATGTCCCAACTATCCGGACAGGCTCGCGGCCGAATTGGCCGAAAGCGTGCGGAAATCTCGGACGGTTGAAGCACCAGAAGCCCCGTTGACGCCGGTACCGTCCGAATTTTCAGGACGGGGCGTGCGAGATTTTCGGACGGGGTTCTGTTTTTCCTCCTGCCAGCGCATGAACGATTTGGTCGCGGGTTTGCCATCCCGCGTCGGTTCCTCCTCCAACGCCCACTTCGCCGCCTTGCCGATTCCGGACGGGCCAAGATGCCCGCCCTCCGTCAACCGGATGAAGCCGCGCTCGACAAGGTCTCGAAACGCTGTGTGCGCCGTGTCCTTGCTCACGTTGAGCGCCCGTGCCGCGTCCCGCACAGAGAGGAAGATGTCGCCGTTGTTCGCGCCGTTGAAGCGGCGGCGAAGCTCGATGTAGAGCGCACGCGGCGTCGGCTTCATCGTCGCCCATCGGTCAGTGTCCCTGCGGAGGCTGAATCATGTCGCAGATCCAAGATCAATGGGTCCTGACCCAAACGTGGACATATGCGCAGTTGCGGATTACAGAACTTGGTATTGAACAATTGCCGTCAATTCGCTCAAGGAAAACGGCTTCGGTAGGAACACCGAGTTCGGAATTCGCTCCCTTGTTTCGGTCAGGCTCTCTTCCGAGTAGCCGGAAACGAACACGACCCGTGTGTTCGGTCGCGCCTTCAGAGCCTCCCTTACCCATGTCGGACCATCCAAACCCGGCATGATCACGTCCGTAACAAAGACATCGACTGCGAGCGTTTCATCCTCGAGCGTTTTGAGGGCGTCTTCAGCGCTCTCTGCCTCGATCACGGTATAGCCACGCATCCGAAGTGCCCGGCTGGCAAACGCGCGCACGGGCGCTTCATCCTCCACCAGGAGAACGACACCTTCCCCCGATTGCGAACGGCGACGTGGAGTGGGTGTCAGTTCCGTCGCCGCAACCTCCACCTCCTCTGCCTCGTGAGCAGGAAAGTAGAGCGTGAACGTCGAACCCTGCCCCACCACGCTGTCGCAGAAAATGTATCCTCCGGTCTGCTTGACGATTCCATAGGCTGTAGAGAGACCTAGACCGGTTCCTTCGCCCTGCCGTTTCGTCGTGTAGAAAGGCTCGAAGATCTTCTGCAGCTTGTCGGGGGCGATCCCGACACCGGCGTCGGTCACCCGCACCGCGACGTAGTCGCCCGGAGGAATGGTGGCGCGGTCCCGCTGGAACTCATCGATGATCGTCTGCATCTCGGTTTCAATCCGGATCTCGCCGCCGTCCGGCATCGCGTCCCGGGCGTTCACGACAAGGTTCATGATCACTTGCTCAAGCTGCCGCTTGTCCGCACGGATCGTACTCAACGATGGGTCGTGAATCAGGCTCAGGTGGATCCGCTCGCCGACAAGACGGTTGAGCAGATGCGCGAGGTCGGACAATGCGTCGCGCAGGTCGATCACCTGCGGCTTAAGTGTCTGCTTGCGGGAAAAAGCGAGAAGCTGACCGACGAGACTCGCCGCGCGGTTCGCGTTCTGATTGATCTGAACCAGATCCGCATAGTCGGGGTCGCTCCGATCGTGGCGCAGAAGCAGCAGGTCGCAATGCCCCGATATCGCCGTCAGCAGGTTGTTGAAATCATGCGCCACGCCGCCTGCGAGCTGGCCGATCGCCTGCATCTTCTGGCTTTGGACAAATTGTGCCTCAAGCGTCTTCAACTGTGTAGCGTCCGACAGCACCGCCACCAGCGCCGGGCGTCCGTCCTCGATGTTCCGCGTGAGCGTCACTTGCAGGTAGACATCAGCGTCGGCATTCCGCACGCGCAAGACCTCCGGTCGCCGGTCGGCGCGCCCCGCCAGAGCGTCGGCGAGCCAGTCGTCGACGGGGCGTCCCAGTCCTTCAAGCAGAGCGGCAAATCCGGTTCCCGGCGCGATCTCGCCCAGGAGATCGCGGGCTTCCCGGTTGGCCTCTCGCAATTCCCCCGCCGCGCTCAAACGCAGGAGCGCGACCGGGACGGTCTCGAAGGCCGTCGGATCACTGGTTAACGACGGGGTCCCGTCCGACGCCGGAAGCAGGTAGATCTCGCGCCGCCCCCCGGCGCTCTCGATCTGCGCGGCGACCGCGCGGATCGGGCCTTCGGCGCCGGCGACCACATGCTCCTGACCCGGGCGCACGGGCAGGTCGCTGAAGATCCTGTCGATCGTCTTGACCCTGTCACCGAGCAGCCGCCGCAGCGCGTCGTTCATGAAAAGAACCGTCCCGCTCTTCGATACCGTCATCATCGGCAGGCTGATCGTTTCCGCACCCCGACCGCCGACCAATCGCTCGGCCATGTCTTCGAGCCGCCACAGGAACGCCCCCTCGCCGATCCGATGTACGGCGAGACGCACATGCCCCCGCCGGGTCACCAGATCCTCGCGCGCCGAACCGAGAGCCTCGGCCCGGTTCTGCATCCGGTGCAGGAGCGCGGCGGGGTTTGCGATGACCTCGCCGAGGGTTCGGGTCAAGGACTGGCCGCCGCGGCTACCGAACCGCTCCAGCGCGGCACCGTTCTGCGTGCCGATCTCGCCGTCGCCGTCGGTGGTGAAGCTTGGCGAGGCGTCGTTGGCAATGAAATCGGCGATCTGCTGATGCAGGTCAGACCGGGCATGGCCGTGACGCAGCGCAAGGCCGCCGATCAGGGCGGAAAGCGCGGCGAAAGCGCCTGCGGCGGAAATGACGGCGATGCCCGCGACGTGATCGGCGACGAGCCAGGCGATGACGGACGACAGTGCGGCAGCGGCGACAAGATACGCGTTGCGCGGCGCAAGCCGCAGCGCCGTGCGGGTCAGCGGATGCGGAGAGAGCGCCCGATGCGACACAAGCGTGACTCCTTTCAGATTCGGTTCCCGCAATTGAGGTCAGAAATGCTTAAGTCGCAATTAATCGGCACAAAACACAACCATTAAGTGTGTTTTGTTGCCCTCAGTCGCGCATTAGCAAGGCGCCGAAAAACCCGTCGCTGTCGTCGAGTGGCGAATAGAGACGGTTCGTGACCAGCCGCCATCCGGGCGTGCGGGCGAGGAATGCGGCGACCTGCGCCCGGTTCTCTGCGCCCAGCAACGAGCAGGTCATGTAGGCCAGCGATCCGCCGGGCGCGACATGGCGGGCGGCGGTGTCGAATATCCGGGCCTGAAGGCCGACAAGCTCCGCAAGCCGATCCGGCCCAAGCGTCCACTTCGCCTCAGGCGCCCGGCGCCAGGTTCCACTGCCGCTGCAAGGCACGTCGATCAGCACGAGGTCGAACGCGCCGGTCGCGAGCTGCGCGCTGTCGCGGATCTCGATCCTCGCACCGGCGCGGCGGGCGCGCACCGGCAGATCCCGCATCCGGGAGGGGGCGGCGTCATGGGCGACGTAGTGCCCGCGATTGCGCGCCGCCATCGCGAGCGACTTGCCGCCACCGCCGGCGCAGAAGTCGAGAACGCGCATCCCCGGCTTGAGCGGAAGCGCCTCGACGGCCGCTTGCGGGGCCGCGTCCTGTAATTCCACAAGGCCGTCGGAATAGGCACCTGAATTGCGGATTTTCTGCGCGTTTCCAGTCACTTTCAGCGCATGGTTCGCAAGCGGATGCGGGATACTCTCGATCCCTTCGCGTGCCAGAGCCTCACGAATCTCGGCGCGGCTGCCGCGGGCCGCGTTGGCGCGGAGGATCACAGGCGCGCGGTGGCGCATCGCTTGCATCACTTGCGCGAAATCCTCGCCGAGCGCATCGCGGAGCGCGGGCGCGAGCCAGTCCGGGCAGTCGAGTGCCACGAGCTCCGCCAGTGCTTCGTAGGATGGGGCCGAGGCGAGGTTGGCCGCTTCCTCCGCACTGAGCGGAGCCGGTGCGTAGCCGTCGCCGGAGAACACTTCACCGACCGGTCGTCCCTCGGCCCTGAGCGCGCCGATCATCAGCGCCCGGCCGCTTTCGGCACCCCCGGACAGGGCCACGAAAGACCGCCGGCAACGCAGCGCGTCGAAAACCTGATCGCGGATGGCAGCACGGTCACCGGAACCGGCGAAACGGTTCGCCCGCGCCCAGCCCGTCAGCGCCTGCTCGGCCGCCGCACCGCCAAGGATGCGGTCGAGGATCTCGATCGCCGCGCCGATCCGGGCCGCAGGGGTCATCGCCGTCCATCCGCTTCGCTGTGGGACCGCCGCTCGAACGGTGTGCCCTGGAAAATGCCACGGCCGCAGGCTCGGGCCGTCGCGCCGCATCGGCGCGGGCGCAACCTATCGCGGTGCTCGGCCGGAGGGAAGCCGCGCCGGCCCGACGGTGCACAGCGGGCGGTCATCGACGTGTGGTGCGCCGAACCGGGATCCGCAATCCCAACAGGCTCGCGGTCGCGAAGCCCATTCTATCCATGAGGGAGAGGCAGACGCTGTCCATGATGTCAGAGATCCCGGACCCTGTCGGCTCGAAGCGGGCAGCAAAGATAGACGCCGAACTCCCGGCCGATATCGGCGCTCACACGGGCATGGACGCGCCCCTGCCGGTCGAGGAATCGCTGCTCGTCCTCCACCGGAAACACGCCTTCGTGCCAGATGCCGGCATGGATGTAGATGCCCTTGGAGCCGTCGCCCCAGAAGGCGACGACCTTCTCGGGCGAGAGGTTGTCGCCGGGCAAGGCCGCGGGCACGATGAACGGCTTGCGGTCCAGGGGATAGAAGAGCTGCCCGCCGTCGGGATGGTAGTTCATGTGCCACAGCAGCACCTGGTCCCGCGCGGCCGTCCGCCGGTCGGTCCGCGCCTGTTGCGGATCGGCCGACCAGCCGAGGACGTAGTGCCCGTTCACGGCCTCGTTCTCGCCGTAGAGCACGTCGCCCCGCCAGTCGCATCTGAACGTGCCCTCGACATACCCGCCCTCGTCGCCGGTGCCCTCGTCGATCGGCCGCCAGCCCTGCTGCGGCCAGCGGGTGATCCCGATCTCGAAATCGTCGGGATCATCGACGAGGCAGCCGTAGCCCCTGAGCGAGACGTCGGTCGCCCGGATGAGCGGCACTTCGTGCCAGGGCAGCGAGGGCTTGCTCGACGCTTCGAAGATGTACTCGGGCTTGCTCACGCCCCGGCTCCGCAATGGGCATCGACGATGCGCTGCACCATCGGCGCGAAGTGACGGAAGGGCGGCGTCGCCATGTCCGCCCGCTTGCCCGCCTCGTCGAGATAGCGGACCTGGATGATCTGCTTCAGGTTCGGGTTCTTCTCGAACTCGGCGACCTCCTCGGGGCTCATCGGGCCGCCCTGAAGGTTCAGCGAGTGGATTGAGGCCTCCGACAGGCGCTTGAAATACTCCGGCTTCGTCGCGCAGAGATAGCGCTTGGCGGCGACGTGGTAGCGGACGCAATCGGTCACGACGGTCGGGAAGAACTGCTCCAGCACCTTCGCGCCGGCCTCCTCGTGGTAGCGGTCCTCGGTGTCCTCCATCGTGAAGGTACCGAATTCGCTGGTGAAATGGCCGATATCGTGAAGGAGTGCGGAGACGATGATGATCTCGTCCTGGCCGTTCTCCTCGGCGATCGTTGCGCCCTGCAGCATGTGCTCGGCCATCGTCACCGGCTCGCCGAGATACTCCTCGCCGCCGCGGCGCTCGAAGATGTCCTCGAGGAACGCGACGATGTTCGCAGGCGTGAGCGTGGAGAAATCCGGCCGGGTCATTCGGCGGCCTCCGCGAACGAGCCGCTGAGTGCGGCGAGCTTCGACAGGAGCCCGTCCTTGTCGGCGTAGCAGCCCTGAAGCCAGCGGGTTCCGGTGCCGGAATAACCCTTGCGGGCATGGAGGACGCGGGTGTTGTCCACCACGAAGCTCTCACCGGGATTGAGCCGGAAGGTCACCTCCATCGTCGGGTCGTCGATGATCTCGCCGAAGCGGCGATAGGCGGCGTAATAGGTTTCCATCTCGTCGAAACGCACGTCGGTGATCGCGGCGGTGGAGCGGTTGTTGAAGCGCACCGCGACCAGCTCGCCATCCGGTGCAAGCTCGATCATCGGTCGGCGCGAGCGCAGCACGACGCCCTCGGAGCCGGCATATTCGAACCGGGCGCAATGGCGCGAGAGGACGTCGAACCAGTCGGGGTTCTCCGCCTTCAGCCTCTCGGCCGCACGGAAGCCGTCGACGACCATGTTCTCGCCGCCCGCAGCCGAGCTTTCGAGGCAGTAGAGCACCTGCACCGAGGGCACCGGATCGCGGTACGGGTTGTCGGTATGGGCCTGCAGCCCGAGCCCGGTATAGGCGAGATTGGTCGGGTTGACCTCGGTCCGGACCTCGAAATGGCGGCCGTAATTGGTCTCGCGCACATAGCCGAAGAGATCGACCACGTCGAAGAGCGCGCCGTCACGAACCGGGCCGTTCGTGAGCTTGCCGAAGCCATAGCGCGCGACTTGGGCGAGCCAGCCGCGCAGGGCGGCGGGGTCGGATTTCACGACGGCGAAGTCTGCGACCGGAACGGCGCTCATCAGGCCGCTGTCCCAGGTCTCGATCCGCGGCGCGGTCCGGCCCCTGCCCTGCGCATGGGCGCGGTCATAGGCATGAGCAAGAAGCCAGGCGATGTCGTAATCGACCGTCTTGCCCTCGGGCGTGAAGGTCACGCGCAGCTTGTCGCCCGCGACCTCGGCCGATGCGATCGCCGTGTCGGCGGGAATGTCGCGGAGCGCGATCAGCCGCTGGCCATTGCCCGGCGAGCGGGTCTCGGGATCCCAGGCGTTGTCCCTGAGCCAGATCGCGTGGAAGCGGACGGGGGCGGTGGTGCCAGCGGACAGCGCGATGGAACGCGCGTCGGCGGCAATGGTGACGTCATACATGGCGAAGCTCTCTCGTGTTCGCGGGGAGTGTTTCCGCTGGCACTGTCCCCGGTTTCATGCATAAACACAATTAAGCTGTTTCCGCACCAAGGGAACGTTTTCGTTATGCCTTCTGCCGCGCTCGACAACTTGCCGCTGGAATGGATCCGCGCCTTCGAAGCCGCCGGACGCTCCGGCAGCTTCACCGCCGCAGCTCAGGAAACCGGCCTCACGCAGGCGGCGATCAGCCAGCGCATCGGCCATCTCGAGGAGCGGATCGGCGCGCGGCTCTTCACCCGCAAGCCGCGCGGCGTGGCGCTGACCGTCGAGGGCGAGGCCTGGCTGCCCTATGTCACCAATGCGCTGACCATGCTCCGGCAGAGCTCCGACGATCTCTTCGGCGTGCGCCACCGCAAGATCGTGATCCTGGCCAGCGCCTCAGTGATCCAGCTCTGGCTCGCGCCCCGCCTCGCGGCGCTCGATCCCGGCGCGCGGCTCGATATCTCGTTCTCGACCATGATCCTGCAATCCGATTTCGACGAGCAGGACGCGACGGTCGAGATCCGCTACGGCGACGGCAACTGGCCCGACCGCTACCGGGTCCGGCTCTTCGCCGAGAGCCTGAGCCCGGTCGCCGCGCCCGCGATCGCGGCCGGGGGATCGTGGCACGATCTGGCGAAGATCGCCCTCTCAGGCCCGCGCTCCGGCTGGCAGGAGTGGGCGCGCCAGACCGGCGATCCGGCGACACCGGTGCCGACGCTCCGGTTCGACAGCCACGCGGCGGCGCTGGCGGCGGCCGGCTGCGGTCTCGGCGTACTGCTGGCCTCGCTGCCACTCGCTGCCGAGGCGCTCGCGGACGGGACGATCGTCCGGCTGAGCGAGCGAACGCTCGCGCCACGGGAAAGCTACTGGATGACCGCGAGCAAGAGTGCGATCAGCAAGCGCCAGTGGGACAGCCTCGCGGCGGCGTTCGCGAAGCCCGGCACCGTGACCGATCCAGGCTAGGCGCCGCCCGGCGCCCGCAAAGGAAAAGGGGGCCAGTTGGCCCCCAGTTTCGCCGTCCAGGCTCGTGATTGATACCGCTCGGTTTTTTGCCTGTGTCCTGAACGTCGGTGGGGGGCGAGCGCACCCGCCCCGGAAAGGGTCACCGGAGTGACCGGTAATAGCTGCCCCGCGTCAGCTGCACCCGGAGGTCCCGCCGCAGGTGTTGCACTTCATGCAGGTGCCGTTGCGCACCAGCGTGTAGTTGCCGCATTCGCCGCAGGGATCGCCCTCGTAGCCCTGCATCTTGGCCTTGGTGCGGGCGTCCATCGACACCGTGCCCGTGGCGATCGCCGTGGTGGAGGCGGCCAGCACCGCCTGCCCGCCCGGCACCAGCGTGTTGAGCGCCGCCACCGGATCGCCGGCAAGCGCCGTCGCCCCCATGCCGCCCTGCAGCACCACCAGTTCCTGCGGCAGGCGCTTGCGCAGATACCCGGTCGACGAGATCTGCTTCAGCACCTCGAGCGATTTCGACGCGGTCTTCTCGCTCACCTCGGCGACGTTCGACTGACCTTCGTCCTTGCCGCCGCCGAGATCGTCGAAGCTGGCGCCCTGCGGTTTGACATGGGCGAGGTCGGTGCGGTCGAGGTAGCTCACCGCGAGTTCGCGGAAGATGTAGTCGAGGATCGAAGTCGCCTGCTTGATCGAGTCGTTGCCCTGAACCATGCCGGCGGGCTCGAACTTGGTGAAGGTGAAGGCGTCGACGAATTCCTCCAGCGGCACGCCGTATTGCAGGCCGACCGAGACCGCGATGGCGAAGTTGTTCATCATCGCCCGGAAGCCGGCGCCTTCCTTGTGCATGTCGATGAATATCTCGCCAAGCGAGCCGTCCTTGTACTCGCCAGTGCGCAGATAGACCTTGTGGCCGCCGACGATGGCCTTCTGGGTATAACCCTTGCGGCGCTCGGGGAGCTTCTCGCGGTGCGAGCGCACGATCTCCTTGACGAGGATCTTCTCGACGATCTTCTCGGCGAGGACCGCCGCCTTCTCCTGCGCCGACCCGGTGGCGAGGATCTCCTCGGCCTCCTCGTCGTCCTCGACGAGCGCGGCCGCGAGCGGCTGGGAGAGCTTCGAGCCGTCGCGATAGAGCGCGTTGGCCTTGATGCCGAGCGACCAGCTCAGTTCGTAGGCCGCGAGCGTGTCCTCGATCGTCGCGTTGTTCGGCATGTTGATCGTCTTGGAGATCGCGCCGGAGATGAACGACTGCGCGGCGGCCATCATGTGGATGTGGCTGTCGACGCTGAGGAAGCGCTTGCCCTTTTTGCCGCAGGCATTGGCGCAGTCGAAGACATTGTAGTGCTCCGCCTTCAGATGCGGCGCGCCTTCGAGCGTCATGGTCCCGCAGACATGGTCGTTCGCGGCCTCGATCTGCTTGCGGGTATAGCCGAGGTGGCGCAGCAGGTCGAAGGTCGGATCGTTCAGCTTTTCCGCCGGAATTCCAAGGGTTTCCTGGCAGAACTTCTCACCGAGTGTCCACTGGTTGAAGACGAAGCGGATGTCGAAGGCCGAGGGCAACGCGGCCTCGATCTTGTCGAGCTCCGCCTGGCCGAAGCCATGGCCAATGAGGGAAGTGTGGTTGATGCCGGCGCAGTTGCCCAAGGACGCGTGGCCGACGGCATAGGCGATGATCTCCTCGATCTCGGCCGAGCCGTAGCCGAGCGTTTCCAGCGCCGCCGGCACCGAGCGGTTGATGATCTTGAAGTAGCCGCCGCCCGCGAGCTTCTTGAACTTCACCAGCGCGAAGTCCGGCTCGATGCCCGTGGTATCGCAGTCCATGACCAGACCGATCGTGCCCGTGGGCGCGATGACGCTGGTTTGTGCATTGCGATAGCCGTTCTTCTGGCCCAGCTCCAGCGCCTCGTCCCAAGCAGATTTCGCAAGTTCCACAAGGCTTTGATCGGGGCAGTTCGCGTGGTCGAGCGGCACCGGCTTGACCGCGAGATCCTCGTAGCCACCCGTGCGCCCGTGGGCCGCGTTGCGGTGGTTGCGGATCACCCGCAGCATGTGTTCGGCGTTCTTCTTGTAGGACGGGAAGGCGCCGAGCTCGCCCGCCATCTCCGCCGAGGTGGCGTAGGAGATTCCGGTCATCAGCGCGGTCAGGGCGCCGCAGAGAGCCCTGCCCTCGTCGCTGTCGTAGCCGAGCCCCATGTTCATCAGGAGCCCGCCGATATTGGCGTAGCCGAGGCCCAGCGTCCGGAAGTCGTAGCTGCGCTGGGCGATCTCCTTCGAGGGGAACTGCGCCATTAGCACCGAGATTTCCAGCGTCACGGTCCAGAGCCGCGTGGCATGCACATAGGCCTCGGCGTCGAAGCGGCCCTCCTTGTAGAAGGTCAGGAGGTTCATCGAGGCGAGGTTGCAGGCCGTGTCGTCGAGGAACATGTATTCCGAGCACGGGTTGGAGCCCCGGATCTGCCCGTCGGCCGGGCAGGTATGCCAGGCGTTCACCGTGTCATGGAACTGGATGCCGGGATCGGCGCAGGCCCAGGCGGCATGGCCGATCTGCTCCCAGAGATCGCGCGCCTTCACGGTCTTGGCGACCTTGCCGTCGGTGCGGCGGATCAGCTCCCACGGTGCGTCGTCCTTCACCGCCTTGAGGAATGCGTCGGTCACCCGCACCGAGTTGTTGGAGTTCTGGCCGGAGACCGAGGCATAGGCTTCCGAGTCCCAGTCGGTGTCGTAGGTCGGGAACTCGATCGAGGCATAACCCTGCTTGGCGTAGTCGAGCACGCGTTTGACATAGGTTTCCGGGATCGCGACCTTCTTGGCCGACCTGATCGCGGTTTTCAGCGCCTCGTTTTTCGCCGGATCGACGGCATCCTCGGTCGAGCCGTCCCACTGGCGGATCGCCGCAAAGATCTCGTTTAGCTGGCGCTCATGCATCTTCGAGCCGGCGACGAGGGCCGCGACCTTCTGCTCCTCGATGACCTTCCAGTTGATGAACTGCTCGATATCAGGGTGATCCATGTCGCAGATCACCATCTTGGCCGCGCGCCGCGTGGTGCCGCCAGACTTGATCGAGCCCGCCGCGCGGTCGCCGATCTTGAGGAACCCCATCAGGCCCGAGGACTTGCCGCCGCCCGAGAGCTTCTCACCCTCGCCGCGGAGCGAGGAGAAGTTGGTGCCGGTGCCCGAGCCGTACTTGAAGAGGCGCGCCTCGCGGACCCACAGGTCCATGATGCCGCCGTCGTTCACGAGGTCGTCCGAGACCGACTGGATGAAGCAGGCATGGGGCTGCGGATGCTCGTAGGCCGAGTTCGACTTCACCAGTTCGCCCGACTGGAAATCGACATAGAAATGGCCCTGGCTCGGACCGTCGATGCCGTAGGCCCAGTGCAGGCCGGTGTTGAACCACTGCGGCGAGTTCGGCGCGGCCATCTGCTCGGCCAGCATGAAGCGCATCTCGTCGTAATAGGCGCGGGCATCGGCCTCGGTCGAGAAATAGCCGCCCTTCCAGCCCCAGTAGGCCCAGGCGCCGGCGAGCCGGTCGAAGACCTGCTTGCCCGAGGTCTCGCCGGTGAAACGCTCCTCCTCGGGCAGCTTGGCCAGCGCGTCCGCATCAGGAACCGACCGCCACAGGAACTCCGGAACGCCCTTTTCCTTGACCTTCTTCAGCCGCGCCGGAACGCCCGCCTTGCGGAAGTACTTCTGCGCGAGCACGTCGGAGGCGACCTGGCTCCAGCCCTCGGGCACCTCGACGCTGTCGTTGCGGAAGACGACCTTGCCATCGGGGTTTCGGATCTCGGAGACCGTGGTGGTGAACCCGATCTCGGAATAGGCGTCGGCCCCTGCCTTCGTGAATTTGCGTTCGATCTTCATGTCTGCCCCGTCTTCCGTCGCGTTATCACTTGCACGGCACGCCCTCTGGGGAGCTTGGCCGCAACCGGTGCCCGAGGATGAGCGCAGGGACAAAAAGCCTTGGCGGCGGATCGCTCCACTGCACAGGGGCCGTATGATCGTGCGGCCGTAATCGCTGATGTTCTGTCCCCGTCGCGTCAGCCACTAAATCTTGTGGCTGCCCCGTCGGCTCATACAAACTGACGTATGGAGCGGGTGCGGGTCAACAGAATTTTGAGGTTTTTTCCGAGAGATTTCGGTTGACCGGCAAAGCCGCCCGACCGGCCTGCCCGGGCTTCCGATTCACCCACAGCAGGACAACGCCGACTGGCCGGCGGAAAACCGCTTGTATGCAAGGACTTTGGCGCACCCGGCCACGCGATACGCACAAAAACATCCACAGCCGGCAAGCGCGCTGGCACCCGCCAGTCTGCCCGTGTCCCGTGACAATTTGACGACGGTCGAGCGGCAGTTCGGTCTGTTCAAGCTGGATGGTGGGGGCGAGAAGATTCGAACTTCCGACGGTGACGTCCCCGGTGTTGGTGTAGGTGTCGGTGGCCGTCTTGCAAAGTCGCGGTTCCATCGAGAGTTATGTCTGTATCTGGAGCATCCGCAGGCCGGATGCGTGAATCGAAGTTCATAGGCGCATCGGCCGCGCCGAATGGATATTGTTTGAGTATCGTCCTTCCGTCGATCTGCTCTGTCATCTATTTCTTCGTCGAGAACGTCATATACAGAATATCCCCGCAAGTACTTAGGAGGCCGTGAGCGGAGAATGTATCGCCCGTTCCATCGGGGTCTTCATAGTTGAAGTAAACCAGAAGTCGGGGGCGCTCCAAAAGACGTCGCCACCAGCTAACGTTGTCTTTCTCTGTGTCGTCCGCCCAAGGGTTTTTCTCCGGATCCGAAACAACACCGCAACACGCCGGATCCGCCGATTGCATCTGCTCCATGCTTGGTATTTCCAGGTTTCTTGCAGAGACCCAGTTACTTTTTATTGATGTTCGGAGTGTAGCCAGCAACTCTTGATCGTAAAGTCGTCGCCCGAGTTTGGGACAATCAAAATCGGACTCCCGCCATCCTTCAGATAGTGTCGAACTCGGGGTAGCGATCATTAGCATCGCAAACGCACAGACGGAATGTGTTCGCACTTGAACTCTTGTCCTCTAACTGTGCGCAGATTCGTCGAGACTGGCCAGAAGAAGCGAAATCGTCAGGGTATAGCCAGCAAGAACAACACAACCGCAAGTCGTCGAGCGCAATAAGAGGTGGGATTCGGATTCTGTCAAGCGGAACATGAGGAAGGGTCGGCGGCTTCGGCTGGTGCCACGCTGCCATGAGAGCAGCCGGAGCTCGCGCCTTGGAACCACCACGCCGTCGAGACCGAGTTTCGCATCGTTGCCCTCGGCTAAGGAGAGGATGTCGAGAACTTGTCCGAGTCGCACGAGTTCCGCCTCGGAGTGCGCCTCTTCGGGCGAGATGTTGACGACGTGGCCGCCCGCGATCCCGGCGACCGGAAGCCGGTCTAGGGGGGCCAAGAGTGATTTAGCGGGGTTCCCGGGCGGTGCCGACATTGAGGCGGGCCGCGTGGATGTCGCGGCCGCCCGCGCTGAAGGCGGCGATGTCGGCTTGGGGAAGCCCGTTCTGTTGTTCCCTGTCAAGAAAATGGATTGGATTGAATCAGACGGTCGGCTCGGCGGCAGGCGGTCAGTATGCGGACTTTGCAAACCAACCTGTAAACCGGGGGCGCAAATCGGCGCGGCCGGGACGGATGGAAGCCCGCAGGCCATTAAAGTTCCTTGGAAAAAATGGTCGGGGCGAGAAGATTCGAACTTCCGACCTACGGTACCCAAAACCGTCGCGCTACCAGGCTGCGCTACGCCCCGACGTCTCGTCTCTAGCGGCTTGGCACGCCAAGGGAAAGAGCTAAGGTTGCCCGCAGGGCCAGAGCGCCGTCGCCTGGACGAGCCGGGGATGGCGAAGTTCCGCGCCTGGCACGAGGCCGAGTTCGGCCGCGCGCCCCCCAGCGATCTCGAGAACCATAAGCGTCTCGGGTGGTCCGGGAATCGGGGTCTCGTCGCCGGGCACCGCCATCGCGTGGACGCCATTGACCCGGCCGTCGGTGCCGATGAAGACCATGTCGAGCGGAATGAGCGTGTTCCTCATCCAGAACGCGACCGCCTGCGGCCGCTCGTAGATGAAGAGCATGCCGGCATCGGCCGCGAGCGCCTCGCGGAACATCAGGCCGCGGGCGCGTTCCTCCGCATCGTCGGCGATTTCGATCGCGAATTCGGCGGCACCGCCCGGCCAGCGGAATGCCGCGACCTCGTCGCCGCAGCCGGCCGTTGCCGGTCCTGCAAGGCACGCAGCGATCTGGAATGCGGCGACTGCCCTCGGCGTCATCTCTTCTCGCGCTGGGCGGCTTCCCAAGAGGCGACCTGCGCGGCCATCCGCCCACGCTTGCCCTCGATCACCCTCAGGCAAACCGCCTCGCCGGGCTGGAGGTCGGCGAACCCCGAACGGCGAAGGATCTCGATATGGATGAAGACGTCCTCGGGACGGCCATAGACATTGGCAAAGCCGAAGCCCTTGGCCTTGTCGAACCACTTCACGCGCGCCGGTTCCAGCGGCAGCGCCGCGATCTCGGCGGCATCGCTGTCGCCCAGGTCCTCGATCGGCACCATATGCTCGTTTTCCGGCGGCAGGATCTCGCGCACCTCGACGGCCTGCGCGCCGCGCGCGGTCTGCTGGACGATCACCGTGATTCGCGCGTTGTCTGCGACCGAGCTCTGGCCGAAGTTCCGCAGAACATTGGCGTGAAGCAGGATGTCACCGCCGCTGCCGTCGGCGATGATGAAACCAAATCCCTTCGCTGGGTCGAACCATTTCACGCGGCCGATGACCTCGTGCTGGCTCTGTTCTTCTTGCGTCATAGTCCGTTATTTCCCATCCCGGCCCGCGTCTCGCCGGCGGCGATCAGAGGGTCGGTTTCAAGTTCACGCACATAAGGTCAACTCACTGGCAAAGCACCAAACGACGATCAGGGGCTCAACCGTGTTACGGTCCACTCCTCCTCAATAGCCGCACGGCGCCACTGGAAGCGGTCGTGCAGCCGAAAGGCCCCATCGGCCCAGAACTCAATCTCCAACGGCTTGAGCCTGAATCCGCCCCAGAAGGGCGGCCGCTCGGGTGCGACACCATGCACCGCCGTCACTCGTGCCACTTCGGCCATCAACCTGCCCCGAGAGGCAAGCGGTTGCGACTGACGCGACGCCCAGGCGCCGAGCCGGCTCTGCAACGACCGTGAGGCGAAATACTCGTCCGCCATTCGCCCCTCTTCGCGACTGGTCAGACCCCGTACACGGATCTGCCTGCGAAGTGATTTCCAGTGCATCACGAAAGCCGCCTTCCCGGCAACATCAATTTCGCGCGCCTTGGCCGAACCATAGTTCGTGTAGAAGAGAAAGCCGTCCGCCTCAATCTCTTTCAGGAGTACCATGCGGGCATTCGGCAATCCCCCGCCGTCGACCGTGGCCAGGGCGATCGCGTTGGGATCGTTCGGTTCCGTCGACTCGGCCTCGGCCAGCCAGGCGCGCGCGATGGCGAACGGGTCATCGCCGGCGAAGATGCCGCTGCGGTCGGTCATGGACTGCCTCTCCCTCTCCGGTCGCCCGCCGGTTCCCCGGTCTGTCGTCGGTTGTATTCTTGGCCGCTCCGCCCTGCCCTTGAAGCAGGTCTGAACTTAGCCTAATGCTTTCGCACTCGATACAAAAGTAGCCGGGAGCAGAAATGGCGACCAAACTGATGGCCGGTAAGCGCGGCCTGATCATGGGAGTGGCGAACGACAAGTCGATCGCCTGGGGGATTGCCAAGGCTTGCGCCGAGCAAGGGGCCGAGATCGCCTTCTCCTACCAGGGCGAGGCGCTGAAGAAACGCGTTGAGCCGCTTGCCGCCGAGATCGGCTCCACCGAGATCATCGAGTGCGACGTCTCGGACGCCGCCTCGCTCGACGCGCTCTTCGCGCGGCTCGAGAAGGTCTGGGGCAAGCTCGACTTCGTCGTCCATGCGATCGGCTTTTCGGACAAGACGGAGCTGCGCGGCCGCTACGTCGACACCGGCGCCGAGAACTTCCGCATGACGATGGACATCTCGGTCTATTCCTTCACCGCCGTCTGCAAGCGCGCGGCGGCGATGATGCCGGACGGCGGCTCGCTCCTGACGCTGACCTATTACGGCGCCGAACGGGTGATGCCGCATTACAACGTGATGGGCGTCGCCAAGGCCGCGCTCGAGGCCTCGGTGCGCTACATCGCCGAGGATCTCGGCAAGGACGGCATCCGCTGCAACGCCATCTCGGCCGGCCCGATCAAGACGCTCGCCGCCTCCGGCATCGGCGATTTCCGCTACATCCTGAAGTGGAACGAGCTCAACTCGCCGATGCGGCGCAACGTGACCCAGGACGATGTCGGCAAGTCGGCGCTCTACCTTCTGTCCGATCTCGGCTCGGGCGTCACCGGCGAGACCCACCATGTCGATTGCGGCTATCACGTCGTCGGCATGAAGGCGGTGGACGCGCCCGACATCGACGTGGTGACGGGGCGTGGAGGCAAGGAGACGGCGTAATGAGCGATCGGCTGCCGCACGAGAAGGGCTTCCACGTCTCCTGGGACCAGATCCACCGCGACGCGCGGGCGCTGGCGTGGCGGCTCGACGGCAAGGGTCCGGACGGCGGCGCCTGGCGGTCGGTGGTGGCGATCACGCGGGGCGGCATGGCGCCGGCCATGATCGTCAGCCGCGAGCTCGACATCCGCGTCGTCGACACGATCTCGGTCAAGTCCTACAACCACCAGGACCAGAGCCAGCCGCGCGTTATCAAGGCGCCGCAGGCGGAGATCATGGGCACGGATGGCGAAGGCGTGCTCGTCGTCGACGACCTCGTCGATACCGGCAAGACGCTGGAACTGGTGCGCAAGCTCTATCCCAAGGCGCATTTCGCGACCGTCTATGCCAAGCCCGCCGGCCGGGCGATGGTCGACACCTATATCACCGAGGTCAGCCAGGACACCTGGATCTTCTTCCCCTGGGACATGGCGCTGCAATACGTCCAGCCCTATCGCGGCGCGGACTGACGCCTGCGCCCGGCCGGACCTGCGGATGCCTCCGTCGGGGGTATTTTAGCAATGAAGAAGAGCGGGGGCAGCCGCAGAGTTTCAAGCGGGCGCCCTGCCGGTGACGGTGGCAAACCGATAGGCCGCAGATCCTGCCCGAACCGTCAATCCGCGACCAGATCAAGGCGGGCACCTTCCCGGTGCGGCTCAAGCGCGACGCGTGGGGCAACTCGCCGGATCGCGCCACCACGGGCCGGGTGATCGCCAACTTCAAGCAGGTGGTGAAGGAAGGCGAGCTGCGCATGCATCCCCATATCGGCGGGCTTGTGGAACCGGAGCTGCTGGAGAAGATGCGTGAGGGACAGGCGGCACCTTCTGCGGGCGCAAGGCCCGCGTAGAAAGCAGCGCGGCTGCCCTGTCCCGGATCGGCGGGGGCAGTCGCAGGGCCGGCCGACCATCTTCTGACCGGCGCAAACAGAATCGAAGGAGCGGACAAATGGGGATCATCATTTCCACACCCTGGCGAGCCACGGAACGGACGCTGGACACGCCCGCGGGCGATGTGAGGGAGATAGACCGCCGGATTAGCGACTATCTTGACAAGATAAAGAGCGACGCGACGACCGCCAGTATTTTCAGGGTTCGCGATGCGCATCTGGCGGGTCGACCCAAGCCTCCCATCGATATGACTGCCGACATCCGCGCGCGGGTGCCGGAGGAGATGTATCCACCTGTGCTGGTTGCGGATACCGACGACGGCTTCGACGATTTCGACGGCGGCTATGGGCAAGGCCACATCGTCAGCCAGGCCTTCAGGGATGCGGTCGAGAGCCTCGACAAGGATGTGCATCAGTTCGTTCCGATCGAGATCCGCCGCAAGGATGGCGGGCTGCATGACAAGCGGCCGTTCTACATCCTTCGCGTCACCCGGCTCCTGGACACGATCAATCTGGACGAAAGCCCGCAACTGCAGCGGGCCGGCGGCAACCTGAAGAACGAGCCGGTGACCGAGAGGACCATGTTTCATCTCGGCGACACGACCTTTGCCGTTCACGCCGACCGGATCGCGGGGATGGGGCTTTGGCGAGACGTCAGAAGCCCGATGCACGTTCTGGTTTCTCAGCACCTGATTGACCTCATCAAGGCCCGTGGCCTGACCGGGTGGCGTGCGCGCTCTACCTTCACCGAACTCTGATTTCCGGGAGGCGTTGATGATGTGCTGCGCCCCGAGCGTCTTGAACACATTCTGCCGAAGACAGGCTCCGCGGAGGACGTGGATGCCACCTGCCTATTCATGGCAGCAGGCGCGCCATTGGCTCCACAATGAGCGCGGCGGCGCTTGCCGCCGGGACGCCGGGCGTATTTAACTTCGGGGCGCGCTTAAGCCGGAGGACCGATGCCCCTGCCCCTCAATCCCGACATGGCCCGGACCTTCCCGCCCCCGGTGATGGAGGCCCGGCGCTGGCTCGACGGCGTCACCTTCCCGCCCGACCGGCCCTTGATCAATGTCAGCCAGGCCGCGCCGATGGAGCCGCCGCCGGAGGGGCTCCGGCAGGCGCTCGCCGAGGCCGCGATCAACGATCCGGCGGCGCATCTCTACGGGCCGGTGCTCGGCCTGCCGGCGCTCCGGGCCGAGGTGGCGGCACAATGGTCGGCGGCCTATGGCGGCGAAATCGCGGCGGCGGAGGTTGCGATCACCCAGGGCTGCAACCAGGCCTTCTCTGCGGTCATGGCGACGATCGCCCGGGCCGGGGATGAGGTGATCCTTCCAACCCCCTGGTATTTCAATCACAAGATGTGGCTCGACATGCAGGGGATCGCTGCGGTCCCGCTTCCGACCGGACCCGGGCTGATCCCCGAGGCCGAGGCGACGGCGCGGCTCGTCACCGAGCGCACCCGCGCCATCGTCCTTGTCACCCCGAACAATCCTGGCGGGGTCGAGTACCCGGCCGCAACGCTGCGCGCCTTCTACGAGCTGGCGCAGGCGCGGGGCATCGCGCTGATCCTCGACGAGACCTACCGCGATTTCGACTCGCGCGCGGGTGCGCCGCATGACCTCTTCGCCGATCCGGACTGGCGGGGCACGCTCGTCCATCTCTATTCCTTCTCGAAGGCCTACCGGCTGACCGGCCACAGGGTTGGCGCGATCGTCGCCGACCGGGCTCGGCTTGCCGAGGTCGAGAAGTTCCTCGACACGGTGGCGATCTGCCCGAGCCAGCTCGGCCAGATCGGCGCGCTTTGGGGGATGCGCAACCTCGGCCAGTGGGTCGCGGGCGAGCGCGCCGAGATCCTCGCCCGCCGCGCCGCCATGACCGCTGGGATCGCGCGGCTCGAGGGCTGGCGGCTCCTGGGCTGCGGCGCGTTCTTCGCCTATGTCGAACACCCCTGCCCCGTCGCCGCGCCCGAGCTTGCGCAGCGGCTCGTGCGCGAGGCGGGCGTGCTCCTCCTGCCCGGCACGATGTTCATGCCCGAGGGCGATCCGGCCGGCGCGCGCCAGCTCCGTATCGCGTTCGCCAATGTCGGGGTCGCGGGCGTCGACGCTCTGATCGACCGGCTGGCCGCGTTCCGCGCCTGATCGGTCACACGACCGGCGAGAGGCCGGCGGCGGCCAGGGCCGCTCCCATCAGACGACCGAGGCGCGGGGCGACGATGAGGAGCGCGCCCGCCATCGCGAGGCCGAGCGCAAGCGCGTAGAGCCCGAGGAACCCCGAACGGCCGAGCGCGCTGGCGAGCGGCTTCGCGACGCCGAGGAAGCTCGCGTAGAGCCAGGACACCGAGGACACCGCGCCGAGAAGGCACGCCGGCACCGCGCAGCGCCGGCTCCCGCCGCGCGGTCCCTTGAGCATCGGGAACAGGATCCAGTGCAATGCCGCCCCGTTCAGCGCGAGGACGGCGACGACGGTGATCTTGGCCACGAGCTTCGGCCGTGCCGCGATCTCGGTGGGCGAAGATCCGGTGTCGAGCCAGATCACCGCGGCCCCGGTGACGAAGAGCGCGGCGAGCGCGCAGGAAGCGGAGATCCTCGCTCATCACGAGGTAGAGCGCGGCGGCGAAGCCCATAAGGTGGCCGAGGATCAGAAGGACGCGAAGGGTTTCCTTAGGGGTTCCGCTAATTCGTGAGTGTTTTAATCGGGTATTTTCTTCCCGATACCCTGTCTAGGCGCGCCCGGCCCGTGACGAGCCTTGCCCCGCCCTGCCCGCTGGCCTAAACACCGGGGGAACTGGTCTTTCGGGAGAACCGCCGCCATGTCGAACCCGCTGCGCAGCAAGAAGCGCGGAAACACCATCATCTGGATCCTCATGGCGATGCTGATCCTCGGCCTTGGCGGTTTCGGTGCGCGCAATTTCGGTGGCTCGGTCCGGACGATCGGCACGGTCGGCGAGCGCGAGGTCGACCTGCGCGATTACGCCCGCATGCTGAACCGCGAGATCGCCGCGGTCTCGGCCCAGATCGGCCAGCCGGTGAGCTTTTCGCAGGCGCAGTCGCTCGGCATCGACCGGTCGGTGATGGCGCGGGTGATCGCCTCGGCCGCGCTCGACAACGAGGCCGACCGGATCGGCCTCTCGGTGGGCGATGGCGAGGTACGCAAGCGCATCCTCGGGATCGAGGCCTTCCAGGGGCTCGACGGCAAGTTCGACCGCGACGCCTATGCGCTCACGCTGAAACAGGAAGGGCTCGGCGAGGCCGAGTTCGAGGCCAAGTTGCGCGACGAGACGGCGCGGACGCTCCTGCAAGGCGCGCTCCTCGGCGGCACCGCGGCACCGGAGGCGGCGGTCGACCGTGCCGCCGCCTGGCTGACCGAGACCCGCAGCTTCACGCTGGCCGAGCTTGCCGCACCGGACCTCGCCGAACCGGTCCCGGCTCCGGCCGAGGCCGAGATCCAGTCCTATTACGAGGCCCATCCCGAGGCCTTCACCCGGCCCGAGACCCGGCGCATCAGCTATGTCTGGCTGTCGCCCGACATGCTGGCGGACAAGGTCGAGCTCGACGAGGAGGCATTGCGCGCCAGCTACCAGGAGCGGATCGACGAATTCGTCACGCCCGAACGGCGGCTGGTCGAGCGTCTGGTCTACCCGGACGAGGACGCGGCCAAGGCCGCCAGGGCAAGGTTCGACGCGGGCGAGGCGACGTTCGAGGACCTCGCACGGGAACGCGGGCTGACGCTCCCGGACACCGATCTCGGCGAGATGTCCGAGGCGGCGCTCGGCGCGGCCGGCGCGGCGGTCTTCGCGCTCGGGGAGCCGGGCGTGGTCGGACCGCTTCCGTCGGAACTCGGACCGGCACTCTACGCGATGAACGGCATTCTCGAAGCGCAGGAAGTGACCTTCGAGGAGGCCCGTCCGGACCTCGCCGCCGAGGCTTCGGCTGACCGGGCGCGGCGGATGATCGCGGACCGGACCGACGCGATCGAAGACCTGCTGGCGAGCGGTGCGACGCTCGAGGAGGTCGCCGACGAAACCGAGATGGAGCTTGGAGAGGTCGCGTTCGACGCCACGACCGAAGACGGGATCGCCGCCTATGGCGCCTTCCGCGATGCCGCCCAAGCGGCGACCGACGCGGACTTCCCCACCCTTACCGCGCTCGACGATGGCGGCGTGTTCGCGCTCCGGCTTGACGGGATCGACGCACCGGCGCTGCGGCCGCTCGACGAGGTCAGGGAGGCCGCCGCCGAGGCCTGGACCCGCGACGAGACCCACAAGCGCCTCGTGGCGCGCGCCGAGGAGATCAGAACCGAGCTTGCGGCGGGCAAGGCGCTTGACGCGACAGGGCTCGTGACGACGCGCTACGAGGATTTTGCCCGCGGCGGCTTCATCTCCGGCGCATCGGCCGAGGTCGCCGAACGGGTGTTCACGCTTGCCGAGGGCGAAGCCGCTGTCGTCGAGGCGCCCGACATGGTGCATGTCGTGGCACTGACCGGGATCACGGCGGCTTCCGCCGACAGCCCTGAGCTGACCCGGGCGCATGACGCGCTCGAGGCGCAGTTCGGCCAGTCGCTGGCACAGGACATGTTCGAGCTCTTTACCGGAGCCCTGCAGGCCGAGGCCGGCATCCGCATCGACCAGGCGGCCGTCAATGCCGTCCACGCCCAGCTGAACTGAAGGAACCGCCCGTGGCTCTGATCTCGACTTTCGAGGCCTTCGAGGCCGGCTGGGCACGCGGCGAGAACCAGCTTGTCTTCGCCCGTCTCGCGGCCGATCTCGACACGCCGGTCTCGCTGATGCTGAAACTCGCCGACGCGCAGGCGATGAGCTTCATGCTCGAAAGCGTCACCGGCGGCGAGGTGCGCGGGCGCTACTCGGTCGTCGGGCTGAAACCGGACGTGATCTGGGAATGCCGCGGCGAGCGGAGCCGGATCAACCGCGAGGCGCGGTTCGACGCCGAAGCCTTCGAGCCGCTCGACGGCCATCCGCTCGAGACGCTGAGGGCGCTGATCGCGGAAAGCCGGATCGAGATGCCCGAGGGCCTCCCGGCGATCGCGGCGGGGCTTTTTGGCTATCTCGGCTACGACATGATCCGGCTGGTGGAGCACCTGCCGAACGTCAAGCCCGACCCGATCGGGGTGCCCGATGCCACGCTGATGCGCCCGACCATCGTCGCGGTGCTCGACGGGGTGAAGGGCGAGGTCACGGTCTGCTCGCCGGCCTGGGTCGGCTCGGGCCTCTCGGCGCGCGCGGCCTATGCGCAGGCGGCCGAACGGGTAATGGACGCCGTGCGCGACCTCGAACGCGCGCCTTCGGGCGAGACGCGCTCGCTCGGCACCTCCGCGCATCTCGGCCCGCTCAGTTCCAACTTCACCCCCGAGGGCTACCGGGCCGCGGTCGAGAAGGCCAAGGACTACATCCGCGCGGGCGACATCTTCCAGGTCGTGCCCTCGCAGCGCTGGACCGCCGATTTCCGGCTGCCGCCCTTCGCGCTCTACCGCTCCTTGCGCCGCACCAATCCCTCGCCATTCCTGACCTTCTTCAATTTCGGAGGCTTCCACATCGTTGGCGCCTCACCGGAGATCCTCGTACGGCTCCGCGGCGGCGAAGTCACCGTGCGCCCGATCGCGGGCACCCGCCCACGCGGCGCCACGCCCGAAGAGGATCGCGCGCTAGAGGCCGATCTTCTGGCCGACAAGAAGGAACTTGCCGAGCATCTGATGCTCCTCGACCTCGGCCGCAACGATGTCGGCCGGGTGGCGAAGATCGGCACCGTGCGCCCGACCGAGAAGTTCATCATCGAGCGGTATTCGCACGTCATGCACATCGTCTCGAACGTGGTCGGCGAGATCCGCGAGGGCGAGGACGCGCTCTCGGCGCTTCTCGCGGGCCTGCCGGCCGGCACGGTTTCGGGCGCGCCCAAGGTGCGGGCGATGGAGATCATCGACGAACTCGAGCCCGAGAAGCGCGGCATCTACGGCGGCGGCGTCGGCTATTTCGCGGCCAATGGCGAGATGGACATGTGCATCGCGCTGAGGACCGCCGTGGTCAAGGACGAGAAGCTCTACATCCAGGCCGGCGGCGGCGTCGTTTACGACAGCGACCCGGAAGCCGAGTTCCAGGAAACCGTGAACAAGTCCAAGGCGTTGCGGCGTGCAGCTGAAGACGCAGGCCTGTTCGCCCGACGCGGAAACTCCTGATACCGGTCTAGATTGCGGCCGCGAGGCGCCGCGGCGCGGCGCCTACTTCCCTCCCAGCATGATCGCCGAAACCGGAGCGACGGCGGAGCCCTTGGCCCCCGCCTCGATCCATGTCTTGAGCGCCTCCAGCGTTTCCGGCGCGGTGCTCGCGACAATCGTGACCGCTCCGGTTCGCGACGCCTCGAACCCGGCACGGTCGAGGCTCCGTTCGATCACCGCCGCGCTCTCGCCCTGAGCATCGAGCGCGCGATAGACTTCGACATGCGGAAGGTTCGCGGTGACCGCAGCCTGGCGTGCCGGGTTGAGACCGCGGTCATAGGTGATCAGACCGCGCCCCTCGTCGGCTAGCAGCGCGGCCAGATGCTCGGCAACGTCGCGGTCGTTCTGAAAGGCCGCGTCGGTTTCTCCGATCAGCGCCACCGCCTCGGGCAGCGCCTGAACCTGGCTCTGATAGCTGACCTCGAGGTCGCTGGCCGTCGCGCCCGAGGGAAGTTCGGGCGCAAGGATTGCGACTTCGTGGCCGGCGAGCCGGTAAAGCTCGGCCCGCCTGGAGGCATCGGGCAGTGTCGGGTCGATGGCGATCGTGACCTTCATGCCGAGCGTGGCAAGCGCCGCGGGCTCCAGACCGCCCGAGGCAGGGCCGCGGTCGAGCAGGACCACCGCCAGAAGCGGCTTCTTGTCGGGATTGAAGAACGGGGCGGCGAAGGCGGCAAGCGTGATTTCGGTCTCCGCAGGATCGGCAGCGGCCTCCTCCGACTGCGGTTCGGTTGCCGGGTCTTCGGTTGTCGTCGGGCGATTGACCGTCACCCCGGTCGCACCCTCGCCAAAAACCGGCTGCCGCGCGGCGTCGGCTCCGAAGGAGGGCGCCGGCTTGAAAGCCCCCGAACCGGACTCGGCCTGAGCCAACTCAGTCTCTGCAGCTTCGGACGGCTGGACATCGCCGGCGGAACTCTGCTCGTCGATCCGGCCCGCGCGAAGCACCACCGGCGCTTCCTCGGTCACCGCCGGATCGAGCTGCGGCGTTACGGCTTCGCCCGGGGGAGGAACCGGAATCGCGGCTTCGGGGGCGGGCGCATCGGCCACCGACGCCACGAGGATCGGTTCGGGAATCCCGAGCGCGGTTGGCGCTGCCGACTGGCCTTCCGGAATACCGGCGGAACTGCGATCCGTGAGCGCGAGGACGGGCTCCTCTTGAGGGGCCGCCACGACAGGCGTCTCCGCCTCGGCGGGAGCCGGTTCCGTCCCGGGCAGGACCGGATCTTCTTCCGGCTTCGGCCGTGCGAACTCCGATCCGGCGGGGACTTCGACCACCGGCGTCTCCGGGACGTCGGATTCTCCCTCTGCGGCCGTATCTGCGACATCGGACTCCACCGGTGTGCTCGCCGGTTCGGCCTGCATCGGATCGTTCTGCGGCTCGGGCTGGGACATCGGCTCGGGTGCCGCGTCGGCCGCCTCGGGCACCGCCGCGACCGCAGGCGATTCTGGCGCCGCTTCCACCACCGGAGCCGGCTCCGCCGTGGCTTCCGGCGCGGTCAGTCCGGCCGGGGCGGGTTCCGGCTCGGAAGCCGGTTCAAGGGCGGCAACGTCCGGTGCCGGCGCCGTAGCGGGCGGCGCCATAAGCGAAATCACCGCGAGACTTGCGACCGAAGCGAGCGCCCCGTACAGCAAACCGAAAAGATATCCTCTGCCCACGCCTGCCTCCGACGCCTGTATGCTGTCTTTGACCGCTTCTTGCCTTGACCAGGCCTTGCGGCTCTGACCATGTATAGCCCGTCCCGAGGGCACGTTCACCCCCTGATCGCGCCCGGCACGCACGAAGGTCCGCCGATGTTGCTCCTGATCGATAACTACGACAGCTTCACCTACAATCTCGTCCACTATTTCGGCGAGCTTGGCGCCGAGGTCACGGTCCACCGCAACGATGCGCTGAACGTGCAGGAAGCAATGGCGTTGAAGCCGCAGGCGATCGTGCTGTCGCCCGGTCCCTGCGACCCCGATCAGGCCGGAATCTGTCTCGCGCTGACCGAGGCCGCGGCCGAGACCCGGACGCCGCTGCTCGGCGTCTGCCTCGGGCATCAGACCATCGGCCAGGCCTTCGGCGGCAAGGTCGTGCGCTGCCACGAGATCGTGCACGGCAAGATGGGCGCGATGCACCATGCCGGAAAGGGCGTCTTCGCGGGCCTGCCATCGCCCTTCCAGGCGACGCGCTACCACTCGCTCGTGGTTGAGCGGGCAAGCCTGCCCGATTGCCTCGAAGTCACCGCCTGGCTCGAGGACGGCACGATCATGGGGCTGCGCCACCGCGAGCTGCCGATCGAAGGCGTGCAGTTCCACCCCGAATCGATTGCCTCCGAACACGGCCACCAGATGCTGAAGACCTTCCTCGACAACGCGGGCGTGCCGCTGAAGGAGCCGGCATGACCGAGGATATCCGCCCGCTGATCGGCCTCGCCGCCGACCGTCCGCTGACGCGCGCCGAGGCCGAGGCAGCCTTCGAGGCGTTGTTCGAGGGGGCAGCGACCCCGAGCCAGATGGGCGGCCTCCTGATGGCGCTCCGCACCCGCGGCGAGACCGTCGAGGAGATCGCCGCGGCGGCGCGGGTGATGCGGGCGAAATGCCACAAGGTCCGCGCGCCCGAGGGTGCGATCGACATCGTTGGCACCGGCGGCGACGGCAAGGGCACGCTCAACATCTCGACCGCGACGGCCTTCGTGGTGGCTGGCGCGGACGTGGTGGTGGCCAAGCACGGCAACCGCAACCTGAGCTCGAAATCCGGGGCGGCGGATGCGCTGACCCAGATGGGCGTCAACGTGATGATCGGCGCGGAAGCCGTTGAAACGGTTCTGGAAAGATGCGGTATCGCCTTCATGATGGCGCCGATGCACCACCCCGCGATCCGCCATGTGATGCCGACCCGCGCCGAGCTTGGCACCCGCACCGTGTTCAACCTGCTCGGACCGCTGACCAACCCCGCCGGCGTGAAACGCCAGCTCACCGGCGCCTTCTCGCGCGCCTGGATCCGGCCGATGGCCGAGACGCTGGCGGCACTCGGCTCCGAGCGCGCCTGGCTGGTACACGGATCGGACGGGACCGACGAGTTGTCGATTGCCGGGAAAAGCTGGGTCGCGGCGCTCGAGGATGGCGCGGTGCGGGAGTTCGAACTGCATCCCGAGGAGGCCGGCCTGCCGGTCCATCCGTTCGAGGCGATCATGGGCGGAAGCCCCGAGGAGAACGCCGCAGCCTTCCGCGCGCTGCTTGCCGGCGACAAGGGCGCCTACCGCGATGCCGTGCTGCTGAACGCCGCCGCCGCACTCGTCGTGGCGGGAAAGGCGGCGGAGCTGAAGGAAGGCGTGGCAATCGCCGCCGAGAGCATCGACAGCGGCCGCGCGAAGGCGAAGATCGAGGCTCTGGCCGAGGCGACCCAGACGGCATGATCCCGCCCGCCTGGGCCCACCTGCCCTTTTTCACGCGCGACTGGCCTCGCATCGAGGCCGCCCTCGCCGCCGATCCGCGCGAGGTCCTGCCGCCTGAGCCCGAACGCTTCGCCGCGCTCGATCTCGTGGCGCCCGAGGCGGTGCGGGTGGTGATCCTCGGCCAGGACCCCTATCCGACGCCCGGACATGCGCATGGCCTGGCTTTCTCCGTGGCGCCGGAGGTGACACCCCTGCCCCGCTCACTCAACAACATCTTCAAGGAGTTGCAGGACGATCTTGATGTACGCCCCGCAACCGGCGACCTGCGCCTCTGGGCGCGACAGGGCGTGCTTCTCCTCAACACCAGCCTTAGCGTTCCCGCCGGCAGCGCCGGTGGCCACGCCCGCCTCGGCTGGCAGCGCCTCGCCGAGGAGATCCTCGCCGAAATCTCCGACAGCCCGCGTGCGTTCCTGCTCTGGGGCGCGCATGCTCAGAAGCTGAAGCCACAGATCCGCCCCGGCGATCACCTGATCCTCGAAACCGCCCACCCGTCACCGCTCTCGGCGCGGCGCGGCTTCTTCGGCTCGCGCCCCTTCAGCCGGGTGAACGGCTGGCTTGCGGCGCGGGGCGAGCCGGCGATCGACTGGGCCGGCTGATCCATCGCGGCTGAGGGTCGCACCCCCGCCTCCGGGCAGGTTATTTCGGCACTGCGCGGGCTCTGGGGCTTTTCCGGCCCGCAAGCGGCGGGTAAGAGGGAGCATGGACATTCTCGACAAGATCAAGGCCTACAAGCTCGACGAGATCGCCGCCGCCAAGGCGGCGCGTTCACTCGCCGAGATCGAGGCCGAAGCCCATGCCGCGAGCGCGCCGCGTGGTTTCGCCACTGCACTCACCAACGCCGCAAGGCGCGGGTACGGGCTAATCGCGGAGATCAAGAAGGCGAGCCCGTCGAAGGGGCTGATCCGGCCCGATTTCGATCCCCCGGCCCTCGCCCATGCCTACGAGGCGGGCGGCGCCACCTG
This sequence comes from Albidovulum salinarum, assembly GCF_025673475.1. NCBI lineage: Bacteria > Pseudomonadati > Pseudomonadota > Alphaproteobacteria > Rhodobacterales > Paracoccaceae > Albidovulum > Albidovulum salinarum. The sequence goes on along the minus strand of NZ_JAOVQO010000001.1, from coordinate 293,392 downwards.
CCTTTCGGTGCTGACCGACCGGCCCTCCTTCCAGGGCGCACCCGGCTTTCTCACCGCGGCGCGGGCCGCGGTGACGCTACCGGTCCTGCGCAAGGACTTCATGTATGATCCCTACCAGGTCGCTGAGGCCCGCGCCCTCGGCGCCGATTGCATCCTGATCATCCTCGCCTCGGTCTCGGATGCGCAGGCGGCCGAGCTCGAGGACGCGGCGTTTGGCTGGGGCATGGACGTGCTTCTCGAAGTCCACGACGAGGAGGAACTCGACCGCGCGCTCGCGCTGAAGTCACCCCTCATCGGCGTGAACAACCGCAATCTCAAGACTTTCGAGGTCACTCTTGAGACGACGCGCCGGCTCGCGCCGCGGCTCCCGGCCGACCGGCACCTGGTCTGCGAGAGCGGGCTCTTCACGCCGGCCGATCTTGCCGAGATGGCCGCCTGCGGCGCCCGGAGCTTCCTCATCGGCGAAAGCCTGATGCGGCAGGAGGATGTCGCCGCGGCGACGCGGGCGATCCTCGCCGATCCCGTTCCGGCGGAGCTTTGACCATGGCGCTGACCCATTTCGACAGCGAGGGCCGCGCGCATATGGTCGACGTCTCGGACAAGGACGTGACCGATCGGGTTGCGGTGGCCGAGGCGCGCGTCGTGATGAAGCCGGAAACGCTCGCGCTCGTCACCGAAGGGCGGGCGAAGAAGGGCGACGTGCTCGGCGTCGCGCGGCTTGCCGGGATCATGGCGGCCAAACGCACCGCCGAACTGATCCCGCTTTGCCATCCCCTGCCGATCACCAAAGTGGCGATCGAGCTCACTCCCGATACCACGTTGCCGGGGGTTCGGATCGAGGCCACCGTCAAGACGACTGGCCAGACCGGGGTCGAGATGGAGGCGCTGACGGCGGCTTCCGTGGCCGCGCTCACCGTCTATGACATGCTCAAGGCCGCCGAAAAGTCGATGATCGTCGACGGGCTGCGTGTGATCCTGAAGGATGGCGGTAAATCAGGACGTTACGAGGCGTCCTGAAAACATCGGAGGCTCTTGCATGATTTCCGTCGACGAGGCCCTCTCCCGGCTCTTCGCGCTCTCGGCGCCGCTCGGCTCGGAGACCGTGCCGCTTCGCCACGGCGCCGGGCGGGTGCTCGCGGAACCGGTCGTCGCAGGGCTCGACCAGCCGCCCTTCGCCGCCTCGGCGATGGATGGCTACGCGATCCGGGAGACCGATCATCGTCCCGGCGTGCGCCTTAACGTCATCGGTGAAGCCGCTGCTGGCCTTGGATTTTCCGGAACCCTTTCCCACGGGGAGGCGGTGCGGATTTTCACCGGCGCGCCGGTGCCAGAGGGCGCCGACCGGGTCGTGCTTCAGGAGGATGTCAGCCGCGAGGGCGATCGCATCACGCTCACCGGGCCGCTCGAGCATGGCGCCAATATCCGTGCCGCCGGGCAGGATTTCCACGCAGGCGACCGGATCGAGGTACCGCGCCGTCTGTCGGCGACCGATCTCGCCCTCATCGCGGCGATGAACGTGGCCGAGCTCCGGGTGGCGCGGCGTCCCATTGTGGCAATCATGGCGACCGGCAACGAACTTGTTATGCCCGGAGAGGCACCGGGGCCGGACCAGATCATCGCCTCGAACGGCTATGCACTCGCCGCGATGGCCGAGGCGGAAGGCGCCGAGGTGCGGATGCTGCCCATCGCCCGCGACAGCGAGTCGTCCCTGCGCCACACGCTGGCGCTGGCCGAGGGCGCAGACCTCATCGTGACCATCGGTGGCGCTTCGGTGGGCGACCATGACCTCGTCGGCAAGGTCACCGCCGACCTCGGGATGGAGCGGTCCTTCTACAAGATCGCAATGCGGCCCGGAAAGCCGCTGATGGCCGGGCGCCTGGCCGGCTCCACGCTGCTCGGCTTGCCGGGAAATCCCGTATCTTCTGTCGTTTGTGGCCATGTCTTCATGTTGCCGATGCTGCGCGCGATGCAGGGCTTGCCGGCGGCGCCCGCGCCGGTCCGGCGCGGCGTTCTCGCGGCGCCCGTCGAGGCGAACGGACCGCGGGCGCACTACATGCGTGCGCGGGTCGAGCAGCGCGACGGTGCTTGCCTGATCCATCCCTTCGAGCAGCAGGACAGCGCGCTTCTCACGGTCCTTGCCGAGGCCGATGCGCTCCTGATCCGGCCGGTCGGGGACGGGCCGCAACCGGCTGGCACGGCTGCGGAATTCATTCCGATCTGAGCGGCGCGGCCGAATACCGGCGGATTGACACAAAAAGAGAACACGCGTAGAACATCCCTTGAACAGCACCGACATCGACAAGGGGATGATCGCAATATGCTGACCCGCAAGCAGCTGGAACTACTCGACTTCATCCAGAGGCGCATGGCGCGCGACGGCGTACCGCCCTCGTTCGACGAGATGAAGGACGCGCTCGACCTGCGGTCGAAATCCGGCATCCACCGCCTGATCACCGCGCTCGAGGAGCGTGGCTTCATCCGCCGCCTCGCCCACCGCGCCCGCGCGATCGAGATCGTGAAACTGCCGGAGGCGATGGAGAAACCGGGTTTCTCGCCGCGGGTGATCGAGGGCGACCGCAAGGCGCCGCCGCCGGGCGCGATGGCGGTCAGCGAGATCCACGCGCTGGAACTGCCGGTGATGGGGCGCATCGCCGCCGGCGTGCCGATCGAGGCGATCTCGGAAGTCTCGCACCATGTCGCGGTGCCGGGGTCGATGCTCTCTGGCAAGGGCCAGCACTACGCGCTCGAGGTGAAGGGCGACTCGATGATCGAGGCCGGGATCAACGACGGCGACATCGTGGTGATCCGCGAACAGTCGACGGCGGAGAATGGCGATATTGTCGTGGCGCTGGTCGAGGGCCACGAGGCGACGCTGAAGCGCTTCCGCCGCCGCGGCGGAATGATCGCGCTCGAAGCCGCGAACCAGGCCTACGAGACGCGAGTCCTGCCCGAGGACCACGTCAAGGTGCAGGGTCGGCTCGTCGGGTTGATCCGCAGCTACTGAGGCTTTTTGGCGCGGTCGCGGCGTTCCGGGCGGCGGTTCCAGAGCCGCTCGCCGGACGCCTCGCGCGCGCTGACGATGCGGAGCCCGTCCGGCCCGGCATGGATCGCGAGCGCCCCGGTGGCGCGTAGTTTGGCGGCATCGTAGACCCGGCAGTCGCTTGCGGGCGCGCCGCTCCAGTTCTCCGACAGGATGACGAGCGCCCCGCCGCTGCAGGACCCGGCCGCGCGCTCCGCTGCCCCCTTGCCGGTGAAATGCAGCGCCGTGACGCCCGCCAGTTCGGCCGAAAGTGCGCCCTTGACACCCGCGAACCCGGGCCGCGCGTAGGCGACTTCCTGCAACGCCATGTCGCCGTCATCCTCGAGCCAGCTTTTGGCGACGAAACCCGCGCCCTTGGGCTTCGAGAGCGCCCGTCCCGCCTCTTCCATCAGCCCGACGATGGCGCCGTCGCCGGAAACGAGGAGCGTCGGCCGTTCCGCACCGGCCCAGAGCCCGAGCGCGACCGCCACGAGCGCCGCGCCGGTTCCACGCAGCCACAGAGCCCGGCCGATCAGCGCCGCGATGCCACCGAGGGCGATCAGCGGCAGCGCCGCATCTGGCGGCGTCGGCACAGCCACGACCGCACCGTCAAGGCCCGCGACCCAGTCCGCGACCGCGAGAATGAGCGCACAGCCCTTCTCCATCGCCCAGAGCGCCGGCGCCGCGAGGCCGAGAGGCGCGAGCAGCGCCGCGACGACTCCGGCCGGCATCACCACCATGCCCATGATCGGCACCGCGAACATGTTGGCGAGAAGACCATACTCCGCGATCCTGTTGAAATGTGCCGCCGCGATCGGCGCGGTGGCAAAGCCCGCCGCCGCCGAGGACAGGATCATCATCGCCACCGGCCGCAGCGGCCGCGGCACCCGGTTCTGGACCCGCGTCCAGGGCTGGAAGGCGACGATCAGCGCGACGGTGGCGCCGAACGACATCTGGAAGCCGGGCTCGACGAGGCTCTCCGGCTCAAGCACCAGCACGATCAGCGCCGCCAGCGCCACCGACCGGAGCGAGATCGCCCGGCGGTCGGCCAGTACGGCGACCAGCATCACCGCCGCCATGATGAAGGCGCGCCGGGTCGCGACGTTCGGACCGGCGAGCACGAGGTAGAACGAGGCGGCCAGCAATGCGACCCAGGCCGCGATCTTCTTCGAGGGCAGGCGTAGCGCGAGCGGCGGCGCCAGCGCGAGCCCGTAGCGGCAGGCGGCGAAGACGAAGCCGGTCAGGAGCCCCATGTGCAGCCCTGAGATCGAGATCAGGTGCGACAGGTTCGAGCCCCGAAGTGCATCGTTCGTAGCCGCCGAAACCCCCGACCGGTCGCCGGTCATCAAGGCCGCTGCGAAGGCTCCCGCCTGCCCCTCCATCCGCGCCTGCATCGCGCCCGAGAGCGCCATCCTGAGCCGGAACGCCAGAAGCGCCATCCTGCCCTCGGGCGCTTCCAGCGCCAGAACCGGTGTGCGGGTGTAGCCGACCGCGCCGAGTCGCGAGAACCATGCCAGCCGCTGGAAGTCGAAGCCGCCGGGCTCGACCGGGCCTTCGGGCGGCGAGAGATGCGCGGTCAGGATCACCCGGAGGCCAGGCTGCGGATCGATCTGCTGCTGCATGCCATGCAGCGCAATCCGAACGCGCGTCGGTGTACGGTCCGGCGCCACGTCCTCGAGCACGACCCGGTCGAGTGTCAGCCGTGGCTGATCGGAAAACGAGCGGTCGATGTCGACGATGCGGCCCTCCACGGGGCCGTAGTAGCGGAAGGACAGGACCGGCGCGGCCACCAGATGCGACCGGACGGCGGCGAGGACCAGCCCCGCGACCAGGAGCGCGAGCGCCAAGGCCGGCGCGCGCCAGAGATCCGGCCCGCGCAACGCGGCAACCGTCAATGCCACCGCGATCAAGACCGCGGCCGATAACAGCGCCGCGCCGGGCTCGGACCCGAGCGTGAAGTAAAGACCGATGCCGCAGCCAAGGAGCACCGGCGCCCAGGGCATCACACCGCCCCGCGCCAGGTCGAACCCCTCCCGCATCGCCGCCACCAGCCGCACCTTGTTTCCCTGTCCGGCTTTGCCTAATGAACGCGGACCAGCCTGAACGCTCATGGTTTCCGAAAGGTTAATCCGTCCATGTCCGAGATCGTCACCCGCTTCGCCCCCTCGCCCACGGGTTACCTCCATATCGGCGGCGCCCGGACCGCGCTCTTCAACTGGCTCTATGCCCGCGGCCGCGGCGGCAGGTTCCTCCTGCGCATCGAAGACACCGACCGCGAGCGGTCGACGCCGGAAGCGACGGCGGCGATCCTCAAGGGGCTGACGTGGCTCGGTCTCGACTGGGACGGCGAGGTGGTCAGCCAGTTCGAGCGCCGCGACCGCCATGCCGAGGTGGCGCGCGAAATGCTGGCGCGCGGCGCGGCCTACAAGTGCTTCTGCAGCCAGGACGAGATCGAGGCCTACCGCGAGGCCGCCCGCGCCGAGGGCCGCTCGACGCTGTTCCAGAGCCCCTGGCGCGACGCCGATCCGGCGACCCATCCCGACGCGCCCTATGTCATCCGGCTCAAGGCGCCGCGCGAGGGCCAGACCGTGATCGAGGACGCGGTGCAGGGCACCGTCACCTTCGGCAACGACCAACTCGACGACATGGTTTGTTTACGCTCCGATGGTACGCCCACCTACATGCTGGCGGTCGTCGTCGACGACCACGACATGGGGGTTACGCATGTGATCCGGGGAGACGACCACCTCAACAATGCCGCGCGGCAGGTGCAGATCTACCGGGCCATGGGCTGGGCCGAGCCGGTCTGGGCGCATATTCCGCTGATCCACGGGCCCGACGGCAAGAAGCTCTCGAAGCGCCACGGCGCCGTGGGCCTCGAGGAATACCAGGCGATGGGCTATCCGGCGGCGGGGATGCGCAACTACCTCACCCGGCTTGGCTGGGCGCATGGGGATGCGGAGTTCTTCACCGATGCCGAGGCCCGCGAGTGGTTCGACCTGAAGGGAATCGGGCGGGCACCGGCACGGCTCGACTTCAAGAAACTGGAGAATCTCTCGGGCCAGCACATCGCCGCGACTCCGGACGCAGAACTTCTGCCTGAAATTGAGGCATATCTGGAGGCCGCAGGCGCCCCAAAGCTTTCGCAGGCGCAGAAAGACGGTTTGTCGCGGGCGCTCTACTGCGTCAAGGATCGCGCCAAGACTTTCCCGGAACTCATTGAAAAGGCGTATTTCGTTCTGGGAGAGCGCCCCTTCGCCCCGGACGAGAAGGCGGCCAAGGCACTGGATACGGTATCCCGTGGTATACTGAAAGAATTGACGCCGCACCTGCAAAATGCTAGCTGGGAGCGCGACATGCTGGAGGCCACAGTGGCCGGCGTCGCCGAGACTCACGGAATGGGACTCGGCAAGATCGCCGGACCGCTCCGGGCGGCCCTGTCGGGGCGCTCGGTCAGTCCCAGCGTTTTCGACATGATGCTCGTGATCGGGCGCGAGGAGACCATCGCCCGGTTGAAGGATGCAGCGGCCTGACCGCGCCTCTGGCGCCACGGTCGCGAGGGAGACCCCCGTCCGGCGTTTCCGGGCGGATGATGGCAAGGGAGCTGGGATGGACAAGATGATCAAGACCGCGACGCTGAGCTTCAACGGCAAGAGCATCGAACTGCCGATGCTGCAGCCCACCGTCGGGCCGGAGGTCATCGACATCCGCAAGCTCTACGCCGAGGGCGACGTCTTCACCTACGATCCGGGCTTCACCTCGACGGCGGCCTGCGACAGCGCGATCACCTATATCGACGGCGACAAGGGCGAGTTGCAGTATCGCGGCTACCCGATCGAGCAGCTTGCCGAACAATCGCATTTCCTCGAGGTCTGCTACCTGCTTCTCTACGGGGAACTGCCGAACGCGGCCCAGATGCAGGACTTCGAACACCGCGTCACGAACCACACGATGGTGCATGAGCAGATGCACTATTTCTTCCGCGGGTTCCGGCGTGACAGCCATCCGATGGCGACCATGGTCGGCGTCGTCGGCGCGATGTCGGCCTTCTACCACGACTCGACCGACATCTCCGATCCCTGGCAGCGCGAGGTCGCGGCGATCCGGATGATCGCCAAGCTCCCGACGATCGCGGCGATGGCCTACAAGTACTCGATGGGTCAGCCCTTCGTGTATCCGAAGAACTCGCTCGATTACGCTTCGAACTTCCTGCACATGTGCTTCGCCGTGCCCTGCGCGGACTACGTCGTCGACCCGATCCTGTCGAAGGCAATGGACCGGATCATGATGCTGCACGCCGATCACGAGCAGAACGCCTCGACCTCGACGGTGCGGCTCGCGGGCTCCTCGGGCGCCAATCCCTTCGCCTGCGTCGCGGCCGGTATCGCCTGCCTCTGGGGCCCCGCCCACGGCGGCGCCAACCAGGCCTGCCTCGAAATGCTGCGCGAGATCGGTACGGTCGAGAACATCCCCGAGGCGATCCGCCGCGCCAAGGACAAGAACGATCCGTTCCGCCTGATGGGCTTCGGCCACCGGGTCTACAAGAACTTCGACCCGCGCGCCAAGGTGATGAAGGAATCGGCCGACGAGGTGCTCGACCTTCTCGGCATCCACGACAACGAGACTCTGAAGGTCGCGAAGGAGCTTGAACGCATCGCGCTCGAGGACACGTACTTCGTCGAAAAGAAGCTCTACCCGAACGTCGACTTCTATTCGGGCATCATCCTCGAGGCGATGGGCTTCCCGACCTCGATGTTCACGCCGATCTTCGCGGTTAGCCGCACCGTCGGCTGGATCTCGCAGTGGAAGGAGATGATCGGCGATCCGACCCAGAAGATCGGCCGGCCGCGCCAGCTTTATATCGGCCAGACCGCACGTGACTACGTCGCGGTCAACGATCGCTGAGTTCTGAGGCGGTTCCCGATTGGGAAAACCGAACACCGGAACCTGCCCGCGCGAAGCGGGCAGGTTCTTTCGTTTCGGCATCTGCGTCGAGGCCGAACCTGCCGGCCCGGTCCTGCGTCGCAACGCGTCGCGCCACAGTCGTCCGACGTCTGCGTCTACCAATAGGCCGGGTTGTCAAAGGCGGCGACGCAGCGTGACGGCCCCTTCATCGGATCGAGCGGCCGCGCGGTCAACGACTGTGCGAGCCAGCCCTCGGGCTGGCTGAGCCTCAACGGCGCCCGCGCTTGGTCCTCCGTGATCGGCAGGAACCCGACCCGGGCGTAGTATCGCGGATCGCCGTAGGTCATGGCGACGTCGACGCCGCGGCGCCTGAGCGCGTCCAGACCGTATCTCAACAGGCTCTGCCCGATTCCCCTGCCTTGCCGGCCGGTCTCGACTGCAACCGGACCGAGGAGAAAGACCGTGCGGCCATCCTCAGCGTAGGTCAGGCGGGTGAAGAGGATGCACCCGGCAAGCGCCCCGTCGTCCAGCGCCGAGAACACGAAGAGATCGTCGTCGGGCGTCGTCGCGATGAGCTTCGCCCCCAGTTCGCCGATCAGCCGGCCTTCGTCGGGTCCTTCCGACGCCGAGAAGGTCGCCGCAAAGAAGGCGATGATCTCGTCGGTCCGGTCCTTGTAGTCTGAGGTGAAGTCCATGCCCGTCTCCATCCGCTCGGGACACCGGGCATAGCTTTGTCCGCCGCAGATAGCAACAAAACGCCCGACCTTCGGCCCCGCTCAGGCCAGCGTCGTGCGGTGGCTGAGCGGCGAGATACCGAAATGGCTGCGGAACACCTTGGAGAAATGCGACGTCGAGTTGAAGCCGCAGGCCATCGCGATCTGGGCGATGGATTCCTCGGTCTGCACGATCAGGTTGCGCGCCCGGTGGAGCCGCATCTCCACCACATAGCGTTTAGGCGACGTGTTGAGGTACTTGCCGAAGAGCCGCTCGAGCTGGCGCGTCGAGATGCCAAGCTCCTCGGCGATCTCGCACGGCGCGAGCGGATCCTCGATACTGTCCTCCATGAGCTGGATCGCGCGGGTCAGATGCGTGTTGCGCATCCCGTGGCGCGATTGCAGCGAGACGCGCTGCGCGGCCGAGCCCTCGCGGACCGCGTTGTAGACCATCTGGTCCGCGACCGCGGTGGCGAGCCCGGTGCCGTGGTCGCGGGCGATGAGGTGCAGCATCAGGTCCGCCGCCGCGGTGCCGCCCGAGGCGGTGACGAATTTCTGGTTGGCGACGAAGACGTTGCGCACCAGCGGCACGGCCGGGAACTTCTCGGCGAAGAGATCGTGGAACTCCCAATGGATCGCGGTCTCGACGCCGTCGAGGAAGCCGGCCTTGGCGAGCACATAGGCGCCCGAGCAGATCGCGCCGATCTGGGTTCCGCTCGCCCGTTCGCGGCGGAGATAATTCAGCACTGCGGGCGTGGTGTGGTTCTGGACATGGATGCCGGAGATCAGGAACAGCCGGTCGTCGCGCTCCAAGGGCTCCAGCCCGCGGTCGACCAGCGTCACCGCCCGGTTCGACGAGGTGGCCGAGGTGCCGTTCTCGGAGGCGAGCGACCAGCGAAAGAGCGGCTTGCCGGAGACGAGGTTGGCGATGCGCAGCGGTTCCAGCGCGCAGGAGAACGCGAGATGCGAGAAGTTCTCGAGGAGCAGGAAGACGAAATGCGCGGTCTGGGTCATCGCCGTGGTCCTTGAGAAAAGGGGGGCGCCCGGCAAGGCGCCCCCGGAGGTCAGGTCAGTTGGCGGCCGCGCGGGCGGCTTCGAGCCAGCCGTCATATTCGGCCTGGTGGGCTTCGATCCAGGCCGCGACATGGCCGTCGATCACGTCCGAGCTGTCCTCGCCATCGGCGATCAGCTTGTTCTGGGCCGAGATGTCGTTGATGTCGATCGTGGCAACCTCGAAGAGCTTCGCAGCGGCCGGATTGGCCGCGAGGAAGTCGTTGCGCGCCACGATCCGCAAGCTGTCGAGGGCGAAGCCGAGGTTCTTGCCTTCGAACTCGGTTTCTCCGGTCGCGCCGTCCGGCAGCGAGGTATAGGGCACCGAGAGCCATTCGACGTCCTGGCCCGGGACCAGCGCGCCCGAGACCCAGTAGGGCGTCCAGGTGTAGTAGAGAACCGGCTCGCCGTTCGCTTGGCGGGCGATCGTGTCGGCGATGATCGCGTTGTATTCGCCTTGGTTGTGGTTGACGGTATCGCGCAGACCGAACTCGGTCAGCTGGTGCTCGATCACGCGCTCGCAGCCCCAGCCCGGCACGCAGCCTGCGAGGTCGGCCTTGCCGTCGCCATCGGCGTCGAACTTCGCGGCAATCTCGGGATCCTTGAGCATGCCGAGGTCGGTGATCCCGGCATCGTAGCTCGCCTTGTCGACAAGATAGCCCTGGAGCGCGCCCTCGACCATGGTGCCGACCTTGGTCATTGCGGCTTCGCCGCCCGCTTCCTGGAAGAAGGAATCGTGAAGCGTGTTCCAGTGGACCGGATAGAAGTCGGCGTCGCCGGTTCCGACTGCCAGGTGCGCGGTCTGGGCGGTGACCTCCTGCGGCTCGGCCACCGTGTAGCCGAGATCCTCGAGCGCGCGGTAAAGGACGCGGGCCTGGAAGAATTCCTCGATGTAGGATTGCACGACCGGGCGCACGGTGACGCCTTCGCCAGGCCTTTCATTGGCCATGAGCGGCGACGCGGTAAGCGCCAGCGCGAGGGCGGTCGAGATGGTGAAGTGTTTCATGTGTCTCCTCCGGGTTGAACGTGTGAATTCGGGTGGGTCAGCCGCGCCCCTTGACGAGGCCGACCACCAGCCCGACCGGGCCGGCCTGCCACCAGTGGCGATGCCCGCGCGCGCGCCCCGACCGGCCCAAGCCTTGCGTGATGCGGTCGAGCACGATGGCGAGGATGACGATGCCGAGGCCGCCGACGATCGCCTTGCCGGCATCGAGCCGGCCCATGGCGCGCAGGACCTCGTTGCCGAGACCTTTGACCGAGATCATCGAGGCGATGACGACCATCGACAGCGACAGCATGATCGTCTGGTTGAGCCCGGCGAGGATCGTCGGCGTTGCGAGCGGCAGTTCGACCTTGAACATGATCTGGTTGGGCGTGGCGCCAAAGGCGCGGGCCGCCTCCACGACGCTCGGGTTCACCCCCCGGATGCCGAGCGAGGTGAGGCGCACGAGGGGCGGCAGCGCAAAGATGATCGTGACGATCACGCCCGATACGTTGCCGATGCCGATGAGCATCACGACCGGCACGAGATAGACGAAGGCTGGGATCGTCTGCATCGTGTCGAGGACCGGGCGGATCGCCGCCTCGAACCGGTCGGACTTGCCGGCGAGGATGCCCAAGGGAAGGCCGATGATCACGCAAAGGATCACCGACGAGATCACGATGGCGAGCGTCGTCATGGCCAGAGACCAGGCCGCCGGATCGAGGAAGCCGAGCGCCACGAGGCAGGCCGCGACAAGGATCGCCACGCGCCGCCCGGCGGCCTGCCAGGCGATCAGCACCAGAAGCACCAACATGATCACCGGCGGCACCGCCTGAAGCGCGGCCTCGATCCGGATGATCATGCCGTCGAAGAAGCCCTTGATCGGCTGGATCGCCTCGCGGTTCGCGATCGCCCACTGCTTGATGCCGTCGGTGCGGCCGTCGACGTCGAGATCGACGGAGGAGAACGGATCGAGCCAGTTGAAGGTCTTGTCCTCGGCCATCACGCCACCTCCATCGCGGCGTCTTCGCGCCCTTGAATCCCGCGCAGAAGCGCCTTCTTGGTCACCACGCCGACATTGGCGCCATCCGCCTTGACGAGGATCGGATGGTCGGTGCCGATCGCGAGGTCTACGAGTGCGTTGAGCTTGTCCTCGGGTCGCGCCACCGGCCAATGCGCCGGATCACCGTCGCCGTTCGCCTGCCGGTACTGGGCGAAGGGCTGCATGACGCGCGCCGCTGTCACCAGGTCGAGCTTGGAGATGCCGGCGACAAAATCGGCGACATAGTCGTCGGCTGGCTCGGTCACGATCTCCTCCGGCGTGCCGATCTGCACCAGCACCCCGTCCTTCATGATCGCGATGCGGTCACCGATGCGGATCGCCTCGTCGAGATCGTGGGTGATGAAGACCGTGGTCTTGTGAAGTTCCGCCGAGAGCTCCATGAACGTCGTCTGGAGCTGACGGCGGATGAGCGGATCGAGCGCCGAGAAGGGCTCGTCCATCAGAAGGATCGTCGGGTCGGCGGCGATGGCGCGGGCAAGGCCCACGCGCTGCTGCATGCCGCCCGAGAGCTCGTCGGGGTATTTCTGGTCCCAGCCCGTGAGGTCCACAGCGTCGATCGCGCGCTTGGCGACCCGAACCCGCTCCGCCTCGTCGATGCCGCGCACTTCGAGCGAGAAGACGACATTGTCGCGCACCGTGCGGTGCGGCATCAGCGCCATGTTCTGGAACACCATGCCGATCTTCTGCGCACGGAGCGCACGCAGATCCTTGGCCGACATCGCGTTGACGTTCTGCCCCTCGATGAAGACCGACCCGGCGGTCGGCTCGATCAGCCGGTTGATATGGCGGATCAGCGTCGACTTCCCGGAGCCCGAGAGCCCCATGATGCAGAAGATCTCGCCGCGCCCGACGCTGAAGGAGGCGTCGCGCACGCCGACCACGCAGTCGAAACGGTCGCGAATCTCCTCCTTCGACAGGCCCTGCTTCAGGACAGCGTCCATCGCCTGACGCGACTTCTCGCCGAAGATCTTCCAGATCCCGTCGCAGCGGATAACGGCTTCTCGTGTTGTCTCGGTCATGCGGTTCCTCCCCGGCCGGACTAAAAGCACAGATTTTAATTGTAGACAATATGTATTTTTTGAGACTACAAGATGCACGCGGTTACTGTCCGAAGCCAATCGAGAGTCGGACAGGCAGGAGGCAACGGTGAGCGACGAGACGAGAAGCAAGAAGGCGATGTGCGCGGAGGATCTCCGGCGGCGGATTCTGACCCAGGCGCTGGAGCCGGGCTGCTATCTCGATGAAACCGAGATCTCCGAGGCTTACCAGATCTCGCGCCCGCCCCTGCGGGAGATCCTGCGCCAGCTCGCGGGCGAAGGCTATGTGGTGCTGCACGAGAATCGCGGCGCCCAGGTCGCGCCGATGACCCACAAGACGATGCGCAATTTCTTCGTCGCCGCCCCGATGATCTATGCCGCCGTGAGCCGTCTCGCCGCCCAGCACGCGACGCCCGCGCAGATCATGCGCCTGAAGGATGCCCAGCTTCTCTTCCGTGCCGCGATTCGCGACGGCGACGCCGCGACGCGCGCACTGATGAACGAACGCTTCCACGCGATCATCGGCGAGATGGCCGACAACGAATACCTGAGCCCAAGCCTCCGCCGCCTGCTGATCGACCACACACGGATCGGCATGACCTTCTACAGCCCGCGCAACCGGGCCATGGCCGAGCAGCGCGCGGTTGCGGCCGACCAGCATGACCAGTTCATCGCGCTGATCGAGGCGGGCGACGCCGATGCCTCCGCCGATCTGGCGATCGCGCATTGGGAATTGTCGCGGGCGGAGATCGAAAGCTTCGTCACCCCCGCAGGGATGCAGATACCGCTCGGCCGCGCGCCGGGCGCCGAGCCAGAAAGAGGAGCTTCATGAAGTTCGAGGGCATCTACACGCCCGTCATCACGCCGCATCGTGACGACGGATCGATCGACCGCGACGCGTTTGCGGCGCAGATCGAGCACCTGATCGCCGCCGGCGTTCACGGCCTGATCAACGGCGGCTCCACGGGCGAATACTACGCCCAGTCGATGCAGGAGCGGGTCGAACTTGCGGCCTTCGCGAAGGAGGTCATCGGCAAGCGGGTGCCCCTGATCGTCGGCACCGTGGCGATCCGGCTCGAGGACTCGATCATCATGGCCGAGGCGGCCGCCAAGATCGGTGCCGATGCGCTGCTCGTGGGCTCGCCGCCCTACTCGGTGCCGACCGAGCGCGAGAACGCGCTGAACACGCTCGCCATCGACCGCGCCGCCGACCTGCCGGTGATGCTCTACAACTACCCCGGCCGCATGGGCATCAACATGGGCGAGGAGTTTCTCGACCGCGTCTGCCGCAGCCGCAACATTGTGGCGATCAAGGAAAGCTCGGGCGACATCAACCGGGTCCACCTTCTGGCCCGCGACTATCCGCATATCCAGATGTCCTGCGGCATGGACGACCAGGCGCTGGAATTCTTCGCCTGGGGTGCCAGGAGCTGGGTCTGCGGCGGCTCGAACTTCCTGCCCGCCGAGCACGTCGCGCTATGGCGTGCCTGCGCGGTCGAGGGCGATTTCGACAAGGGCCGCCGGATCATGTCGGCGATGATGCCGCTGATGCGCGTCCTTGAGCAGGGCGGCAAGTTCATCCAGTGCATCAAGCACGGGGTCGAGATGGAAGGCCGCTATGCCGGGCCGCCGCGCCCGCCGCTGAAGGCGCTCAACAAGGATGACAAGCGGCAGTTGGAACAGGTGGTGCGGGTCCTGAAGCGCACCGTGGCCGAGATCGAAGCGGAGTAACAGCGATGAGCGACCTTCTGACCACCGAGGAATACAAGGCCATCGCCGCCGGCCTCACCCTGCCGACGCAGGCCTTCATCGACGGCAGCTTCCGCCCGGCGAAATCCGGCAAGACCTTCGACACCGTGAACCCCGCGACCGGCGCCGTGCTCGCCAAGGTCGCCGCCTGCGATGCGGCGGACGTGGATTTCGCCGTCGAGAAGGCGCGCGACGCCTTCGAGGACGGCCGCTGGTCGCGCCTTCATCCGGGTGAGCGCAAACAGGTTCTCATCCGCCTCGCCAAGCTCATCAAGCGCAACGCGCGGGAGCTGGCGGTGATGGAAAGCCTCGACAGCGGCAAGACCATCTACGACTGCGAGACGGTGGACGTGCCTGAGACGATCCACTGCCTGACCTGGCATGCCGAGCTCATCGACAAGATCTATGACCAGGTCTCGCCCGCCTCGGACAACCACATCGCGATGGTGGTGCGCGAGCCCGTCGGCGTCGTCGGCCTCGTCCTGCCGTGGAACTTTCCGCTCCTGATGCTCGCCTGGAAGATCGGCCCGGCGCTCGCCTCCGGCTGCTCGGTCATCGTGAAACCGGCCGAGGAAACCTCGCTGACCGCGCTCCGAATCGCCGAACTCGCGATGGAGGCGGGGGTGCCGGCGGGCGTTCTCAACGTCGTCCCGGGCAGCGGACCGGAGGTGGGCGAACCCCTCGGCCGGCACATGGACGTGGACGCGCTCTCCTTCACCGGCTCGACCGAGACCGGGCGTCGCTTCCTGCGCTACGCGGCGGAATCGAACCTCAAGGAAGTCACGCTCGAGATGGGCGGCAAGAACCCCGCCGTGGTGCTCGATGATGCCGAGAACCTCGACCGGATCGCCGCGCATGTCGTCAACGGCGCCTTCTGGAACATGGGCGAGAACTGCTCGGCCTCCTCGCGACTGATCGTGCAGAAGGGGGTGAAGGACGCGCTTCTGAAGCGCATCCTCGCCCATGCCCGCGAATGGCCGATGGGCGACCCGCTTGATCCCGTGAACCGGGTCGGCGCGCTGGTCTCGCCCGCGCATTTCGACAAGGTCTGCTCTTACCTCGGCAAGGGGCCAAAGGTGCTGATGGGCGGCAAGGCCGAGGACGGCTTCGTCGAGCCGACGATCCTCGACATCGACGACCGCAGGGCGGTCCAGGTGCGCGAGGAGATCTTCGGGCCGGTCCTTTCCGTCCTCACGGTCGACAGCGCCGACGAGGCGATCGCGCTTGCGAACGACACCGAATACGGGCTCGCCGCCTCGATCTTCACCTCGAACATCAAGCGGGCGCTGCGCGGCGCGCGGGCGATCCGGGCGGGGACGGTGACGGTCAACTCGTTCGGCGAGGGCGATATCTCCACCCCCTTCGGCGGCTTCAAGTCGAGCGGCTTCGGCGGGCGCGACAACGGCATCCAGGCGCATGACCAGTACACCCAAATCAAGACGATCTGGATCGACCTCTCCGACGACCGGGACGAGGCGGTCGACTGATGGCGCGCATCGGTTTCATCGGTACCGGCGAGATCGCGGCCGCGATGGTGCGCGGCCTCGCCGGTCAGGGGCACGAGATCCTCGTCTCCGAACGGAATGCCGACATGGCAGCGCGGCTCGCGACCGAGGTCGCGGGCGTCCGGATCGCCTCAAACGAGGAGGTCGTGGCCGGATCGGACACCGTCTTCCTGTGCCTCCTCGCGCGGGTTGCGGAGACGGTGCTGCCCGGCCTGCGCTTCCGCGAGGATCAGGCGGTGATCTCGGTCATGGTCGACGTGGCCCTCGCCCGACTCAAGGCGCTCTGCGCGCCCGCGACCGAGATCTCGATCACCATCCCCCTGCCCCCGATCGCCACCGGCGGCTGCCCGCTGCCGGTCTATCCCGCCTCGCCCGCGCTCGAGGCGCTTTACGGCGCGCGAAACATGGTCTTTGCGGTCCGCGACGAGACCGCGCTCAACGCCCATTTCGGCGCCACCGCGCTCTGCTCGCCGCTTCTGGAACAGATGCTGACCACCGCGACCTGGCTGGCCGGATTCACTGGCGATGCCGATCGGGCGGAAAAATACGTCAGCGCGGTGATCCGCGGCTATCTGCCGGAGCGGCCCGAGGGCGGGATGCTGGCCGAAGCCCTGCGCAACCTCTCGACCGAGGGAGGGCTCAACGCCACGCTCCGTACGGCGATGGCACCCGCGAATGCCGACCTCAGGTCGGGCCTCGACGGCTTCCGCGCGCGGCTCGGCCTCGACAGGGGCGAGGCATGAGCAAGTTCCACGCGCGGCGGCTGCCGGTTCAGCTCGGCCCGGCCGCCTGGAACGCGATCCTTGGCCAACAAGGTGCCCCCCGGCCGCTCGACGGCGACCGCACCGCCGATTTCGTGGTCGTCGGCGCGGGCTTTGCCGGCCTGTCGGCGGCTCGGCGTCTGACCGAGCTGCAACCCGGCGCGCGGATCGCGATCCTCGAGGCGGGCCGGGTCGCCGAAGGCGCGGCGGGCCGCAATTCCGGCTTCATGATCGACCTGCCGCACGACCTCGCCTCGGACGACTATGCCGGGTCGGGCGACGACCGGGCGATGATCGGCCTCAACCGCCAGGCCATCGCCTTCGCCCGCGCGGCGGTCGAGGATTACGGGATCGACCCCAACTATTTCGACCCCGCCGGCAAGGTGAACGGCGCAGCGAGCCCTGCCGCCGAGGCGCATAACCGCAGCTATGCCGGCCACCTCGCCTCGCTCGGCGAGACGAGCGAGATGCTCGACCCGGCCCAGATGCACGAGCTGACCGGCTCGCGGCACTACCTTTCGGGCCTCTACACGCCGGGCACGGTGATGCTGCAACCGGCGGGCTATATCCGCGGCCTCGCGGCGGGGCTTTCGGCGCGGGGCGTCGATGTCTTCGAGGAAAGCCCGGTCACGGGCTTCGCGCCCGAAGGCGGTGGCTGGCGCGTCAGGACCGCGAAGGGCAGCATCAGCACCCCCCGCGTGATCCTGACCGTCAACGGCCATCTCGAAAGCTTCGGCGTCGAGCGCGGTCGGCTCATGCAGCTCTTCCTCTACGCGGTGATGACGCCGGAACTCGACCGCGCCGCACTCGACCGGCTCGGCGGGCGTCCGCGCTGGGGTGTCACGCCCTCGGACCCGATGGGCACGACCGTCCGCCGGATCGACACCGGCCAGGGCGGCAACCGTATCGTCACCCGCACCTGCGCGACGCTGAGGCCGAACACCGTGCCGCGCCAGTCCGACCTGACCCGCGCGGCGAAGGTCATGCGGCGGAAGTTCGACGAACGCTTCCCGCAACTCGCCGGCCTGCGGATGGAACACGCCTGGGCCGGCCATCTCTGCCTGACGCTGAACGGCGTCGCGGTGATGCGCGAGATCGATCTCGGCGTTTATTCTGGTTGCGTCCAGAACGGACTTGGCGTTGCGCGC
The DNA here is from genome assembly GCF_025673475.1 of Albidovulum salinarum. Lineage (NCBI taxonomy): Bacteria > Pseudomonadati > Pseudomonadota > Alphaproteobacteria > Rhodobacterales > Paracoccaceae > Albidovulum > Albidovulum salinarum. The sequence continues at coordinate 275,460 of NZ_JAOVQO010000001.1, read as the reverse complement.
GGCACGCTCACGGGGATCGGCGCGGCGGAACTCGCCTGCGGACAGCGGAGCGCGATCACCGATCACTTCACTGCCGAGGCGAGGCCGAAGCGCCTGCCGCCCCGGCCGTTCCAGGAGATCGGCGCCAACGCGGTCCTGCGCTGGAAGGAATGGCGCGCCGCGAAGGAGTGAGGCTCAGAGCTCCTTGCAGACCCGGAGCGCGTCGAGGACGGCGGCATGGATGTTGCGCCCGGCCACCGCATCGCCGATCCGGGCGAGCAGGTAGCGGCCATCGGCATTGACGCGCCGGAACGGATCGGTTCCGGCGATCAGCGCGTCAGGATCGAGCTGGCCGAGATTGGCCGAGCCCGGCTTCAGCGCGTGATAGAGCGCGTCCATCGGGACAAGCCCCTGCTCCACCACCACATGATCGACGAGCCGGGTTTCCGTGGCGCCGGTCAGCACATGGCGCAGCGTCGCGCGCCGCCGCGCCCCCTCGACCTCGACGGCGACAAGCTCGGTGAGGCAGGTGAAGCGCACCCCGTCCTTCGCCAGTTGCCGGAGCGCCACCGCAGAGGTGGTAGGCCCGAGATCGTGGAGCGGCGTCCGGTCGGGCGTCACCCATTCGACCTTGCAACCCGCCTCGGCAAGGTGATCGGCGGTGACGGCGGCCGGATGGTCGCCGGCCTCGTCGGTCATCAGCACCTCGCCCGACGGTCGGATCGCGCCCGAAAGCACGTCCCAGCTCGACACCGTGAGGTCGCCGCCCGGAATCGCGGGCGGTACCGGCCAGCCGCCGGTGGCGACAATGACGGCATTGGGCGCCGCCGCCAGCACGTCCTCGGCCTCGGCGTACGCGTTCAACCGAACATCGACGCCGAGCCGCGTGACCTCGGCGATGAGCCAGTCGGCAATGCCCCAGACCTGCCGTCTGACGCGCCCCTTCGCGGCGAGCGCGAGCTGACCGCCGAGCCGGTCGGCGGCCTCGAAGAGCACCACCTCGTGGCCGCGCGCAGCCGCCACGCGGGCGGCCTCCAAGCCACCCGGCCCGCCGCCGACCACGACGACCTTGCAGGCCGCATCGGCCTTGGCAATGACATGCGGCATCACCGCCTCGCGCCCCGTCGCGGCATTGTGACCGCAGACCGCGGGTTTGCCCTGGTTGACCCGGTCGACGCAGTATCCGAGGCCGACGCAGGGACGGATCCGCTCCTCGTCACCGCGCGCGAGCTTCGCCACCAGATGCGGATCGGCCATATGGGCGCGGGTCATGCCGACGAGATCGACATGGCCCTCGGCCACGGCATGGCGGGCCGTCGCGATATCGGCGATACCGCCCGCGTGGAAGACCGGCAGGCCGGTCGCCTGCCGGATGCGCCCGGCGATCGGCAGATGCGGCGCCGAGGGCATCCCCATCGGCGGCACCCAGCCGGCGAGGCCGAGATCGTCATAGGGCGCGCCCGCGAGCACGTTGATGAAATCGACGGCACCCGCCTCGGCCAGCATCCGCGCGACGGCGACGCAGTCATCGGCCGAAAGGCCCCGCTCGGCAAGCTCGTCGCCGGTCAGGCGGATGCCGAGGATCATCTCCGGCCCGACCTCGGCGCGGATCGCGCCGAGCGCTTCCAGCGTCAGCCGCAGCCGGTTTTCCAAGGGGCCGCCGTAGCGGTCCTCGCGGTCGTTGACCAAAGGCGAGAGGAACTGGCCGAGAAGATGCGAATGCGACAGGATCTCGATCCCGTCGAAGCCGCCCTCCTTGCAGCGCCGTGCGGCGGCGGCGAAGTCGCCGGTGACGCGGACGATGTCCTCGGCCTCCATCACCTTTGGGAAGGCCCGATGCGCCCGCTCGCGCCGCCCCGAGGGGCCGATGACCGGCAGCCAGTTTCCGTCGTCCCAGGCGGTGCGGCGGCCCATATGGGTGATCTGGCACATCACGGCGGCGCCCTGCGCCTTCACGCCAGAGGTCAGGCGCCGGAACCACGGCACGATGCTGTCATCGCCGGCATAGAGCTGACCAAAGACCGAAGGGCTGTCGGGCGCGATATTGGTCGAGCCGCCGATCATCGTCATGCCGATGCCGCCCTTCGCCTTCTCCTCGTGGTAGAGCCGGTAGCGGTCGCGGGGATGGCCGTCCTCGACGAAGTTCGGCGCGTGGGCCGTCGAGATGATCCGGTTGCGGATCGTGAGGTGGCGAAGCCGGTAGGGTTCGAGAAGCGGGTCCATCAGGGTTCCTTGCGGAAAGGGTTGACCGGGATGCCGGGGCACGATCGGACCGGAAGGCACCACGCCGGCGCCGGGCGCCTCCCCTCCCCCTCGTGGGGAGGGGATGGGGGTGTAGGGCGGCTCCGGAGTGGGTTCTTCCGATCCGATCCCGTCTATCCCGCGATGCCCGCCGACGGTGGCCTCTGAGCGACACCGAAAGTCGGGTAGCGCCAGCGGTGATCAAGGCAGACTCAGTTTCGCCATCCGCCCGCCGTCGACGGTCCAGACCTGCCCGGTGACGAAACCCGCCTCGCCCGAAGCGAGCCAGGCGACGATGGCCGCGACCTCCTCGGGGCGGCCGGTGCGGCCGACCGGATGGATGCGGCCGATCTCGCGGCGGAAGGCAGCGGGGTCGGGTATCTTTTCGATGAAATCAACGTTGAGATCGGTATCGATCCAGCCCGGCGCGACCGCGTTGCAGCGGATGCCCTCGGCCCCATGATCCACCGCCACCGCGCGGGTCAGGCCATGCAACCCGGCCTTGGAGGCGCAATAGGCGGCGTGCGTCGGGTTCGACCCCAGCCCCTCAATCGAGCCGATATTGACGATGGCGCCCTTGGCCGCCCTCAGATGCGGCAGCGCCGCCCTGATCATGAGGAAGGGTGCGGTGAGGTTCACGGCCAGCGTGCGCTGCCAGTCGGCGAGCGACATCTCCTCGACGCGGGCCTCCTGCATCACACCGGCATTGTTGACCAGCACGTCGAGCCGCCCGGCCCTCTCGACCACCTCGCCCACGACCCGCGCCGGGCAGGCGGAATCGGCGAAGTCCGCTGCGATCCCTTCGAATTCCGCATCCGGCCCGCGCTGCGCCGTGAAGACCCGCGCGCCCTCCTCAGCCAACCGCCTGGCGATAGCTTGCCCGATCCCGCTGCGCCCCCCGGTGACGAGCGCGACCTTGCCCTGAAACCTCATGCCACGGCCTTCCCGCCGTTCACCTCGACCAGCGCGCCGCACATGTAGCGCGCCGCGTCCGAGGCAAGGAACAGGACCACGTCGGCAATGTCCTCGGGCTCGGCGATGCGGCCCAGGGGCACGGTCTTGCCGAGCTCGGCGACCGCCGTATCGGGGTCGAAGCCGCGCTTGGCGAAGCCGGTGCGCAGCATCGGCGTGTTGACCTCGTTCGGGCAGACCGCGTTGATGCGGATGCCCTGATGGGCGTGGTCCATGCCCATGCATTGCGTCAAGGACGCGATCGCCGCCTTGGTCATGCAATAGACCGCGTGGTTCGGGCCGGGACGCAGCCCCCAGCAGGAGGCGGTGTTGACGATCGCACCGCCCCCCGCTTCCTCCATGATCGGGATCGCGGCGCGGGCGATGCGGAACGGGGCCTCCACATTGACGCCGAGCGAGAGCGTCCAGTCGGCGTCCGTCGTCTCGGTCACCCTGCCGCGGGTGATGACGCCCGCATTGTTCACCACGATGTCGAGCCCGCCGAGCGCCGCCCGCGCGGCCTCCGGCAGCGCGTCGGCATAGGCGGGATCGAGGAGGTCGCCCGGCAGGTGCGCCTCAGCCTCGACGCCCGACACGTCGCGGTCGGCGACGGCGACCTTGGCGCCCTCGGCGCGGAGCGCCCGCACGATGGCGGCACCGATGCCACCGGCCGCCCCGGTCACGAGCGCGCGTCTTCCGTTGAATCTCATGGGTCATCCTCACGTATAGCTGGCGACGGGCGTACCGAAGCGGCTCTCGTCGGGGGTGATGCCAAGACCCGGACCCTCCGGCAGGCGGATATGGCCGCCCTCGATCCGGATGCCATTCGCGGGATCGTAGTGTCCCTCGATGTAGGGTGCCGCGAGCCAGACGCCCTCGCACAGCCGCGGCAGGACGGTCGCGCCGATATGGGTGCAGGCGGCGGCGATGATGTCGCCGCCCCAGGCGTCGTCGCAGGTATGCGGCAGCGACCGCGCCTCGCAGATGTCGCGGAAGGTGGCCATCGCGGACAGCCCGCCGATCCGTGTCACCTTCATCCCGAACCCGTCGCAGAGCCCCTGCCCCACGACACGCAAAACGGTGGCCAGATCCTCGCCGTTCTCGTCGATATAGACGGCGTGGTGCAGCTGGCCCCGGATCGCCGCGATCTCCTCGATCGTGTTGCAGGGCTGCTCCATGATGAAGGGAATGTCGGGGCATTCGCGGCTGAGCCTCAGCGCGTCCCGCGTCGTCAGCCCTCGGTTGCCGTCGACCGCGAGCCGGACCTTGCCGCCGACGCGCTCCCAGACCTTGCGCACGGTCTCGATATCGATCTCGACCGGGCGGCCTCCGATCTTGACCTGAAGCCTCGGATAGCCCTCGGCCACCTTCTCAGCGGCGATGCGGGCGATGTCGTCGGGCGCGCCGACGCCGGTCGCGTAGTAGGAGGGCACCCGCTCGGTCACCGCGCCGCCGAGGAGGTCAGCGACGCGGGCGCCGTAATGCTTGCCCATGAGGTCGTAAGCCGCGATGTCGATCGCCGCCTTGGCATAGCGGTGGCCGTTCAATAGCCCGTCCATCCGGCGGCGGAGCGCGACGGGCGTCAGGGGATCGGCCCCGATCAGGCCCGGCGCCATCTCGGCGAGCGCGGCGCGGGCTCCAAGGGCATGATGCGGCTGGTAGGTCGGGCCGACCGGGCAGGTCTCGCCCCAGCCGATAAGCCCGGTATCGGTCACGAGCTTCACGAGCGTGGTGTCGAGCGCCCAGACCTCGGCATTGGCCATCGTGTAGGGGCCGTTCCGAACCGGCAGGTCGTGCTGATAGACGTGGATTTCGGAGATCTTCATGGATGCCTCGAAAAGAACGGCCGTCGCGGGTGCGACGGCCAGTCAGGGAGCGTCAGTATTCGGTGTTGAGCGCATCTTCCGCCGGGACCTCGCGCTCCCGCCGGGCGATGTAGTCGCGCAAGGCCTCGTCGATGCCGGCGTCGAGCTTCGGCTCCTCGTAGTCGCGCAGGAGCTTCTTTGCGTAGTCGAGCGCTCTTGCGGTGATTTCGACAGACCCTTCCGCCTGCCACTGCTCGATCGAGTTGTTGTCGAAGAGCTTCGGCATGAAGAAGGCGCGCTCAAAGTTTTCGAGCGTATGCGGATGGCCGAGGTAATGGCCGCCGGGACCGACATCGCGCACCGCCTGCAAGGCTTCGTCGAAATCGTCCCAGCGCGGCCCCTCGGCCATGCGGTAGCCCATCGCGCACATCTCGGCATCGACCACGAACTTGGCGACCGAACAGTGCATCCCGGCCTCGTTCCAGCCCGCCGAATGCCAGATGTAGTTGCAGCCCGCATGCAGGACCGCGTTCATCGTCATCGCACTTTCGTAGCCCGCTTGCGCGTCGAAGGTCTTGGCCCCGCCGAGATTGTTCGAGCTCCGCCACGGCACGCCGTAGAACCGCGCCATCTGGCCGATCATGAAGTTCATGAGGCTGATCTCCGGCGTCCCGGCCATCGGCGCGCCCGACTTCATCGACACCGTCGAGAGGTAGTGGCCGTAAATCGCCGGTGCCCCCTTGCGGATCACCTGCGTATAGGCGAGCGCCGACAGGGCCTCGGCATTGAGCTGCGCGACGGCGGGAGCGACCGAGGCCGGCGTGTTCGCGCCGCCGAGGACGAAGGGAGAGCAGAGGACCGGCTGGCGCCGCTTCACGAAGGCGCGCATGGCGCTGAGCATCGTCTCGTCCCAGACGAGCGGCGAGTTGCCGTTGCAGTTGCCGGTGACGACCGGCGTCTCCTCCATCACGTCGCGGCCGAACAGGATCTCGCACATGTCCATCACGTCCTCGGCGTTCTTGCCCGAGGTCGTCATGCCCATGAAGGTCTTGTCGGAATGCTTCATCGACGAATAGGTGATGTGGAGGTGGCGGTGGCTCACCTTCATGTCCATCGGCTCGACGATGTGATGCGCGGTCGAATGCAAGGCGGGCGACATATGCGCGAGCTTGTGGAACATGTTGAGGTCGGCCATCGTCGGCCAGCGCCGCACATCGTCGAGGTCGCGCAGGAACGGCGCCCCGGTCATCGGCACGAAGATCGAATGCTTGCCGCCGAACGGCAGGCTGCGCTCGGGGTTCCGCGCCCGGTAGGTCCAGTCCGAGGGGATCGAGGAGATCAGCTCTCGCACGAGGCCGCGGTCGAGATGCACCCGCTCGCCGCGCACATCGGCACCGGCGCGCTTCCAGTCCTCAAGTGCGATGTCGTCGCGGAAGATGACGCCGACCTCTTCGAGGATCGCCATCGAGGCGTCGTCGATCCGTTCGACCTGGTCCTGATCCATCGGCTCGCAGAGCGGCAGCCCGCGCTTCAGCGCCGGCAGCATCCCGAGATCCGGGGCCGAGCGCAGCGCCTTGCGCGCGCCGCGCCCGCCCGCGCGCGCCTTACGATCGTTGCTGTCAGCCATGCCTGCCCCTCGTGGTGAAACTCTCGGCCACAGAAAGCCCCGGACCGACCCGGATCGGCAGTCACTTATTCGAAGCAATCCCGCCAAAATGCGACGCGGGATGCGGGCGGCGTCCTGGCGCCGCCCCGCGCTCAGGCCTCGGCCGTGGCGTGTTCGCGGCTGATCCGCTCGGCCTCCTTGCCGTAGATCTCCTCGTAGTGGTCGAACTCGGTCTCGTGCCAGGCGGTGCCCTGGGTGGCCGAGCCGAGCGCCATCACCAGATCCTCCTCGGCCGAGGCGGGCAGCAACGCGCGGAAGATGTCCCAGCCGCGGAAATCAGGATCGCCGTCGAACCCGAGCACCTGACCCTTGAGCGAGGAGATCATCGACACCATTGCCCCGGAATAGACCGAGGGCACATGGATCGATACCCGCTCGATCGGCTGCAACAGCACCGGCCCCGCCTTGGTCAGCGCCTCGCGGAGCGCCATCCGGCCCGCGGTGCGGAACGCGAAGTCCGAACTGTCCACCGAATGATGCTTGCCGTCGGTGAGCGTCACCGCGAGATCAGTGACCGGGAACCCAAGCGGCCCCTTGTCGAGCGCCTCGCGCGCGCCCTCCTCGACCGCGGGAATGTAGTTCCTCGGCACCGCGCCGCCCTTCACCACCTCCTCGAACTGGAAGCCGTCGCCGCGCCCCGCGGGCCGCACCGTGATCGCCACGTCGGCGAACTGGCCCGCGCCGCCGGACTGTTTCCGATGTCGGTAATGCTCTTCAGTGCTGGATGAGATTGTTTCCAGATAGCGCGGATCCGGCACCTCGGTCGCCACCTCGATCCCGAAGTCGTCGGCAAGCGTGGCAAGTGTCTGGCGCTCGTGCATCACGCCCTGCAGGTTCAAGAGCGCATGCCCGCTCAACGGATCCTGTCCAAGCCGGAGCATCGGATCGGCTTCGGCGAGCCGCGAGAGCGCCGCCGACAGCCGCACCTCGTCGCGCTCGTGCGCAGGCGTCACGATCCGCGCAAGCGGCGGCGGGCAGCCCTTGGCCCAGTCCGGCACCGGCTCTGCCGCCGCGGCGGTGAAGATGCGCCCGGAATCGAGCTGGTCGGACTTGACCGAGATCCCGACCTCGCCGGGTTCCAGATGGTCGAGCCCGGCCTTGCCGCCGAGCCCGGCGAGCCCGCCAAGACCGTCGCCGCCAAGCTGCTTGCCGGCCGCGACGCCACCGTCGAGCGCGCGCAGCATCACGCATTTGCCGAGATGCTTGCGGATCTGGGCGTGAAAGCCGACCGCGAGCGCCTTGTCCGCGCCGAGCCGGGCCTTCAGGGCCGAGACGTCGGGTGCCTCGTGCCGCAGGGCCTTCATCAGCCGGTGAATGCCGTTCTTGTGGCTCGCCGAGCCGAGGAACGCGGGGATCACGGCGCGGTCCTGGGTCTCGCGCCGGGCAATCTCGAACAGCGCGCCTGTCGCCGGCTCGCGGTCCTCGATCAGTTCCTCCAGAAGCGCGTCGTCGTAATCCGACATCTGCTCCAGAAGTTCCGCCCGCGCCTCATGCTCGCGATCGGCCTCGGATTTCGGCATCTCGATCAGCTGCGAGCTCTGCCCCTCGCGGTAGCGCCAGGCCCGCTCGGAGATGAGGTCGACCGCACCGACGATCTCGCCGCCCTCGCGGATCGGGATCTGGCGCAGGACGATCGGATGGCCTGAGTAGGTCTGCAAGGCCGCGACGATGTCACGGACGCGGCCCTTGGGCGTGTCCATGCGGTTGATGAAAAGAAAGCAGGGCAGATTGGCGGCCTCGACAGCGCGAAGCCAGGGCGCGGCGAGCACCGCCTCGTCGGGATCGGGCGCCACGCAGAGCACCGCGGCATCGGCGGCAAGGAGCGCCGCCCCGCCCATCCGCGCGAATTCCGGACCGCCCGCGACGTCGATCGCGCACCAGTCCTCGCCCATGAAACCAAACCGCGTGAGGTTGAGATGACCGGCCGTCTCGGACCGGGGATGGCCGTCCTCAAGCGCCGCAAGCGCCCGGACTAGCTCGGTTTTCCCCGATTGAGACGGCCCAAGTACCGTGATGCAGCGCATGATGATCCCCTTTCGGCACGCAGGCGGGCGCAATCCGTGACTGGCCCCCGTGCCCTCGGGCCATGCGCCCTGATGGATCAACTCTCGGTCTCTGAACGCGCCGGGTCAAGGTCGGATCGCGCCCGCCCTTTCACCTTGCCGAAAATATCCCCGCCGGAGGCCGGCACGCGCTCTGCCTCCGCGCGACACCGAAAACCGGGTGCCGGGAATCAGCGCCCCCGAAACCGCGCCGGGCGCTTTTCGAGGAAGGCCGCGACGCCCTCGGCGAAATCCGCCGTCCGCCCGCATTCGCCCTGCAGCCGCGCCTCGAGCGCGAGCTGGGCATCGAGATCGTTGCCGAGACTGGCCCTGAGCGCCTGCTTCACCCGGACGAAAGCCTCGGTCGGCCCGGCCGCCAGCGCCTCGGCCCGCGCCTTCCACCGCGCCTCGAACGCGTCGTCAGGAACCGCCTCCCAGATCATGCCCCAGTCGGCCGCCTGCCGCGCGGTGACCTTCTCGGCGAAAAGCGCTGCCCCCATCGCCCGAGCCATCCCGACCAAACGCGGTAGGGCGAAGGTCCCGCCGGCATCGGGAATGAGCCCGATCCGGGTGAAGGCCTGGATGAAGCTCGCGCTTTCCGCCGCGATCACGACGTCGGCCGCGAGCGCGAGATTGGCCCCCGCCCCAGCCGCGGCGCCGTTAACCGCCGCGATCACCGGCACCCGCGCGGCGAGGATCGCACGCAACATCGGCTCGTACTCCTCGGCCAGCGTCCGCTCGAGGTCGAAGTCGCTCCCGGCCGCCCGGTCGCCCAAGTCCTGCCCCGAACAGAAGGCCCGGCCTGAGCCGGTCAGCACGATCACCCGCACCGTCCCGTCCGCCCGCCCCACCGCATCGGTGATCTCGGCCCGCATCGTCGTGTTGAGCGCGTTCATCACCGCGGGCCGGTCGAGCGTGACAACGGCGACGCCGTCCGCCTCAGTGTACCGGATCGTCTGATAGCCCATTGTCCCGCTCCTGCCGCCGCATCCGCCCGCAGCATAGCCCGCTCGCGCGCCGCGCAAAGCGCGACGGCGCGTCACTTGTCGAGGATTTCCTTGAGCCGCTTCTTCTCGGCCTCGCTGAGCGGATCCGGCGCCGCCTCGGCAACGGGCTTGCGGCGGCGCAGATAGACCGCCGCGGTGCCGAGCGCGATGACAAGCATCGCCGGCCCGGCAATCCAGAGGATCAGGTTCTCGCCCGACGCGGTGGGCTGTAGGAGCACGTATTCGCCGTAGCGGTCGACCAGATAGGCGATGACCTCCGCGTCGCTGTCCCCGGCGACGAGCCGCTCGCGCACGAGAAGCCTGAGGTCGCGCGCGAGCCCCGCGTTCGACTCGTCGATGTTCTCGTTGCGGCAGACTAGGCAGCGCAGACCTTGGCTGAGGTCCCGCGCCCGCGCCTCGAGCGCCGGGTCGTCGAGGATCTCGTCGGGCTGGACCGCGAAGACCGGCGTGGCGAGCAACGCGAGAAGAAGCAGGAGCCGGCGCATCACGTCACTCCGCAGGTGCGGCGAGCGCACCGCGTGCCTTCCGCGCCCCGGCCGCGACCCGGTAGCGCCGATCGCTGAGGCTCAGGATGCCGCCGAGCGCCATCAGGATCGCCCCGCCCCAGATCCAGTTTGCGAAGGGCTTGATATAGGTCCGCACCGCCCAGCCGCCGTCCGCCTGCTCGTCGCCGATCACGAGGTAGATGTCGCGCCAGACGCCGTTGGAGATCGCGGCCTCGGTGGTCGGCATCGCCGCGACCGGATAGACCCGCTTCTCGGGGTGGAGCACCGCGACCTGCCGCCCCTCCCGCGAGACGATCATCGTCGCCATGGTCGAGAGGTAGTTCGGCCCCTCGACCTTCTCGACCCGGTCCAGCGCGATGTCGAAGCCGCCGACCGCGAAGCTCTCGCCGACCTTCGCCACCCGGATGTCCTCGACATCCCAGGCCATCAGGCAGGCGATGCCGATGAAGACGATGCCGAGCCCCGAATGCGCCGCGGCCTTGCCCCAGTCAGCCCGCGGCAATCGGCCGAGCCGCGCCACCTGGTGGCCCGCGCGTTGCCAGAGCTCCGCCGCCGCCCCGGCGATCAGCCAGACGCCGAGCGCCACGCCCACCGGCGCGAGGGCGGTGCGTTCGGTCTGAACCGCGAAGGCAAGCGCACCGAGTGCGAGCGCGAGGATCAGCGCCGGGTAGAGCGGCCGCATCGACCGCTCGAGCCGCGCCCGTTTCCACGGCATGATCGCGCCAAGCGGCAACAGGATCGCGAGCACGATCATGAACGGCGTGAAGGCCTGGTTGAAGAACGGCGCGCCGACCGACAGCTTGCGGTCGAAGGCCAGTTCCGCGATCAGCGGCCAGAGCGTGCCGACGAAGACCACGAAGGCCGCGACCGCGAGAAGCACGTTGTTGAGGACGAGCGCCGATTCCCGGCTGACCATCGCGAAGACGCCCTTGGCCTCCATCGCGCCCGCCCGAGCCGCGTAGAGCGTGAGCGCGCCACCGATGAAGACGGCGAGGATCGCGAGGATGAAGATCCCGCGCTCGGGGTCGTTGGCGAAGGCGTGCACGCTCGTGATGATGCCCGAGCGCACGATGAACGTGCCGATGAGCGAGAAGCCGAAGGCGAGGATCGCGAGGAGGATCGTCCAGGCCTTCAGCGTCTCGCGCTTCTCGACCACGATGGCGGAGTGGAGCAACGCGGCCGCGATGAGCCAGGGCATGAAGGACGCGTTCTCGACCGGATCCCAGAACCAGAACCCGCCCCAGCCGAGCTCGTAATAGGCCCACCAAGAGCCGAGCGCGATGCCGATGGTCAGGAACATCCAGGCCGCGAGCGTCCAGGGCCGGACCCAGCGCGCCCAGGCCGCATCGACGCGGCCCTCGATCAGCGCCGCGACCGCGAAGGAGAAGGCCATCGAGAGCCCGACATAGCCGAGATAGAGGAACGGCGGATGGAAGGCCAAGCCCGGATCCTGCAGGAGCGGATTGAGATCCTGGCCGTCGAAGGGCGGCTCGGCGAGCCTCAGGAACGGGTTCGAGGTGAAGAGGATGAAGGCGAGGAAGGCCAAGCCGATCATCGCCTGGACGCTGAGGACCCGCGCTTTCAGCCGTTCGGGCAGCCCGCCGCCGAACCATGCCGCCGTGGCGCCGAACCCCGCAAGGATCAGCACCCAGAGCAGCATCGAGCCCTCGTGGTTGCCCCAGACGCCCGAGACCTTGTAGAGCATCGGCTTCAGCGTGTGGGAATTCTCGACGACAAGGCGAAGCGAGAAGTCCGACGTCACGAAGGCCCAGGTCAGCGCCGCGAACGAGATCGCGATGCAGAGGAACTGCGCCGTAGCCGCCGGTCCCGCCAGCGCCATCCAGCCGCGCCAGTCCTTGTGGGCGCCGACAAGCGGAATCACGACCTGAACGGCCGCCAGCATCAGCGCGAGGATAAGGGTGAAATGGCCAAGCTCGACGATCATGGCGCGGAGCATACCGGCTCGCGCGGGCGGGGCCAATGGGCTGCGCTCCAATGTCGCGGGTATATTCTGCGCCATCGCCGGCGCCCGCCCCGGGCGCAGCGGGGCCACGGGCCGGACAAATGTAAATTTCTTTTACATGGCATCTTGACGCAGCTCCGCCGGGTTCCGATCTAGATCAATGTGAAAGGAATTCACATAACCCGACGGAGGACCCAATGACCACCATCGCCGCCTGGCCCGGACGGGCCGAAGCCTGGCTCGACGAGCGCGGCAAGGGCGCCTGGATCGCCGCCATGGTGCTCGGCTTCATCTTCTTCTGGCCGATCGGCCTCGCCCTTCTCGCCTATATGATCTGGAGCAAGCGCATGTTTTCCAAGTCCTGCGGCTGGAGCCGCCACGACGCCCATTCCCACATGGCCCGCAGCCGGTGCCGCCAGCACGGTTTCCGGTCCTCCGGCAACACCGCGTTCGACGCCTACAAGGCCGACACGCTCGACCGGCTCGAACGCGAGCAGGAGGAGTTCGAAGCCTTCCTCAAGCGCCTGCGCGAAAGCAAGGACAAGGCCGAGTTCGACCAATATCTCGACGAACGCGCCCGCACCGCCAGCGAAGAACGCGACGAGACGGGCGGGAAGGACAGCGGTCAGGAGCCCGAGCGCCCCGGACGCTACTGAGCCCTGCGGACGATGCTTGAAGAGTGGCCCGGAGCGATCCGGGCCACCCCTCTTGTGAATACATGCCACTAGGCAAAACTCGGGGCTTGGCGGAAAAGCCGGTCCTTGTTACCTTCCTGACGTCAACCGATCTTTCAGACCCGCACCGGCGGGGGGTCGATAATGCGCCATACGCTGCCCATCGCGCCCCAGTTCTATGTGACGGCACCCCAGCCCTGCCCCTACCTCGGGGGACGGTCGGAGCGAAAACTGTTCACCGCGCTGCAAGGCGACAATGCCGAGAGACTGAACGACGCTCTGTCGAAACAGGGGTTCCGACGGTCGCAGAACGTGCTCTACCGACCGTCCTGCGCCGAATGCACGGCCTGCCTCTCGGCGCGGATCCGGGTCGCGGATTTCCAGCCCAGCAAGAGCCAGCGCCGGACACTGCGCCGCAACGCCCATCTGCGGCGCGACGCGACGAGCCCCTGGGCGTCCGAGGACCAGTACGCGCTCTTCCGCCGCTATCTCGACAGCCGCCACGCCGATGGCGGCATGGCCGACATGGACATCTTCGAGTTCGCCGCGATGATCGAGGAGACGCCGGTCCGCAGCCGCGTCGTCGAGTATTCGGCGCCGCCAGACGAACCTGGCGACCGGCGCAAGCTCACCGCGGTCTGCCTGACGGACGTGCTCGATGACGGCCTGTCGATGGTCTACAGCTTCTACGATCCGGATCGCGCCGGCGACAGCCTCGGCACCTACATCATTCTCGACCATGTCGAGATCGCCCGCCGGTCCAGCCTGCCCTATGTCTACCTCGGCTACTGGGTCCCCGGCAGCCGAAAGATGGGCTACAAGGCCGGCTTCGGCGCGCTCGAGATCTACAAGAACGGGCGCTGGCAGGATATCGGCGACCCCGCCGATCATACCGGCGAGACCCATCCCCTCGCGGTCGATCCGATCGCCGAGCAGGTTGCCCGGATCGCGTTGCCCGAGGCGCGCACGGCCAAGAGCGGCCTGTAAGCGGCACAACCAACCCCTATAGGAATCGACCTGGTCGCCGGCAGACCGGAGCATCCGCACGGCCTCGGCGCGATGACAGGCTCAGAAGACCTTCCCCGGAATGCATTCCGTCCCGGCAGGCTCCGCCGAGCCTCGGCAATGCGCACCAGATCCTGCTTCTTCCTGCAAACACCAATCCCCGGGGCTTACGGCCCTCAGGCCGCGGCCCGCCACTTCATCGAGGCCGATCTTGGGCGGGCGCTCATACGCGTGTGCCCGGTCCAGCCGGATAATTGGCACCGCCCCCGTCAGTGCCCGGAGAACACCAGAGTTTGCACCGGCACGATCAGCGCCTGGATCCTGAGAACCGCCGCATGCACGACGGCCGTCGCGTCAACGGCGTGGTAGAAGATCCATGTTCCGAAGCCGAGGCCGCCCTCGTCCAGCCGGTCGTGGAAGCTCGTGTAGGCATTGACGATGCACTTGCTGCCCGGCGGCACATCGTCGGCGCTGCCGGGATAGAGCGGCTCCATGGCCACCGTCACCGTTCCCGGCCGCGCGGCTTCCGTCGCGTCCACGAGCCGGTCCGTCGGCCGGAACTGGCCCGAAGCGATGACGTCCTGCACCGAGACCACCACGGTCGGGATGATCGTGAAGGGTTTCGACAAACACAGGATCTCGCCAACCATTCCCGGTTTGATCACCTGTGCCGAGACCTGATCGAAGCCCGCCTGGAACCTGCCCGTGCCCGAAGCCTTCGGCACGAGGATCCCGGCCGGGCGGAGCACTGCGCTGACATAGTCCCCCGGCTGAAGGATGAACTGCTGAACGGTCCCGGACACGCCTGCGGTGACGACCAGCTTGTCGAGCGTCACCTGCGCCTGCGCCAGCGCCGATTCCGCGGTTGCCTTCTGCGCCGGCAGGAGCGTCGATATCTTGGTCTGAACCGACGCACGGCTGGATTCTGCGACCGTCAGGGCCGCCTCTCGGCCGTCCACGAGGTTCTGCTGGCGCTCGATCTCGCGCTCGCTCACGACCGAGGAGTTGCGCGCCTGCAGCTCCAGATTGCGGTTCAGTTCGTCCGTTGCCTGGGTCAGCGCGCTCCGCGCCTGCGCGACGGAGCCTTCGGCGGCGGCGAGTTCCGACTGGGCCATCACCATCGCGGCGTCGATCTCGGCAACCTGCGCCTTCGCGGTCTCGTAGGATGCGCGCGCGAGTTCGTCGTCCAGCCGGAACAGGGGGTCTCCAGCCTCGACCTCCTGCAGGTTCTCGACATAGACCTCGGCAACCCTGCCGCCGGTCTCGGGCAGGATCGTCACCGTGCGGAAGAAGGACGCGCCGTTCGACGTCGTCGGGTGGTAGTAGAAGATCATGGTCAAAAGCGAGATTGTCAGCACGGCACAGGCCGTGATCCCCCAGCGCAGTTCGTACCAGATCGAGAAGAGTGTCAGCTCCCTGCCCCACCTCTTGCCCTGAACCCGGCTGCGGTAGAGGTAGTCGGGAAAAATCGTGACGAGCGAGCAGAGCAGAAACTCGAGCATTCCGGTCTCTCCTCAGGCCTGTTCGGACGCTGCGGCATCGGCGGCCACCGCCGGGGCCTCGGGGGCATTCTTGGCCGCACCCTTCGACAGTTCGCGCAAGGAGCCCGCGATCGAGTTCAGCGGTTCGGTGAAGTTCGGCAACTGGATAGCCGCCAGGAGCAGGGCACCGACCCAGAAGATATGGTTATGAGTGAACAGCGCCAGGAGCGCCATGACCCCGATCAGCTGAAGCTGCGTGCTGTTGGCATGTTCGGCCATCTTTTCGGGCAGCGCGTGCAGCTTGAAGTAGAAGTTGCCGACAAGAAGCACGATCACCACCAGCGAAACGACGATGACGTTGTAAAGAAAGTCCGAACTCCCCGGCGCCGTGATGAAGGGAGGAAGGTGGTGCGGCGCAAGTTCGTGAAGATCCGTACTCATCATTCCTCCGTCAGCTGTTCGCGCGACAGCGAGGCGCGAGGCGCCGCTGCCTGAAAAGAACTAAATCCCATGCGCTTGGGTTTGTCCACTCCGGTGCGACCCGGACGCCGCGCGCCGCCGCCCGGCGCATCCATGGTGTCGTACCTGCAGCCCGCGGCACGGCTGATCCGCACGCCCCGACGCCTTTTGGGCGGCGCTGGAGACGCTGGGCATGGTCGATGCGCCGCCGCGGCGCCGACCCGAACTCCGGGATTTCGATGAAAGCGCCCGTCGGCCGAAGCCGGTCAGATCGGATAGCCGTGCCGCTGCGCGAGCCGCCAGATCTCGCGGTTGAGTTCCGCGATCGCCTCGATCGCGGCATCGACCGTCTCCAGCTCGGCGCTGTTGATCGGATCGGTCTTGCCGTACCGGATCGCGTCCTTGCGATCCGAGATCCGCATCAGGATGGTCTTCGGCGATCCGCCATCCGCATCGAAGGAATAGATGCAGTGATTGTACTTGTTGCGCAGAGCCGAGATCCGGGAGAAGCGCTCTGTGACGCCGAGCACGTCTTTGCGTTCGGCTTCCGGGGTACGCTCCATCTTGGCCAGCCGCCCGACTAGATCGAGCCGCGCCCGTGTCGTGTTGAGCGTGAGGAAGATGATCAGCGCCGTATCCTTGTCGATCCGCGCCAGCCCCGCGATCAGGTGGATGAGTAAGCTCTCGGTGTTGGACCAGGTGTAATTGAGCTTGCCGACCCTGAGCAGTATCTCGTCAAGCTGCGGCGCGTCGGCCGTCGATGCCGGCGTCTGGTGGGGTCCCGCCATCACCGCTGACCGAAGTACCTGGCGACCGCCTCCGTCCGGTTTTGAACCCCCAATTTGGTAATCACATGGTGGATATGCAGCTTGATCGTGTGCTGCGACAGATCGAGCTTGGACGCGATCAGCTTGTTGGGAAGTCCTTTGGCAAGGAGTGTGAGCACCTGTTTCTCGCGCGGGGTCAGGCCAGCGTCGGACGCGGCGCCGGACCGGGCCGCCGTGCCGATCCGGTCATTGGCGACGGCCTCCGCCGGTTCCTCGGCGCGCAGCAATTCGGCGGGGACGTAGCGACCGCCGCTCAGGAGAAGCCGGAGCACGGATATCCAGAGATCGAACCGGATGTCGATCGGCAGATAGCTCTCGATCCAGTCGAAACCGGACGCCAGATCGATTATGCGCCGTGCGGCCTCCTCGGAACGATACGCCAGGACGACAACGGCCGAGCCGAAGCCGCCGCGCTCCCCGAAGGTTGCCCCGTCGTCTTGGGATATCGTGGCTTCGTCAACGACAACCAGACGCACCGCCGCCTTGCGAACCGGAGGCAGCGCATCGAAATCGGCCAGCGTCTCCAGACGCTCGAGCCCGCTGTCGCCTACTTCCATCGACGTTGCGCGAACCAGACATTCCGAAAAGCTGTGTCTGGAACCTATGATGGCCAGTTCGGCCACCGCTTCACTGCCCCGCGCTGGAATATCCCGTTCCACGTTTCCGGAAACGACTGCATCAAATCGATCAATCAACATATTCGTCCCCCTACGTAAAGACACCCGGCAGGGCAAATAACCCAACATTACCAATGCCCTCGACGCCGTGAACGGCATCCGTAGACAAAACGCACACAGTAAATCTGTGACGGCGGCCTCGACTATACGCGCTTGGGGGCCAGAATTAAACCTTAACCATTGGAATATGTGACTAGCTCCAAGGATTTATCCCGGCCCTGTTGGGTATCTCCGTCTATTTCAATGTATTACAGACCGAACCTGATTGCCGTAGCGATCTTTCCGCTTCGACCGGGTAGCTCGGTACCGCTTCGCCGCGTCTGAACCCTGCCCGATCGGCGCCACAAGCATTAGACCCCGCGGTGATTCGATACCTCAGGTTGATTGAGCGACGTAGCGTCCGGCTACGCAAGTCGTTAGAAACACGGCCATTCCGTCTCCCGCGGCACCGCTAGTCCGATTTGCCAGCTACCCCAAAAGTGGTTTTCGCGTGACCATTTTCAGGCATCACTTGGCAATTTCTGCCGATGTGTGCCGGCTCCGGGACGTCGAACGTTCTCCCGGGGGCGATGTTTCGCAGGAACACATTTGAGCCGGTCATTGATGGAAAGGAGAGCACGAGACCACCGGTCCAGGCGTTTCCCTGTCAGCGAAATCCAATAAGGAAACCGTGCCGGACCATACCGCTTGAGAGATGAACGGCGGTGATCCGGCCACCAACCGGAGAATTGTCATGAGCAACAGAAACTGGTGGCCTTTCAACTTCGAGCTTGAGAATGAGGTCGACAACTCCGTCGACTCCGAAGCCGAGAACGACTCCTACCTCGATTCCCGCACCGAGTCGGAGAACGAGGCCTTGGCCGACGCGCAGGCCGATTCCTCGGCCGAGGGTGAGGTCGAAGGCGAGACCGAAGCCGAAGCCGAGGGCGGCGAGGAAGAGGGCGAAGGCGAAGCCGAGGCTACGACCGACGGTCAGGCCCAGGCCGATTCCGCGGCGGATGCCGGTGCGCAGAACGACGCCGAGGCCAAAGCCAAAAGCGACAACTACGCCAACAACGCCGCGACCAATGACACCGACGTCACGACCGATATCACCAACGACGTCGATCTCGCCATCGACTGGAACCAGACCGATGACGACGTGATCGACATCTCCGCCGAAGCTGAAGAGGGCGGGACTGTGGACATCGACGATGTGGCCGCCTTCAACGGCGACATCACGCTCGACAACTTCCTCAACGGTTCGCTTGGTGCCGCGGGCAACGACTCCGCCAATGTGTTCGTCCAGTCGAACAACATGACCGACAACGACCAGCTCGACAACGCCGAGGTTTCGAATTCCGGCGCGTTCTATGCCGGCGGCATGGCGCTTGGCGGTTATGCCACGTCCGGCGACGGCATCAGCACCGAGCCGGAAGGCGGAGACGGCGGCAGCTATGCGCAGGCCGATGGTGGCGGCGGCGGACACGCATTCTCGATCGGTGGTGAAGCCGAGTCTGACGGCGGTGATGGCGGTGATGGCGAAGGCACGACCGCTTCCGCAGCCGAAGCGGCGGGCGGCCAGGCTGACGGCGGCAGCGCCAGTACCGCCAACGACGTCGAAGCCGAAGGCGAGGGCGGAGAGGCGAACGGCGCCTCCGGTACCGGCCTCGGCGTCGGCCTTGGCGTCGGCGCGGGTCTCGGCGGCGACGGCGGCTCCGGCGATGCCGAGAACGCGGTCACGGCCGAAGGCGAAGGCGGCGACGCGAGCGGCGGCGATGCGGCCGGTCTCGGTGTCGGTCTCGGCGGCGGCGAAGGCGGCGAAACCGGTGACAGCAGCGCGGCTGGTCTTGGTGTCGGCCTCGGCGAAGGCGAAGGCGGCGATACCGGCGACAGCAATGCGGCTGGCCTTGGTGCCGGTCTCGGTGGCGGCTTCGGCGGCAACACCGAGGGTGGCGACGCGGCCGGACTGGGCCTTGGCGCCGGTCAGGGCACCGGAACCGGTGGTGACGGCGGTGCCGGCGACGGCGAAGGCGAGATCGAAGCCTCCGGCGGCGAAGGCGAAGTCGAAGACGCCGAAGCCGAGGGCACCGGCACAGGCGGCGACGCCGGTGACGGCGCGGGCCTTGGCGCCGGGCTGGGAGCCGGCTCGGGCACGGGCGGCGATTCCGGCGATGCGAACGGGCTCGGCGCCGGCTTTGGCAGCGGTGACGGCACCTCCGGCGATACCGGCGATGCGAACGCACTCGGTGCCGGCTTTGGCAGCGGTGACGGCACCTCCGGCGATACCGGCGACGCGAACGCGCTCGGCATAGGCCTTGGCGCGGGCAATGGCGAAGCCGGTGACGGCGGCAGCTCCGACGGTGCCGGCCTCGGCCTCGGCTTTGCCCAAGGCGACGGCGGCGACGCGGGCGATGGCGCGGGCCTCGGCCTCGGCGCCGGTAACGGCGAAGGCGAAGGCGGCGACGGCGGGTTCGCGGACGGTCTGGCCGCAGCCTGGGGCGAAGCGGATGCCGAGGGCGGCCATGGCGGCTTCGCCGGCGGCCTCGCGGCGGCCTACGGCGAGACCAACGCTTCCGGCGGCGGCGGCGGCGGTGGCGGCACCGCGACGGTCGGTGACTCCATGGCCAATGGCGGCATGGGCGGCATGGGCGGCATGGCCACGAACGGCGATGGCGGCGTCGCGAACGGCGGCGTCTGGGGGTCCAACAACGGTGACGACGGTTATGTGAACGGGACCTCGTCCGCCTCTGCCGATGCGGCGATCGACACCGCGGCGTTCAACATGGACATCGTCCAGGGCGCCAACATCATGGGTAACTCGATCGACATGACTGTGGTCGGCGGCAACCTGTCTTCGACGTTCATCGGCGACGACGACATGAGCTGATCGCCCGGCGCGACAGACCAGGGCCTGCGCGGATTAGCCGCGCAGGCCCGCCACACGACATAAGGTCAACGCGACGACCGGAAACCACGCTAGACGAGGTCCAGGACGATGCGCTATTTCGACAATGCGACCGAGATCATTTCTCACTTTATTGGTTTGTTTCATTTGAGCGTTGAAGAGGCCCGGCTTCGGGCCGAGTACGATGAATTCCGGGCCCTGAAGAGACTGAACGACGGCCCCGAAGACCTCTCCGTCATCAATCCCAAGATCATCGACGACTTCGAGCCTGACGAGTTCAACGGCAAGATCCGCTTCAAGGCGAAGTCCGAGGATGCGCCGGATACGCGGTCAGCAGTCCCGTCGCCCGACGTCGATGCCGGGTTCGCGGAGCCGGGCTTGCTCTCTCCGCCGGTCTCCGGGTTCGCCTCCCCCCTGCCGGCGGGAGCAAGCCATACTGTCAGCATCAGCTTCGGCGGCGGCGACCGCAGCGGCGGCGGCCCAATCGATGTCGTCTTCAAGATCCCGGCGCCGAGTTCGGTTGCGGTCGTCATCCATCAGTCGAACGTCCTTCACGACAGTGACCAGTGGAATACGGACGCCTTCCAGGGGCCGATCGTCAGCAAGGAAGTTCTCGAGGCAGCACTGGAGAAACTTGTCGATGCCGGCAAGGCCTTGCAGATCTTCAGCCCGGCCGTGCTGCCGGACGGCGAGGTGAGCTACTCCGACATGGCCCATTCGCTGGTCAAGTTCATCGAAGAAGTCGAGGTCCCCGAGGTCGAGGGCGCCCAGATCACTCTCTTGAAAGGCGACGACGCTTACGGCCTGCATGTCAACGGCGAGGAAGTAACAGAGCTTCCCAGTTGGCAGGACCACATTCCCGCCTATCTCGCTCCGCCGCCGGCGGAGGGCGCCGGAGAGGGCGCGGATGCGAACGCGGATGAGAGCCTCGACGAGAACTTGGCGGCGAGCGCGGAGGGAACGACGCCGGTCACCGGCCCGGCCGAGGACGAAGGCCCGGCGCATCAGGCGGTGCATGGCGGCAACCTGCTCGTCAATGAGGTTGTGCTGTCGGCGAGCTGGCTCTACGCGCCGGTGATGCTGGTAGGCGGCGACAGCGTATCGCTTCACATGATCAGCCAGATCAACGTCTGGAACGACGATCACGTCTCCTTCTCGGCGGATGCCGACGAGGCCGGCGACAGCGCGCTCACGACCGCGTGGAACGTCGCCAGCCTGATCCGCGAATCCGCGCCCGCCGAGCAAGATAAGGATCCGGTCGACGCGAAGTTCCCCGAGCACTGGGCGATTACCCGGATCGAGGGCGATGTGATTAACGTGAGTTGGATCAAACAGTTCAACTTCGTCGTCGACAACGACGTGACCGCAATGACCTTCTCGGGTTCGGAGTCGAATTTTGTTTTCGGCGGCAACGAGATCACCAACAGCGTGTCGCTCTACGAACTCGGCTTCCAGTACGACCTGATCGTGGTCGGCGGCCATCTGATCAACCTGGCGATGATCAACCAGATGAACGTGCTTCTCGATACCGACGCCGTCACGCTCGACAATCACGGCGGCGTCGTCGGAAGCGGTGGCAATCTTTTGTGGAACGAGGCAGCAATCTACGAACTCGGCAGCGACACGATCATGCCGCTGGACGCGATGCAGAAGCAGTTCATCACCATGCTCGGCGAGGGGGCCAACGGTGTTCCGGGCTGGCTGTTGAAGAACGAGGCCTTCAGCGGCGACACGATGCTCAGCGTGCTCTACATCGACGGCAACCTGATCAACTCGCAGAGCGTCGAACAGACCAACGTTCTCGGCGACGCCGACCAGGTCGAACTGCTCGCCGGCGAATTGCTCGCTTCGGCAGGTGACGATGGCGTGACGGTGACGACCGGATCGAACGCGCTGCTCAACCTGGCGTCGATCGAGGAATACGGAACCGATTCCACCGTTCATGTCGGGGGCGAGCATTACTCGGACGCCCTGCTCTACCAGGCGGAACTGATCTCGCTCGAGGATCCGATGTCGGGCGAGTCCGACCTTGCGAGCGAAGCTGTCGCGTTCCTCGCCGAAGGTATGATCGAGGACCAGTACGGCAATGACGACGGGCACCCGTCCGATGGCCACGGCAACGGCCACGGCAACGACGCCAGTTCGGCCGATGTCATGCAGACGATGCTTGCCTGAAGTCATTTTCAAAGGATCTGATCGTGAAAGACATTCCAAACGGTCCCGGCGAGGACGACGAAAGCACGGGACATATCCCGAACTTCCAGAGCCGCCGTACGGGCCTCGGCACCACGATCGAAGGCAAGGCGGGGGGTGACCGTTCGGGAGGCACGGTCAACGGCACGGGACAGCCGACGGCCAACGCCGGCGGCGGAGGGATGAACGGGAACAGGTTCCACAAGCGCCTGGGGCCGACCGATTTTTCCAAGAGCCTCGCGGCCGGAAAATGGGCCGTCCGCCGAAACCTCGCGGCTGTCATGCTGTTCACCTGCATGACCAACCTTCTGATCCTCGCGATCCCGGTCTACCTCTTCCAGATTTCCGACAGGGTGCTCACGAGCCGCTCGGTCGACACTCTGATCATGCTGACGGCGGTCATCGTCGGCGCCGTCGTGCTCCAGGCCGTGTTCGACGCCGTGCGGCGGTTCATCCTGATGCGCACGGCGGTGGAGGTCGCGGTGCGCCTTGGCTCGCCGATCCTGGCCGCCGCGGCGCGTGCCTCGCTGCACGGGACCGGACGCGAGTACCAGACCCTCGGCGACCTCCAGCAACTGCGCGGCTTTCTCGTGTCCGGCACGCTCCTGTCTTTTCTCGACATTCCCTTCGCACCGCTCTTCATCCTTGCGATCTTCCTCGTGCATCCGCATCTCGGCGCGATCGTGGTGACGACCGCGCTGATTCTGGTCGTGATCGCCTTGATCAACCAGCGCCTGACCTCGCGCCCCTTCGCCGAGGCGAATGTCGCGCAGAGCAAGGCGAACCAGCATCTCGACTCGATGTCGCGCAACTCGCAGATCATCAATGCGCTTGCGATGATCCCCGAGGCGGTCGAGATCTGGGGCAAGGACACGGCGGCCTCGCTGTCTGCGCAGGTGCGCGCGCAGGACCGCAACGTCATCACCGCCTCGATGTCGCGGGCAGTGCGGCTGCTGACCCAGGTCGGCATGCTAGGCTGGGGCGCCTACCTCGCGATCCAGGGCCACATCACCGGCGGCATGGTGATCGCCGCCTCGATCATCGCCGGCCGCGCATTGGCGCCGATCGAGGGCGCGATCGAGGGCTGGAACAGCTTCCTCCTCTCCCGCGCCGCGTTCGACCGGATCACGGCCCTGCTCAAGTCCTCGCCACTGAACGTCGACCGCCTGCTTCTGCCGAACCCCGAGGGCCGGCTCGACGTCGAGCGGCTGCTCTATGTTCCCGGCGGCACCAAGCGGGTCGTCCTCAACTCGATCAGCTTCTCGCTCGATCCCGGC
Source organism: Albidovulum salinarum (assembly GCF_025673475.1). NCBI lineage: Bacteria > Pseudomonadati > Pseudomonadota > Alphaproteobacteria > Rhodobacterales > Paracoccaceae > Albidovulum > Albidovulum salinarum. Next base: position 251,820 of record NZ_JAOVQO010000001.1, on the reverse strand, counting down.
GGCTCGCTCGCGATTATCGGCAATTCGGGCGCCGGCAAGACCACGCTTGGCAAGATGCTGGTGGGGTCGATCCTGCCCACTTCCGGCAGCGTCCGGCTCGACCTGATGGACCTGCGCAACTGGGACCAGCGCCAGTTCGGCGAGAGCATCGGCTACCTGCCGCAGGACGTGCAGCTCTTTCCCGGCACGATCAAGAACAACATCGCGCGGATGCGCTCGGACGCGACGGACGAGCAGATCTACGAGGCCGCCGTGCTCGCCGATGTGCATGACATGATCGCCACTTTCCCGCAGGGCTACGAGACGGTCGTCTCCGCCGACGGCTCGCCGCTCTCGGGCGGCCAGAAGCAGCGGATCGCGCTTGCCAGGGCGTTCTTCGGCAACCCGCGCCTCGTCGTCCTCGACGAGCCCAACTCCAACCTCGACAACGCCGGCGACAAGGCGCTGGCGCGGGCGATGGACCATGCGCGGCGCAACAGCATCACCGTGGTGGTCGTGACGCAGAAACCCTCGCTCCTGCAATCGGTGGAGAAGGTGATGCTGCTGACCGACGGGCGCGTGAACCTCTTTGGCACCCGCGAGGAGGTCATGCAGGCGATCTCCGCGCGCCGCAACGCCAAGCCCGCGAATCCCACGATCGCGCAGAAACGCCAGTAAGGAGTCGCAACGACCATGGGCACCCAGCTCGTTGTTCCGCAGAACCCCAACTACCACGCGGAGGAATGGTATTCCGAAGTTCCGCGCTCGGTCTCGCGCCACACGATCATCGGGGTCGCGCTGATCATCATCGCGATCGGCGGATTCGGTTTCTGGGCGATCACCGCGCCGCTCGCGGCGGCCGTGATCGCGCAAGGCAGCTTCGTCGCGACCGGCCACAACAAGATCATCCAGCACCTCGAAGGCGGGATCATCGAGGAAATCCTCGTCTCCGAAGGCGACGCGGTCGTCAAGGGGCAGCCCCTGATCCACCTCGAACAGACTGCAGCGCTGGCCAACCAGCGGGAACTGATGCTGCGCCGCGCCCGGCTCGAAGCGGTCAACGCGCGGCTGATGTCCGAATTCAACGGCGCCGAGCGGATCACCTTCCCGTCCTTCTTGCTGGACAAGGGCCAGGATCCCGAAATCATCGAGATCATGGACAACCAGCGCCTCAATTTCCAGACATCGCGCACCAAGCTCGAAAGTGACGTCATCCTGCTCAAGACCAATATTTCGGCACTGGACAGCCGCGTCACCGGCTACGCGACGCACGAGGACGCGCTCCGGCGGCAGCATATTCTCCTGCAGGAGGATTTCGTCGCGAAATCCAGCCTCCTAGAGCAGGGGTTGATCCGCAAGACCGAAGTCAACGCGATCGAGCGCGCGATGATCGATGCCGAAGGCCAGCTCGGCCGGCTCTCGGCCGACCAGGCCGAAACCCAGTCACTCAAGGAGAAGTACGAGCAGCAGATCGACTTGACCTACAACGAGTACCGCCAGGCCGCGCTCGACGAGATGCAGGCGATCCAGGCCGAGCTCGACAGCGTGCGCGAGCAGTCCTACAACGCGGTGGACGTGCTGCGGCGCTCGGTGATCAGCGCACCCGTCTCGGGAACGGTCGTGCGGATGCACTACTTCACTTCCGGCGGCGTCATCGAGGGCGGCAAGGCGATCGCCGAGATCCTGCCCAAGAACGCCCCCCTCATCATTGAGGCGCAGGTGCCGCGCAACGATATCGACGATGTGCGCCTTGGCCAGATGGCAACGGTGCGGCTCGTCTCGCTGAACCAGCGCACGACGCCGGTCCTCAAGGGCGAGGTCTACTATGTTTCGGCGGACTCGCTCCCGGTCGACGCCAGCAACAACCTGCGCGAGGTCTATGTGGCGCGCGTGAAGCTTCCGGCCTCCGAGCTGGAGCGTGTCAAGAGCTTCACGCCGACCCCGGGCATGCCGGCCGAGATCATGATCGAAACCGCCGAGCGGACCTTCTTCGAATACCTGGTGAAGCCCATCGTCGACTCGATGAGCCGCGCGTTCCGCGAACAGTAACTGCCGACGAGGACCTATTCCGAACCTGCGCTGGCAACCACGGTTGGCGAGCCGCTGCCCTGCACCGTTGCCCCCAGGCTCGAATTGAGCGCAACGAAAGCGAGGGCCTGTGCACGCAGGTTCGCCGCCAGCGCAATCTCCGCATCGCTGAGGTTTTCTTCGTCATCGAGCAGCTCGTTCAGCGTCGCCCCATTGAGCGCGATCATGCCACGCGTAAGGTCCACTGCCTCGCCGTAAAGCTCGACGGCATTGCGGGCCTGCTCGGTCGCGGCACGGCTCTGGGCGTAATCGGACAGCGCATCCTCGACTTCGCGGATCGCGTTGATCACCGTGGAAGTCCAGTTTGTATGGGCCTGCCTCGCCCGCGACTCCTGGGCTGCGACGCGGGCGCGCCCGGTCTGCAACGGCAGGGTCGGAAGTGCGATCGCGGGGCCGAAGAAGTACTCCGGTCCCGTATTGCCGCCCACCCGCGCGAGACTGATCGCCCCGCCGAGCGACAGCTTCGGATAGAGATCCGCGCGCGCCACACCGGTTTCGGCCACCGCCGCGTAATAAAGGCGCTCGGCGATCCGGATGTCGGGACGGTTGCGCACCAGATCGGCCGGAATGCCGACCCCGGTCGACATCCGCGGCATCGGTTGGCGGGCCCCGGCGTCCAGATTGACATCGAGCCGGCCGGGCGTCGTGCCGAGCAGGGTCGCGATCTGGTTCTTCTGGCCCTGAATGCGGGCGCGGATCCCCGGCACCGTCGCGCGCGCCTCGGCGAGGCGCGCCTGGGCCCTGACCAGATCGAGCTTGGTGGCGGCATCCTTGTCGAGCAGGGACTCCGTCAGTTCGAGCGTCTCCTCGCGCGATGTGACTTCCTTCTGACGGACGACCAGCGCACGCTGGTTGAATCGAAGATCGACATAGGCGTTGGCGAGGTTGAAGAGCAGCAGCAGCCGCGCCGCATCCACCTCGGCATCGGCCACCTCGACGCGGGCCCGGCTGGCTTCCTTGCGCAGGCGCTGCTCGCCGAAGGGATCGAGCATCCAGCTCAGGCCGAGCGACGCGTCGGCCCGGGTCTCCGGCGTGTCGGCGACCTCCTTCTGCCGGACCACCGAGGCATCGCTGTTCGCCGTCACCTGGGTCGGCACGGCGGCAAGGTCGGCCTTCGCCTCCCGCACCCTCTCGGTGGCGATCGCGAGGCTGAGGCTGCCGGCCAGGGCCCGCTGAACGAGCGAATTGAGGGTCGGATCCTTAAGCCCTTCCCACCAGGCGACGTTGTTCAAAAGGACCGGCGCGGTATCTTTGTGCCCGGTATAGGTCGATGCGAAGAAAAACTTGGGTGCCTGATATGGCGTCTCGACCGAACACCCCGTCAACAACAAGGACGCCACCGCAACCGACGCAACGCAAGATGCGTCCCGCAAGGGCTTGCCTGCCATTTGCTATCCTTTCGATAACTTTTTTTCTTAGACTGCTCTGCTTTTCAGGGAAGTCTGCGGCAGATTATTTCTTTAAACAAGCACAACTGGAGGTTCAGTGCGCGCTGTAACCCGGATGCATCACTGCGCCGGAATGTCGTCAGCCATTTCCGGAACGGGCGGCACATCAGCTTTGGTTTGGCTTCCGGCCGGATTCGCCCGGATGGTTCAGACCCACCTCGGGAGAGCGAAAGGACACGCGCCGATTGCGCGCTGCATCACGCAGCTTTCACTACCGGGGGGCGCCAACCACGTCGTGTCCGTAAAGCCACTCGAACCGGCCAAGCACACGGTCCGGGGCGAACTTGCCGAGCGCCCGCAATCCCAGATGCGCGACATCGCGCCTGAGGCCCGACAGGTGATAGTTCCGCGCGTTGGCATTGGCGGCGTCGACGATGCGGCGGCATCGCCCCTCGCGTGCTCGTTGGTAGTCCGCGAATGCGGTTTCGGGTCCGGCGCCGGCATCCAGCGTCTCGGCGAGAACCCATGCATCCTCCAGCGCCATGTTCGCGCCCTGCGCGAGGAACGGCAGCGTCGGATGGGCGGCATCGCCAAGGATCGCCGCGCCGTGTCCGTGCCAGCGGGCTGCCACCGGGTGGCGGAACAACCCCCAGAGATTGGGCCGCTCGATCCGATCGAGCCAGCCCCGGACTTCGGGCACGAACTCCTCGAAAGCGATCCGCAGCGCCAGCGGGTCGTCGGTCAACGACCAGCTCTCCTCGGCCCAGCGGCGGCGCTCCTCGACCGCGACGATGTTCCGGAGCCGCCCGCCCCGCAAGGGATAGGTCACGAGGTGCCGGCCGGAGCCCATGAAGACCTGCGCGACCGGCGCGATGCCGGGCTCGGCCGGCAGGGTCGCGCGCCACGCCACCTGATGGGTGAAGAAAGGCGCCACCGTTCCGTTGAGCGCCGCCCGGACCTTCGAATGCAACCCGTCCGCGCCGATCAGGATCTCGGCCTCGAACTCCTCCCCGAGCGTGGTCACGAGACGCGGCGGATGCGCACCCAGCCGGACCTCGTCGACCTGTTTCAGGAGCCGGATCGTCACGCCCGCGTCCCGCGCGCCCTCCTGGAGCACATCAATGAGATCGGCCCTGTGCAGGAACAGGAAGTCGTTGCCCGTCCCCGCCCGCGACAGGTCCATCCGCAGCACGACCGCGCCGCTCTCGCCGTCGCGAAGCTCGACCGCCTCAGCGCGCTGCCCGGCCTTTCCGAGCGCCGCGCCAAGGCCGAGCGCGGATATGACCCGCGCGCCGTTCGGGGAAATCTGTAGGCCCGCCCCGACCTCGCGGATCTCCGGCGCCTGTTCGAGCACCGTCACCTCCGCCCCGCGGAGCGCCAGGGCGCGAGCGACGGACAGGCCGGCCACGCCGGCCCCGAGCACCGTGACTTTCCGCCCCTTCAACATACCCGCACCCCCGAAAAAGAACGGCACCGGAGCCTTGCGACCACGGTGCCGGAAATCCCTGCCCCTGCGCGCAGCGGCTCAATCGTCGCGATGCACGCGCTCGCGCCGCTCGTGCTTTTCCTGCGCCTCGAGCGTCATCGTCGCGATCGGCCGCGCGTCAAGTCGCTTCAGCGAGATCGGCTCGCCGGTCATCTCGCAATAGCCGTACTCGCCGCTGTCGATCCGTCGCAGCGCCGAATCGATCTTGGTGACGAGCTTGCGCTGGCGGTCGCGGGTCCGAAGCTCCAGCGCCCGATCGGTCTCCTCGCTGGCGCGGTCGGCGATGTCCGGGACGTTCCGGGCACTGTCCTGAAGACCTTCGAGCGTCTCGGCGGACTGCTCGAGCAGTTCTTCCTTCCACGTCTGCAGTTTCCGGCGGAAATATTCGAGCTGACGCTCGTTCATAAAGGGCTCGTCTTCGGCCGGACGGTAATCGTTGGGAAGAAAGACCTCGGGTTTCATCTCTGCTCCCTTCTGCCGGCCGGAATCTGAATTCGGCTTGTTCATGTGCATCCGGCTCTCCTCGGGCGCTCCCATAACGCAACCGGCGGGGGTTGTCACTAGGCCTAACCCGGCCTTGCGGCAAATTGATGGCGCCGCTAAGACTCCCGGGACACACCTGCTGCAAAATGACGGAAACCCGGGTCAAACCCGCTTCAAAGTGACGGAAATCCAGTGAAATTCGCCGGCACCGAACAATATGTCGCAACCGCCGACCTGACGGTCGCCGTCAATGCCTCGGTGACGCTCGAACGGCCGCTCCTCGTGAAGGGCGAACCCGGCACCGGCAAGACCGAGCTTGCCCGTCAGGTCGCGCTCTCGCTCGGGCTGCCGATCGTCGAATGGCACGTGAAGTCAACGACGAAGGCGGCGCAGGGGCTTTACGAATACGATGCCGTGAGCCGGCTCCGCGACAGCCAACTCGGCGACGAGCGGGTCCATGACGTGAGCAACTACATCCGCAAGGGCAAGCTCTGGCAGGCCTTCGAGGCCGAGACCAAGGTCGTGCTCCTGATTGACGAGATCGACAAGGCGGACATCGAGTTTCCCAACGACCTCCTGCAGGAACTCGACCGGATGGAGTTCCACGTCTACGAGACCGGCGACACGATCCGCGCGAAGCACCGCCCGGTCATCGTCATCACCTCGAACAACGAGAAGGAACTGCCCGACGCGTTCCTCAGGCGCTGCTTCTTCCACTACATCCGCTTCCCCGAGGCCGAGACGCTGAAGCAGATCGTCGAGGTCCACTATCCGGGCATCAAGGAGCACCTGCTCGCGACCGCGCTGACGCAGTTCTACGAGATCCGCGAGACGCCGGGATTGAAAAAGAAGCCCTCGACCTCCGAGGTGCTCGACTGGCTGAAACTGATCCTCGCCGAGGATCTCTCGCCCGAGGACCTCAAGCGGGATCCGGCGAGCCTCTTGCCGAAGCTGCATGGAGCCCTTCTGAAGAACGAGCAGGACGTGCAGCTATTCGAGCGGCTCGCGTTCATGGCGCGGGGACGGAGCTGAGGCGGCGCCCGGGTTTTACCCACGGAGCCGGTCCGAAAAGTTGCCCCTTCCCTCTCGCGCTGTAACGAAGGCTCGGCTAACCTTCTCATGAGAAGCGGAAGGAGCGAGTGGCGATGCCCGACATTCTGACGATCCGGCCGGTCGCGGCCGGCGATGAGCAGGCGCGTCGCGTTCCGCCCCATCGTCGTCCGGCCCCGGCCCTTTCACACGAACGGACCTGAGCGTTGCGCCTCCTGCTTTGCGCCCTGCTTCTGGCCGCAACCGCCTGCACCCCCGTCCCGCCCCCGCCGGTCACGGCCCGCATGGTGCTGCCGGATCTGCCGCCGATGCGCCGCTTCGCCGGCCCCTCCGTGACACCGCCGCGCCGCGCCAATGCGGACATGGCGGAAGATTTCATGGACCTTTCGTTCCGGCTCGAAAGCGGACGCGAGCTTGCCGTCTTCACGCGCTTCGAAGGCCCCGTACGCGTGCGGATGATCGGTGCCGTGCCTCCGAGCGCGCCGGAAGACCTGCGCCGGCTCCTCAGCCGGCTGCGGAACGAGGCCGGGATCGACATCATCCAGTCTGCCGATCCCGACAGCGAGGTCTCGATCGAATTCCTGCCGCTGCGCACGATGCAGCGCATGGTTCCCCAGGCCGCCTGTTTCGTGGCGCCCCGCGTCGGCTCGTCGCGCGAGTACCGCCGCGCCCGGCGTGCCATGATCGACTGGTACACCCTCACCTCGCGTGAACGCGCAGTGATCTTCATCCCGAGCGACACCGCCCCGCAGGAGGTCCGCGACTGCCTGCACGAGGAACTCGCCCAGGCGCTCGGCCCGCTGAACGACCTCTACCGGCTGCCGGACTCCGTCTTCAACGACGACAACATCCACACCGTGCTGACCGGTTTCGACATACTCATGCTGCGCGCCTATTACGCACCCGAACTGCGCAACGGGATGACTGCCCGCGACGTGGCCGTGCGCCTGCCCGCGCTCCTCGCCCGGCTCAACCCGCGCGGCGAGGCCGTGCGGCCGCGGCGCCCTGAAATCACCCCGCGCGCCTATGCCGACGCGATCGAGACCGCGCTCGGCCCCGGCACCTCCGAGTCGCGCCGCCGCTCGGCCGCGGTCACGGCGATGAACATCGCCCGCGCCAACGGCTGGAAGGATGCGCGCGCCGGCTTCACCTGGCTCGCACTCGGCCGGCTGTCGCTCGGTTACGACGCGGAAGTCGCGGAATTCGCCTTCCGTCAGGCCGCCGCGATCTATCACAGCCAACCCGGCCTCGCACTGCACGCCGCCCATGCCGACATGCAGCTTGCCGCCTTCGCCCTCTCGCAGGGCCGCGCGAACGAGACCATCGCGCTCGCGGACGCCTCCATTCCTGCGGTCTCCGCGGCCGAGAACGCCGCCCTCCTCGCCCATTTCCTGATGGTCAAGGCCGAGGCGCTCGACATGCTCGGACGCAGCGGCGAGGCACGGCAGGTCAGGCTCGACAGCCTCGGCTGGGCGCGCTATGGCTTCGCCTCCGATACCGAGGTCTGGGGGAGGCTGATGAACATCGCCGCACTCTCCCCGGTCCAGAGAGCGAGACATCCATGATCTTCTTCGCCGCCACCCTTCTCGGCGCCCTCACCGGCTGGCTGCGCGCGACGCGCCGCGGCGGCGACCGGCTCGACAAGCTGCAGTATGCCGCGGTTCACGCGATCATCTTCGCCATCGCCGGGCTCTTCGTCACCATCGCCGTCCACCGCCTGTCCTGATCCCGCATGTTCCTTCGCTTCTTCGAGACACTCCGCAAGACCGGCATCCCGGTCACCTTGCGCGAGTATCTCGGCTTTCTCGAAGGCATGGCCTCGGGCCTCGTCACCTACGACATCGAAGGCTTCTACTACCTCGCCCGCACCGCGATGGTGAAGGACGAGCGCCATCTCGACCGCTTCGACCGCGCCTTCTCGGAGGCCTTCAAGGGGCTCGAGGCGATCTCGGTCGAACAGGTGCTGGAGGCAATCGACCTTCCGGTCGAATGGCTGGAGAAACTCGCCGAAAAGACGCTGAGTGAAGAAGAGAAGGCGCAGATCGAAGCCCTGGGCGGGTTCGAGAAGCTGATGGAGACGCTGAAGAAGCGGCTCGAGGAACAGAAGGGCCGCCATCAGGGCGGTTCGAAATGGATCGGCACCGCCGGCACCTCTCCCTTCGGCGCCTATGGCTACAACCCCGAAGGCGTCCGGATCGGCCAGAAGGAAAGCCGCCACCAGCGCGCGGTGAAGGTCTGGGACCGGCGCGATTTCCGGAATCTCGACGACACGGTCGAGCTTGGAACCCGCAACATCAAGGTGGCGCTGAAACGGCTCCGCCGCTGGGCGCGCACGGGGGCGGCAGAGGAACTGGACCTCGCGGGCACGATCCGCGCCACCGCCGAACACGGCTACCTCGACGTCAAGACCCGGCCGGAACGGCACAATGCGGTGAAGGTGCTGCTCTTTCTCGATGTCGGCGGCTCGATGGATCCGCATATCCGCGTCGTCGAGGAACTATTCTCGGCCGCCCGCGCCGAGTTCAAGCATCTCGAGTACTACTACTTCCACAACTGCCTCTACGAGGGCGTCTGGCGCGACAACCGCCGCCGCTGGGACCAGCAGACCCCGACCTGGGAGGTGCTTCGGACCTATGGCGGCGACTACAAGGCGATCTTCGTCGGCGACGCCTCGATGTCACCCTACGAGATCGCCTATCCCGGCGGCGCGAACGAGCACTGGAACGCCGAGGCCGGTCAGGTCTGGCTGGCCCGCGCGCGCGAGCACTGGCCCTCCAATGTCTGGCTCAATCCCCTGCCCGAGCGGCACTGGCAATACACCCAGTCGGTCGGCATGGTCCGCCAGATCTTCGAGGGCCGGATGTTCCCGCTGACGCTCGAAGGGATCGGACGGGCGATGAAGGCGATGACCTGACCCGGCCGAGGCGGTCCCGCTTGATCTGAATCGCCCGATGCCGGAGGCTGGACCTCCGTTCCCGATCCGGCGCCATGCTCCTTCGCTTCATCCTTGCCTTCCTCGTGATCACCCTCACCGGCTGCGGCGCCCCCACGCTGCCACCGCGCGGAGCAGAGTCCCCCCTGGCCTACGACCGCGCCGAGGTCGCGCGGGCGCCCAGGCTCGCGATCCTCGTGCCCGGCGCCTTCGCCTCGGTGTCGATCTTCGCCGCTGCCGACCGCTGGCGCGATGCCGGCTACGCGCTCGTCTACTACCGCTTTCCCGGCCTCGACGGCCTGCCGCTCGATCACGCGCTGAGGATCGAGACGGCGGCCGACACCATCGCCGAGTTCGCGCGAGAGCATCCCGGCAAGAAGATCCGGCTTTTCGGCTATTCCGCCGGCGGGCCGATCGTCATCGAGGCGGCCCGCCGCCTTGAGGGCTACGACGTCCGCGCCGCCGCCCTGGCCCCGTCGCCGGATCACGCGGGCGGTATCCGGACCACGCTGCGCGGAACGCTCGACCTGCTCGGCGCTGCGAGACGTGCCGGAACATTCGACCGCGACGCGGTCTGGGAGGAATACTACCGTGTCCTCCTCTTCGGCCGCGCGGGGCTTGCCGATCCCGAGCTTGCCGAACTCTCGCGCAGGATCGCGGCGGAACAGCGCGGAAAGATCCTCGTCCCCGACCGGGAAATGGCGCGCGCACACACCCGCGACCTGCGCCAATGGAGACTAGAGCCGGTGCCGGACTGGCTCCAGCCGCGCGTTCGCATCTATCTCGGCCGCGAGGACCCGATCTTCTCGCTCGACCAGACCCTCGCCGTGGCGCAGAAGGCCGGCGACGGCGGGGTCTACGCCTATCCCCGACAAGGGCATCTGATGTTCCTGACCGGACCCCGCGTTTTCGACGACGTGCTGGCCTTCTTCGAGGATCCCTGAGAAGAGGACACCCTGGCGCCCTTTCCAACCACACCGTCCCGCCCCCATATATAACCCATGCTGAAGCTGACCCCGATCCTCCTTGCGCTGCTTTACGGCGTCGTGATCTACCGCTTCTCCGCCTGGCGGACGGCGCGGACGCTCGACGCGCAATCGACGCCGCTCGCAGATCCGCAGCTTCTCGCCGTGACCGCCCGCCTCGCAACCGCGCTCGGCATCCAGCGCGTCCCGGTCCATCTGTACGAGATCGCGCCTGTGAATGGCCTCGCCGCACCGGACGGCCGCATCTTCCTCACGCGGGGCTTTTACCAGAAGTTCCGCGAGGGCGCGGTTACAGCCGAGGAAATGGCGAGCGTCATCGCCCACGAACTCGGCCATGTAGCACTTGGCCACGCAAGGCGCCGGATGATCGACTTTTCCGGCCAGAACGCGATCCGGGTCGTGCTGGCGACGGTTCTCGGCCGGTTCCTGCCCGGGATCGGCATCTATGTCGCGGGGTTCCTCACCTCGCTGCTCGCCGCTCGGCTGAGCCGTCAAGACGAATACGAAGCCGACGAATGGGCCTCGGCGCTGCTCGTCAAGGCGGGGATCGGCACCGGCCCGCAGAAGTCGCTGTTCTCGAAGCTCGAAACCCTCACCGGCATGGGCGGCAGCGCCCCGGCATGGATGATGAGCCATCCGAAATCCGCCGACCGCATCGCCGCGATCGAGGCCAACGAGGTTAAATGGGGCGTGACGCGCTGAGAGCGCGCCACCTGCGCCATCACTTCTTTACCGGGTTCCCGACGTGCTTTCTCAGCCGCGACGGCGTGTGGAACTTCTTGTCCTTGTAGGGGTTCTTGTCGCCCTGATCGCGGAACGTCAGCCGGACCGGCGTTCCCGGCATGTCAAAATCGGCCCGCAACCCGTTGACAAGATAGCGCGAATAGCTGTCGGGTAGCTGGTCGGCATGGTAGCACATGACGACGAATGCGGGCGGCCGCGTCTTCACCTGGGTCATGTACCTGAGCTTGATCCGACGCCCGCCCGGCGCCGGGGGCGGATGCGCCTCCGTCATCGCGCCGAGCCACTGGTTGAGCTTCGCCGTCGTTATCCGGCGGTTCCAGACGTCATAGGCCTTCAGGATCGCGTTGTGGAGCCGGTCGAGCCCCTTGCCGGTCTTGGCCGAGACCGTGACCAGCGGCGCACCCTTGAGCTGCGGCAAAAGTCGCTCGAACGCCTCGCGCAACTCCTTCAGCTTCTCGGTCTTGTCCTCTTCGAGGTCCCACTTGTTGGCGGCCAGCACCACCGCACGGCCCTCGGTCTCGGCGAAGTCGGCGATCCGCAGGTCCTGCTGCTCGAACGGGATGCCGACGTCGAGGAGCACGACCACGACCTCGGCGAAACGGACGGCGCGGAGACCGTCTGCAACGGAAAGCTTTTCAAGCTTTTCAGTAACTTTCGCTTTCTTCCTCATGCCGGCGGTATCGAAGATCCGCATCGGCGTGCCCATGAAGTCGGCGCTGACCGAGATCGCGTCGCGGGTGATCCCGGCTTCCGGGCCGGTGAGCAGGCGCTCTTCGCCGATGATCTTGTTGATCAGCGTCGACTTGCCGGCGTTCGGCCGCCCGATCACGGCGATCTGCAAGGGTTTCTCGCGGGTCGGCTTGCGCGGGCCCTCGTCGGCCTCGTCGTCGCTGACGTCGACATCGACCTCGGGCGCGTCCACCGCGGCGCGGGCTGCGAACTCCTCGGCCAGCGGACGGAGCATGTGGTAAAGCTCGTCCATCCCCTCGCCATGTTCGGCCGAGAGCCGCAGGGGCTCGCCGAGGCCGAGCGCATAGGCCTCGATCACGCCGGCGTCGGCCGCCCTGCCCTCGGCCTTGTTGGCGGCGAGGATCACATGGGCGTTCTTCTTCCTCAGGATCTCGGCGAAGACCTGGTCGGTCGGCGTGACCCCGGCCCGCGCGTCGATCACGAAGAGGCAGATATCGGCCATCTCGACCGCGCGCTCGGTCAGCCGCCGCATCCGGCCCTGAAGGCTGTCGTCGGCCACGTCCTCGAGCCCGGCGCTGTCGATCGCGATGAAGCGCAGGTCACCGAGCCGCGCCTCGCCCTCGCGCAGATCGCGGGTGACGCCCGGCTGGTCATCGACGAGCGCGAGCTTCTTGCCCACGAGCCGGTTGAACAGCGTGGACTTGCCGACATTGGGGCGCCCGACAATGGCGAGGGTGAAGCTCATATGCGTATCCTTGAGGGCCGAAGCCGCCCTCTTACACAAGCTTTCGCCTAGCGGAAAGCCTGAAGCGTGCCCGATTTGCTCACCACGTAGAGCACGCCGCCAGCCACCGCCGGCGCCGAGGCCGCGCCGCCCGGCAGTTCCACCGTCCGGACAAGCGCCCCCGAGGCGGGATCGAAGCTGCGGATCAAGCCGTCGGAGGAGGCGACGACCAGCCGGCCACCGGCAAGAACCGGGCCGTAATGGGCAACGATGTCACGGCGCCGCTTGTCGCGGTCCTTGGTGAAATAGGGCATGTCGACGCGCCAGACCTCGGCGCCGGTCGCCGCGTCGAGCCGCATCAGCTGATCCTCGTCGTTGACGAAGAAGACAGCGCCCCCGGCGACCGCGACGGGGCTCGTCGCGCCATCGCGGGCCGACCAGAGCGTGAGACCGGTATCGGCATTGACCGCCGCCAGCCGGCCGGCCGAGGTGCCGGCATAGACGACGCCGTCCGCGATCACCGGATCGCCGGTCAGGTCCGCGAACGAGGCATAGGCACGGCCGCGTCTTTGACCCGCGACATTGGCGCTCCAGAGACCGACGCCGCTGTCCTTCGCGGCCGCGACCATCTGACCCGAAGTGAAGGGGAAGATCGCCTGCCGCGCATCGACTGCCGGCGCGGCGGCTCCCAACACGCCGGCATTCGAGGGCGTACCGGGCAGCACCCATTCGACCTTGCCGTCCGACGCGCGCACGGCCCAGGCCGAGGCGTCGCGCGCAACGACGTAGACGCGCCCGTCCGAGACCGCCGGCGCGCCGCCGACCGCGGCGTCGAAACGCTGGCGCCAGACGACCGCGCCGCTCGCCGGATCGAGCGCCAGAAGCTCGCCATAGCCGCTCGTCGCGAAGACCCGACCCTCGCCATAGGCGAGACCGCCGCCCGAGGCGTCGCCGCTCCGCTCGGACGGCGGCGTCAGGTCGGCCTGCCACAGCGTCGCGCCATTGGTGCCGGTCGCGGTCACGGTCGCCCTGGAGTCGAGCGTGAAGATCCGCCCCGCTGCGACGATCGGATCGGCGGTGATGCGGTTCCTGCGGCCGTCGCCCTCACCGACCCGCGCGCTCCAGAACGGCGCCGGCGACGCCGAGAGCGCGACATGCCCGATCCGGTGGGTGGTCGCGCCGCCGCGATGGGTCCACTCCGCGTTCCGCTGCATCGCCGGCAGCGAGATCGGCGCCGCGACGGCCGCTGCCGGCGCAAGCTGCGCGGCATCGGCTCCGATGGCGGCGGCCCGCACGTCCTGACGCTCGCCTTCGAGGATCACCTCGGGGTCCGTGCAGGCCGAAACCAGCACGAGAATGCCTGCCGCACCAATCGCTCGGGAAATCATCACCTGCCTGCCTCTTCGTTCGTTGCATCCCCGGCGGCGCGCGACGGCGCACCGCCCGCCCGTCAGGCCGCTTCGGGATCGCCGCCCAGAATTACAATCAACTGCGTCACGCGCCGGCGCAAGCCCGCGGTCACGTCCGGTTCCTCGAGGATCCGCCGCAGAAGCTCCAACGCCTCGTCGTCCTTCGCGTCGGCCATCAGCACCAGCGCCTGCTGCTCCAGCGCCAGAACCCGGAACGGCGCACCGGGCTGGGCGAGTTCCTCGAGCGCCGCGTCGCGCTCGGCCGCATCCATCTCGGCGCCCGCCAGGATCACCGCCTTGAGCCGGGCGAGATTGCGGTAGCCGGCCGAAACCTCGGGATCTGCCGCCAGCGCCTCGAACCGGTCGCGCGCGCCGTCGCGATCGCCCGACCGCAGCGCCTCGTGCGCGGCGAGGAGGGTCACTATCGCGCGCTGCCCGGCGCCATCGCCGACGCCGTCCGCACCGATCGTCTCCAGCGCCGCGAGCCGCGCCGCGGCATCGTCGGATTCGAGCGCGGCCACGATACTGTCGCCGAAGCCTTGCGCGGCGGTCTTGTGGCGCGCCTTCTGCCACTCGGTATACCCTGCGCCGCCGACGATCAGCACGACGAGCGCGATGCCGATCCAGCCGTATTTGCGCATCAGCGCAAAGAGCTTGTCGCGGCGGACCTCCTCGGTCACCTCGTCGATGAAACTGTCGGTTTCGCTCACGCCGATCTCCCTCGTGCCTAGGCCCGCGACGGGCCCGGTCTGCGGCCCGTCTTACACGCAAGCCCGAGCCCTTGCCAAGCCCGGAGCCGCCGCCGCAACGCCCGCGCGCTGATCCCTGCGCGCGGGTCCAGGAGATCCGGTCTCAGTTCTTCGGCGCGTAGTGCCACTGGCGATCGGGCGGCAAGTCGGTGACAAGCACGTCCTCGGCACCGGCGGCCAGCCTTTCGGCCGGCGCCGCCGCCGCGTCGTCCTCCTCGGCGGACTGGCGCGCCCACATCGCCGCATAGCGGCCGCCCCTGGCGAGCAGGTCGTCGTGCCGCCCGATCTCGGCGATCTCGCCCTTTTCGAGCACCACGATCCGGTCGGCATCGGCAATCGTCGAGAGCCGGTGCGCGATGGTGATCACCGTGCGGCCCCTGCCCATCGCCTTCAGGCTTTCCTGGATGTCGCGTTCGGTCTGGGTGTCGAGGGCCGACGTCGCCTCGTCGAGAAGCAGGATCGGCGGGTTCTTCAGGAGCGTCCGGGCGATCCCGACGCGCTGCTTCTCGCCGCCCGAGAGCTTCAGGCCGCGCTCGCCGACCTTGGTTTCGTAGCCTTCCGGTAGCGACATGATGAAGTCGTGGATCTTCGCGGCCTTTGCCGCCGCGATCAGCTCCTCGCGGCTGGCCTCGGGGCGACCGTAGGCGATGTTGTAAAGGACCGTGTCGTTGAAGAGCACGGTGTCCTGCGGCACGACGCCGATCAGCGCGTGCAGCGAATCCTGGGTGACGTCGCGCAGATCCTGCCCGTCGATCCGGAGCGCCCCGCCGGTGACGTCATAGAACCGGAAGAGGAGCCGCCCGATGGTCGACTTGCCCGAGCCCGACGGCCCGACGATCGCCACGGTCTCGCCGGCCCCGATGGACAGGCTGATGCCCTTGAGGATCGGCCGGGCCGCGTCATAGCCGAACTTCACCCGGTCGAGCGTGACCTCGCCGCCCTTCACCGAAAGCGGCTTTGCGCCGGGCCTGTCGGTGACCTCGGCGGGTTGTTCGAGAAGGTCGAACATCTCGCCCATGTCGACCAGCGCCTGGCGGATCTCGCGGTAGACGGTGCCGAGAAAGTTCAGCGGCATGGTGATCTGGATCATGTAGGCGTTGACCATGACGAAATCGCCCACCGTCAGCGTTCCCGACTGCACCCCGAAGGCGGCCATGACCATCACGATCACCAGCCCCGCGGTGATCAGCAGAGCCTGGCCGAAATTCAGGAGCGAGAGCGACTGACCGGTCTTGATGGCAGCACCTTCATAGCCGCGCATCGCCTCGTCGTAGCGGTGCGCCTCGCGTGCCTCGGCGCCGAAATACTTCACCGTCTCGAAGTTCAGGAGGCTATCGATCGCCTTCTGGTTCGCGTCGGTGTCCTGTTCGTTCATCTTTCGGCGGATCTTCACCCGCCATTCGGTGATCTTGAACGTGTAGGTGACATAGAGCGTGATCGTGACCAGCACGACGGCCGCGTAACGCCAGTCGAACAGCAGCGCGAAGATCACCGTCACCATGCTGAGTTCTAGGATCAGCGGACCGACCGACAGGAGCATGAAGCGCAGCAGGAACTCGACCCCCTTCACGCCGCGCTCGATCACCCGGCTCAGGCCGCCGGTCTTGCGGGTGATGTGGTAGCGCATCGACAGGCGATGGATATGGGTGAAGGTCTCGAGCGCGAGCTTCCTCAGCGCCCTTTGCCCCACGCGCACGAAGATCACGTCCCTGAGCTCGTTGAACCCGATCGTGCCGATCCGCGCCATCCCGTAGGCCACCGTGAGCCCGATCGCCCCCATCGCGAGCAGCCAGGCGTCGCCCCGCCCCTCGCCCGAAAGCGAATCCACGGCCGCCTTGTAGAAGAACGGCGTCAGCACCGAGACGATCTTGGCGACGACCAGCGCGCTCAGCGACAGAACAACGCGCCGCTTCACCCAGAACTGGTCCTCGGGCCAGAGATAGGGCGTCACGCGTTTCAGCGTTCGCGCGCTGCGACGCCAGCCCTCCTTCGTCGTTCCCTGGTTGCCAGCCATCCGGTCACCGCCTCTCGCGCCGCGTGCCTAACCCGGTTGATCGCAACGGCGGTCTCGGGTATCAAGATCATATTTCAACGTTTCATGAGTAGTTGAACAGTGGAGCAGAGTAAAGCCCTGAACGCGCTGTCGGCGCTGGCCAACGGGACCCGGCTGGAACTCGTGCGCGCCCTGATCGGAACGGGTGCCGAGGGGCTCGCGGCAGGCGATATCGCGCGACGCCTCGACGTTTCCGCGTCGCGGCTGTCGTTCCACCTCTCGGCGCTGGAACAGGCCGGGCTGATCACGTCGCGCCGGGAATCGCGCCATGTCTTCTACATGGCGGACGCCGGGGTGATCGGACAGGTCATCGCCTATCTGCTCAACGACTGCTGCTGCGCGCATCCCGAGATCCGCGCCTGCTGCACGCCGGAGACTGAAGGAAGCCTGCCACCGGGTCTCTGAGCAGGCTATTCGGCCGGCGCCGGCACGGTGAATATCTGGCCGGGATAGATGAGGTCCGGATCGCGGATCTGCTCCTTGTTCGCCTCGTAGACCTTCACATAGAGGATACCACTGCCATAGTTCTCGCGCGCGATCCGCCAGAGCGTGAAGCCCGGCTGCACGGTGACGATCGAGGCTTGCGTCGCCGGTGTACGCGGCGCGTCGCCCTCTGTCGCCACGGCGGTCGGGGCGGTTCCTCCTGCCGGAGCGGCGCCAGTGTCCGGAGCAGTCACGGACCCGTCGACCGTCGCACTCCCGTTCGCGGCCGCGGTGGAAAGCTCGGGAACTGCGTTGGTACGAAGCGCTGCGGCGACCGTTTCGGCCGCCTCGCGCAGAAACGGAGTCTCGAAGCGCGCGGTGACCTTGCCGCCCCCGTCGATCTGGTCGATCCGCATCGTATAGAGCCCCGGAGACAGATCCGAGAGTTCGGCCGTCCAGCGTCCGCCAGTTTCGACCGGAACCGTCAGGATCTCGCGGTTGTCGAGATAGACCCGGGCAAAGCTGCCGGAAGCGCCATGTCCGGCCACGCGGACGGCACCGGACGGCGCGTAGCCGATCGTGTCGATCACGATATCGCCGGGCGATACCGGCGAAGACTGCCGGCGCACGCCCTCGGAATCGACGATCAGCACATCCGGCTGGTCAGCCACTTCTGCCTCCGGTTGGGCGGGGGTTTCCTCCTCCGGTGCTGCTTCGACGACTTGGTCCGGTTCGCCAAATGGTTCGACGACCACCGCCGCCTCCGAAGCGACAACGCTGCCGTCTTTCTGAGACGTCTCCAACGTCAGGACACGCGGCTCGTCGCTCGGTGGCAACGAAAGCAGGGCCGCGAAGCTCCCTTTCGAGTCCGCGACCGCGGTCTGGGCTTCAGCGCCGTCGATACGGATCGTAACCGACGCCCCCGCTTCGGCGCGCCCGGCCACGAGCAGCGATCCCCCCGCATCGACCCGCACCGTGTCGAAAGACGGTACCGACGGCGATTCCGCCGCCGGTTTGGGCGGCTCCGGCGCGTTTGGCGCCTGCACGGCTGGAGCCGGCTGGGATACCGTCGCCGTCTCTTCGTCCGGCGACCCGGTCGGCAACCCGACCGGTGGCAGCAGAAAATGGCCGATCACTGCCGCCAAGGCGAGCCCGCCGAGCACACCGCCGACCCACTTCAATGCAGCGGCGCCGTCGCTCCGGGCTACCGACTTGTCTTCCATGCATTTCCCCTCAGATGCGCATCCTTCCGTCGCGCTTGAGCGACCATAGCAACGCCGTTATCAGGGGTCAAAGCAACCCTGCGCGAGGATCCCATGTCCAGAACCCGGCATTCCGTCTGCGTCTACTGCGGCTCGCGCGTCGGCGCCCGTCCGGCCTACCCTGAGGCCGCGCGCGCAACCGGGTCGATGCTCGCGGCGAACGGCTGGCGGCTGGTCTACGGAGCGGGCGATGTCGGCCTGATGGGCGAGGTCGCCCGCGCCGCCCAAAGCGCCGGAGGCGAGACCTTCGGCGTGATCCCTACGCACCTTTTGTCGCTCGAAGTGGGCAAGCGCGATCTCTCGACCTTCGTCGTCACCGAGACGATGCACGAACGCAAGAAGGTCATGTTCATGAACGCCGACGCCGTCGTGGTTCTGCCCGGCGGCGGCGGATCGCTCGACGAGTTCTTCGAGGTGCTCACCTGGCGCCAGCTCGGGCTCCACGCGAAGCCGATCGTCCTCCTGAACACCCAGGGCTATTGGGACCGGCTCGTCGCGCTCATCGACGCGATCGTCGACGAGGGATTCGCAGACGCCTCGCTGCGGGGCTTCGTCGAGGTGGCCTCGACGGTCGAGGCGCTCGAGGCGGTGCTGCGGCGCGGCTTCGCCACGCGCGGCTAGACCGCGACCGGCACCTGCCGGCGCCGGCGCTCCTGCCGCAGCGCGCTCAGCGAATAGACGGCAAGCGCGGTCCAGATCAGCGGGAAGGCGATCATGTGCCAGAGCGTCACCGGCTCGGCGAAAATCAACGCGGCGACGGCAAACTGCAGCGTCGGGTTGAGGTACTGGACGAGGCCCACGGTCGCCATCCGCACCCGCTTGGTGGCGTAGGAAAAGAGCATCAGCGGGCCTCCTGTCAGGATGCCCGACAGCGCGAGGATCACGCTGTCGTGCCAGTTGGCGCCGAAGGCACCGCCGCCCCTGCCCCAATGCCCCGAATGGACGCCCCAGAGCCAGAGCGCGGCCACGGGCGCGAGTAGCGTCACCTCGGCCGCGACCGACACGACCGGCCCCGCCTCGATCCGGCGCTTGAGCAGGCCGTAGATCCCGAATGTCGTGGCGAGAAAAAGCGCGATCCAGGGGGCGGCGCCGAGCCCGCCGGTCAGCACCGTGACCGCCAGCGCGGCCAGCGCCACCGCCGCCCACTGACCCCGGCTGAGCGTTTCGCCGAAAATCACGCGGCCGATCATCACCGCGACCAGCGGGAAGATGTAGTAGCCGAGCGAGGCCTCGATCGCGCGGCCGTTCTGGATCGACCAGATGAAGCCGAACCAGTTGGCCGAAATCATCAGCGCGGCGACAGCGACCAGGAGGACGGACCGCCCGGCAACGAGCGCGGGCAGAAGCCGGAGCCTGCCCTGGACGGCAAGGACGGCCAGAAAGAATACCAGCGACCAGAGCGTGCGATGGGCCAGCACCTCGGGCGGAGGAACATGGGCCACCGCCTTGTAGAAGATCCCCGACAGGCCCCAGACCGTACAGGCCAGGACCATCGCCAGAACGCCCTTGACCGCCTCGCTCATGCGCTGATCTCCACCATCGTGATCTCCGGC
Organism: Albidovulum salinarum; assembly: GCF_025673475.1. Classification (NCBI taxonomy): domain Bacteria; kingdom Pseudomonadati; phylum Pseudomonadota; class Alphaproteobacteria; order Rhodobacterales; family Paracoccaceae; genus Albidovulum; species Albidovulum salinarum. The sequence goes on along the minus strand of NZ_JAOVQO010000001.1, from coordinate 231,821 downwards.
ACGACGCCGAGGCGCACCGGCAGGATCGAGCAGCCGATCCCACCCGAGACGACGAGGTCGCGGCCCTCTTCGCGGACATGGCCATAGGCGAAGCGGTTGCCGTAGGCGGAGGGCACGAGCGGCGAATAGCCAAAGCACCGGACCTGCCCGCCATGCGTATGGCCCGACAGCGTGAGCGCGATCCGCTCCGGCACGCGCGGAAATATATCCGGCTCATGCGCGAGCAGGATCGCCGGTTCGTCACCTTCGATCTGGGCGAGCGTGCCGTCGAGATCGTCGACGCCCGTATATCGGCCCGGCCCGTCGACCAGCGCCAGCTGGTCGCCAAGCCCGGCGAGCCAGAAATCCCCGGCCGGCCGGACGATCTTCAGCGCGTGGTTCTCCAGCACCGGGATGCCGTTCGCTTCGAGCGCGGTGCCCGCGAGAACCGGCCCGGCGCGGCGGCGCTGGGCGCTCCGGTCATCCCACCAGTCGTGGTTGCCGAGGATCCCGTAGACACCGAGCGGCGCGGAGAGCCGGCCAAGCGCGGCGGCCGTCTCGGCCACCGGGACCTCTTTCGTGACGAAGCGGTGTCCAGCCGCGAGGTCGCCGAGCACGACGACGAGATCGGCGCCAAGCGCATTGGTGCGCGCGACGATCCGCCTGAGCCGGCGCAGCGGCACGAAGGGCTCGCCCATGTGAAGGTCCGCCACGACGGCGATCCTCAGCGGCGCCCCGCGCCAGCCCTCGGGCCTCACCTGCCAGCGCCGCACCCGGAGCCGCAGCGCCGGCTCGACAAAGAAGGCATAGGCGGAGGCGAAAAGGCCCGCCAGGAATACCCCCAGCAGGCCCCTCAATACGCCGCGCCGCGAGATCACCTCAGAGACGCGAGGCGACGTTTTCCCAGTTCACGAGCTTGTCGAGGAAGTTCGTGAGATAGGCGGGGCGCTTGTTGCGGAAGTCGATGTAGTAGCTGTGCTCCCACACGTCGCAGCCCAGAAGCGCGGTCTGGCCGAAGCAGAGCGGGTTCACGCCGTTCTCGGTCTTGGTGACCTTGAGGCTACCGTCCTTGTCCTTGACGAGCCAGCACCAGCCCGAGCCGAACTGGCCCGCACCGGCGGCGGCGAAATCGTCCTTGAACTTCTGGACCGAACCGAAAGCCTCGGTGATCGCCTTTTCCAGCTCGCCCGGCATCGCCTTGCCGCCCGGCCCCATCATCTCCCAGAACTGGTTGTGATTCCAATGCTGCGAGGCGTTGTTGAAGATGCCGTTCTGCGCGACCGCACCGGCCTGGTAGGTGCCGGTGATGATGTCCTCGAGCGACTTGCCCTCCCACTCGGTCCCGGCAATCAGCTTGTTGCCGTTGTCGACATAGGCCTTGTGGTGCAGGTCGTGGTGATACTCGAGCGTCTCCTTCGACATGCCGAGCGCGGCGAGCGCGTCGTGGGCGTAGGGAAGATCGGGAAGTGTGAAGGCCATGGTTCTGTTCCTTTCGCGCGGAAATTTGCCCGCCCAGTAGAAACGCCTTCAAGCCTCAAAGGTCAATGGCTTGACGGCCTCAAACCCACGAATCCCGGCCGCCTTGATATGCCAGAGCCGGCAGATAAAGGCGGCGGCCAAGAACTTCGTGCTACGCTGGAACGCGGCCATTTCACGTTGGTTCCACCACGAACTGGTCAAGCCGACAAAGCGCCAGCCCCTCATCGTCGAGAAAATCGAAATGCCGCTCCCTCACGCGGCGCAGTTCAGCGACCGAGGCGGGTACCATGCCACGCTTCTTAAGGATGCGCGCCTCGTGGCGTGGCGTGTCGTTATCGCCGCGATGCGTGACGATGTTCGGAAAATGTGGATCAGTCACCGATACCATGCGGGACGGGATCTGGTAGTGCCCCCAATCGAACACCGTCCGGTCACGATGGCGAGTCATGGCGCCCGCCGAGAAGAAGGGGCTATACCAATTGTAGATACCTTCGGTCGGGCCATCGGTTACACAATAGTACTGCTGAGCGAAGCTTATCGCGAAGTTCTGGTTTTCCCACATCGCCGTGGCGTGACGCCGGGCGCGACGGATAAAATCCTTCGAAACGCAGTCGTCGTCGTCCAACCGAAACTGAAGCGTGTCGCCCGGCGCGATTGCCAGTTCCGCCAAGGTCTCCCGGATCACGTCGGAGATATGCGTTGGCGGCACGAACCTCAGGACGACCGCTTTCACGCCGGCGCATATGCGGACTAGACGCTCCCTATAGTCGGCGGGCAGCCGGTCCGAGGCCACGACGAGGAACCGAAAGTCCTGATCGCTCTGGGCTGCGAGCGATTTCAGCGTCAGATGCTCGAATGTAGCAAGCCGGTTCTCCATCCGATCCGGCGCGAAGAGTTCGCGAGCCTTCTCTTCATAGATCTCCTCGAGCTTGTCATCCGGCTGGTTCCTGTAGGCCTTCCAATCACCGCGCCCCAGCATCGAGAACCGGCAGACGCCCAATATGTTCATGTTGTCGTGCATCTTATGATTCCCCTACTGCTAGACCAACGTAGCATTTCGTGGTGCAGGACACTCAGGTGTTCACTTGCGAGGCACGGCGTTTCAAGTTCGTCTTTGCTTTTGTAGCGGCCATATCAACTGCTTCGGCCAACTGAGCCTTTGTCGGAGCACACCAAACGTCGGACTTTTTAATGAACCCGCCTGCGCCAAGACATCTCCCCACCTCGGAGAAGTCCAATTCTCCCCAGGTCTGGTGATTTGCAAAATTCTGTGTCTCGGGCATCCAATCTGCCGCCAAGGCGTTGATGATTACTGGCGGATGCCCCATGAATGACTCCAATTGGGTGGCAATCGCGGTGAACGCTTCGGAATTACGGCGCAAGACAATTGCCGCGCGCTGATCTTCGCGCGCCACGAATCCAAAAAGATGGAAAGCCGATCCATCTAGGCCGACGACATGTTTCGCCGCCTTGTAGAGTGCTAGCTGACGCGGCAGTGAAAGACGTTGCGGATGGATCACGGTGTATCCCAACGCCTCCATATTTGCTTCCAGACATGCCTCGCTCAGCACGCCGCCCTGCCCGCCGAATTGTGTTCGGGAAATGTACAGCTTTTCCGGCCCATCGGGCTCTATCGAAGCCGCCATGACGTTTAGCAAGTCCTTGAATTCCGGCGTAGCGCGGGAAATTCGACCAAGCCCGAAACCCTGACCGGGAACGATCAGTTCGTCGACCTCGACCGGGTCTGTTACAATCCGAGCGGGGATCCCGATATCTAGGAGTTCGTAGAGTGCAGACTGGTAGCCCTTAAAATCGGTCAGTGCATCATGGCGCGGAACGAACAGAACACTCTCAGCGTCAACTCTTCCGCGAATCCACAACCGCGAGATCGTTTCCATCAGGAAATGGCCGAAATTTCCGAAGAACAAGCCGCCCCAGATATGACGTCCGGACCACTTCTCAACCGGAACGGGCCGTTCGCTCAGGGGTTGCGTAAATCGCTTACCAAACCGCCACAAAGCGGCATGCGCATAGTCGAAATCGCCATCCATCACGCCACATTGCTGAAGGTATTGCGATCTCGACGGAGGGCAAACAAGCGCACTGCTCACGGAAGTATAATCCCGCGACCATCCAGCTTCGGGCAAAGGTTCCGACATGCCTGCTCCATTCATCTGCTCGCAGGTATGTCTAGCGGTCTCAACCATTCAAGGCAACGACAACCGGCCGGCAACACAACCTGTCCGGTCAGCCTGACCAAATCCCTCAGCCAGGAAGCGATTCCCGGACCGCTCAGGTGCGGCAGGTCTTACCCTCGGCGAGCGCATCGAGGTCGGCCGGGCACAGTTCCAACTGCACGCTTTCGCTCCTTCGATCCAGCGCTCTTGCGGACATCGTGACAGATCCCGGCTCACACCAGGAACGGCTCGTCGCGCATCGTCTCCGGTATCTCCACGCCGAGGCGCGCGAGGATTGTCGGCGCGAGCTGGGTCTGGTTCAGGAGCGTATCCGGCGCGGGTCCTTCGGCCGGGCCGAAGTAATAGAGCGCGAAGTCGCGCTGCACGTCCTCGGCCCCGCCGTGATGGCCGCGTTTGGACTGGCCGTGGTCGGCGGTCACGATGACCTCGTAGCCCGCCTTGCGCCAACGCTCGACATAGGGCGCGAGCTGGCCGTCGAGCTTGAAGCAGGCGAGGTCCATCTGGATGCAGTCGTGGCCGAAGCGGTGACCCATGCTGTCCAGGGTGCAGGTATGGAGCATGCCGTAGTCGATCCCGTGCCTCTCGGCCAGCATGGTGAGCGTCGCGAAGAGGTCGGCGTCGCAGGGCGTCATCTGGTTGTCGTGGCCATAGCCGGTCATCGTGTGGAAGCGGCCGTGGCTGATCGGACCCTGCCCCGGCTCGTCGTATTCGATGTCACGGACCGGATCGAAGGGCGCGCGATTGAAAAACTCCGACCAGAAGCTGTGGGCCACGGCGCCGGTGCGGCCTCCGGCCTTTGCCACCTCGGAGAAGACGTCCGGCTCGGCCACCCTGAAGATCGACTCATTCGATGTCACCCGGTGCACCTGGGGGCTGACCCCGGTATGAATCGAGGCATAGCAGGAGGCCGAGGTGGACGGCATGACCGACCGCATCCGCCAGACCCGCGCCTCGCCTGAGGCGACCCAGCCCTCCAGATTGCCGAAGAAGCCGCGCCAGTTGGCATAGGGCACGCCGTCGATGATGATGAGGAGAAGCTTTCGATCCAAGATATCCGCCCTTTCCCGCCGCGGCGCCGCGCCGCAATCCCGCGTAATCTTTGCCTTGTGCGTGCCGCGAGCATTGCCGAAAGCGGCATCCGCGAGTCGGCCTTCGACCGCGGACGGTCCCGGCGCCCGGAAACCGTGGCCGATGGCGACGAAACCTGGACGGAGGCAACGGCACAGCGCCCGTGCTCTCGGAACGGGCATGTCTAGTATGGCCCGCCGGTCAGGCGAACAGCGATGGGTTTAAGGCTCATCTCTGGCGCGCCTCGGCAGTTTCGCTGCGGCGCCACTGACAGCAGGTAGCGCCCCACTTTACACTGCGGCACGCGCCGATGCGCGCCATCGCACCGGACGCACGCGCCGCCACGCCATGATAGGATATCAAGCTTCTGTAATCACTTTGGGATTTTGGCGCACCCGACAGGATTCGAACCTGTGACCTCTGCCTTCGGAGGGCAGCACTCTATCCAGCTGAGCTACGGGTGCGCGGTCCTCGCCTCTATAGCGACAAGTTTCCCGTCCCGCAATGGGGGCTTTGCATGGCCCGTTCGAGATCGAGGGCAGCCGGGCACCGCAAGCTGCGGCATGTCCGCCGCACCGCCGTTCTAACTGAAGCTGAAGGAGCATTCGGCCCTCGCTCCAGCGTCTTTCCCGGTTAGAGAATGGGAAGATGGCAGACCGAGAGCTGGAATCACCACGCATGGCCGAACGCCTCCATTGCTGCATTCGCGCGTCCCTCGCCAAGCGACTTCGCCCCGGCCGCAAAGAAACTCCCTGTCGGCCGGTCCTGTTTCTTGGCATTGGCGCGGTTCTGGTTCTGACCGCGTGCAAGGGAGGCGAAAGCGCCGCCACGCTGCCGATCCCGGTGCCGGGCGGGGCGGGAACGCTCGGCTCCTACTTCGTGCAATCCTTCGAACCCTACGAGGCCGCAGCGGCGGCACTCCGGGACACAACGGCGCGCTACCTCTTCCAGAAGAACGAATGGCGGTTCAGCGCCGTTCCGGGCCCCACCTTTTCCAGCTATCCCCTGGCGTCGGCCCGCACCGAATACGCCCATGCCGTCGGCTTGACGGGCGCGGGGCAGACGATCTCCATCGTTGACGAGGGTTTCCGGCAAACGCACGACACGATCGCCGGCAGGACAGTCGCCACATCGGGCGCGTTGCCGGTTGCGGATCATGGGACCGCCGTGGCCTCGGTCGCCGCGGGCTCGTCGTCGAGGATGATCGGTGTCGCGCCGGGCGCGAACCTCGCGCTCGGCAGTTCCGGCTCGGCTTCCTCGGTGACGGCGGCGACCCGCACGGCCCTGCGGCTCGGCGCCGTCGCCCAGAACAATTCCTGGGGCTTTCCGGTGCCAGCCACGGCGGAAAGTTTCAACACCGTCTTCGGCACTTCGGACGGTGCCGCCTACCTTGCCGCACTCGACGCCTACGCTGCCAGAGGCGTCGTCGTCTTCGCCCTGTCGAACGACAAGGCCGCGACCACCTCCGAGCTCATGGAGGGTCTGCCCGCCCTGCGGCCAAGCCTGGAGACGGGCTGGCTCGCGGTCGGAAACGCAACCCCGGCATTCGACGCCGCCAGCGTCCAGTCGGCGCAGATGCAATCCGCCTCCTGTCTCAACGCCGCCCGATGGTGCCTTGTCGCCGACGGAAGCTGGAACGCCGCCACCGCGGCCTCGAACAGTTCATACGGTTTCACGGTCGGCTCCTCGTTCGCCGCACCCCAGGTCGCCGGGGCGCTGGCGATCCTGGCCGAGGCATTCCCGAACCTGACACCGCATCAGTTGCGGCTGCGCCTGCTCGCCTCGGCCGACAATGGCTTCTTCGCGCCGGACGGATCGGTCGAACTCGTGCCCGGCTTCGTGCATGGCTACAGCGACGTCTACGGGCATGGCTTTCTCGACGTCAGGGCGGCCCTGCTGCCGATCGGCACAACCAGCATGAGCCTGCCCGGCGGCGTCGAGGTCAAGACCACCGGGCCGGTGATCGTCGCGGGAGCGGCCATCGGGGACGCCGTCGAGCGCAGCCTCGGCGTGATCGAGGTCGAGGTCACGGACAGCCTCGCGGGCGGGTTCCGGATGCCTGCCGGGGCGCTGACCGCAAGCTCGGTGCCGCGGCCCATGGCCGAGGGACTTCTGGCACGGGCGACCTCCGACGACCTTTCGGCCCGGCGCGCCGCCGCCGCGCAGGCACTGACGGAACCGTTCCGCGCGTTCAACGGCCGGACGCTCGATTTCACAAGCCCCGATGGCAGCCTGTCCGGCGCGCTCCTGATCCCGGCGAGCGGCGACGCGGACGCCGGATACGGGATCAGCGCCAAACACGCGCTGATCGACGGGCCGGTCGGGCTCGACATCGGCGTGAAGATCGCGCACGACCGCGGCGCGCTCGGGCTCGGCGCCGCGGATGACGGGCTTCCGGCAAGCGACCTCGTCGCCCTCCAGCTCGGCTTGACGGGCGAGAGCGCGAGTGGCGGGTTCATCTCGCTCTCCTGCGAGACCGGCATCGCCGATCTCGGTGCCCCGGCCTATCTGTCAGGCGTCTCGGCGGCGCGGTTCTCAAGCCTCGACCTCGATCTCGGCCAGCGCGAGGTCTTCGCCTCCGGCGACCGGCTGAGCTTCCGCGCTTCCTTGCCGATGGCGGTGACCTCGGGGCGCGCCGAAATGGTTCTGCCAGTGGTCCGCAGCGCCGGACGCTCCGCATTCGAACCGGTGGCGCTCGACCTCGCGCCCTCCGAGCGGCAGGTCGACCTCGCGATCAGCTACCAGCGGCCGTTGGCGCCCGGACTGGAGTTCCTCGCCGAGCTCGCTTACGCGGAAAACTACGGCAACCGCGCGGGCGTTTCGGATACGGCCGGCGTGCTGGCGATCACCTTCTCGTTCTGATCGCCGGGGCGGCCCCTGCCCCGTCTCCCTTCAGGCGAAAAGCTCGTGGCAAAGCTCCAGCGCCTCGACCAGCGAATCGACCTCGGCGCGGGTGTTGTAGAGCCCGAACGAGGCGCGGCAGGTCGCGGTGACGCCGTAGAACTCCAGCAGCGGCATCGCGCAATGGGTGCCGGCGCGCACCGCGACGCCCTTCTTGTCGAGGACGGTCGAGATGTCGTGGGCATGCGCCGCCCCTTCCAGCGTGAAGGAGAAGATCGCCCCCTTGCCGGGCGCGGTGCCTTGCAGGTTGAGCCAGTTCAGCCCCTTGAACCGGCTCAGCGCGTAGTCGCGCAGATCCGCCTCATGCGCGGCGACATTCGCCATGCCGAGGCCCATGAGATATTCCAGCGCGACCCCCATGCCGATCTGCTGGACGATGCCGGGCGTCCCGGCTTCGAACTTCATCGGCGGGTCGTTGTAGGTCACCGCATCCCGGTAGACGTCGCGGATCATGTCGCCACCGCCGAGGAAGGGACGCATCTCGGCCATCCGCTCCTTCGCGATCCAGATCGCGCCCGACCCGGTCGGCCCGTAAAGCTTGTGGCCGGTGATCGCGTAGAAGTCGCAGCCGATCTCGGCGACCGACACCGGCCGGTGCACCGCGCCCTGCGAGCCGTCGACGAGGACCGGCACGCCCTTCTCGCGCGCGCCGCGGCAGATCGCGGCGACATCGACGAGGGTTCCGGTCACGTTCGACATCTGGGTGACTGCGACGAGCTTCGTCCGGGGGCCGATCGCGGCGATGACCTTCTCGGGGTCGAGCGTGCCGTCCGGCTCCGGCTCCACCCATTTCAGCACCACGCCCTGACGCTCGCGCAGGAAGTGCCACGGCACGATGTTGGCGTGATGTTCGAGCACCGACAGCACGATCTCGTCGCCGGGCTGCATCCTGGGCGCGGCCCAGGCATAGGAGACGAGGTTGATCCCTTCGGTCGTGCCGGAGGTGAAGACGATCTCCTCGGAATCGGGCGCGCCGAGGAAGCGGGCGACGATGGCGCGCACCCCCTCGTATTTCTCGGTGGCGAGGTTCGACAGGTGGTGCAGGCCGCGATGGACGTTGGCATATTCCATCTCGTAGGCCTGCGTGATCGCCTCGATCACGACGCGCGGCTTCTGCGCCGAGGCTCCGTTGTCGAGGTAGACGAGCGGCTTGCCGTTCACCTCGCGCGAGAGGATCGGAAAATCGGCGCGGATCTTGGCGACGTCGTACATGGTCAGACCTTCTCGATCGGAGGGAGGACGCCCAGCATCGCGAGCAGGACGGCAAGAACGGCGACAATGACGAAGAAGCTCGCCACCATCCCGACGAAGACCTTGGCGAGATCGCGAAAGCCGTGCAGCGCGGCGGTGAAATGCGCCAGAAGCCAGAGGAACATCCCCAGCGCCGCGAAGGCGATGAGCGTGGCGAGCGGCGGTGCTACGAACATCACGAGCATCTGCACGGCCTGCGCCAAGGTCAGCAGGAACTCGAGCCAGACGACCAGCAGCAGCGCATCCGCGAAGACGCCCTGCCCGCCGAAGATGCGACCGACGAACGCCATCGCCCCGGCGATGATCACCAGCGACAGGATCTGGAACGCCACCCCGAGCCAGGGGTCGGCGAGAACGGCGAAGACCGCGGCCTGCTGGTCGGAGGGCATGAAGAGAAGCGCGATCCGGGTCTCCAGAAGCGCCACCACCGCAACCAGCAGGAGCCCGAGCCAGCGCGCCTCCATCGGCAGGTCGAAATCGATCAGCCGCCGCGCGGCCTCGCGTGGACGGCGCAGCGTGTGCGCCACCAGGTCGACGATAACGGGGCCGATCGCCGTCATGACTTCGCTCCGCTTTCCGAGACGGCCAGCCCGCTCAACCAGAACCACAGGAAGACCACGAAAACGATCCCGCCCACCACGCCGGCCTGCAGCCCCGGCCCGATGAAGCCCGCGACCATGCCCTGCAGCAGCATCAGCGGCGACACCGCGAGAAGCGCCCAGAAGAGCGCGATCCGGGCGCCGAAGTAATCCCCGCTGCCGCCGAACATGCGCGCCACGAGATGACCGAGCGCCGCGACCAGGTAGAAGGCCGGCAAGAGCGCCATGACCGCGAGGAAGGACGCCACCATCCTCTGGACGAGCGGCACTTCCGGCGCGAAATGCGCGGCCCGGCTGAGACCGGGCCACTGCGCGATGTAGATCACGACGAGCGCCGCGATCAGATATGCGAGCGCACGGGCCTCGTGGCGCTCACCGGCCAGAAGCCGGCGCATCACCCTGCGCGGCCCCCGGTAGGTGGCGACGATGTCGTCGGTGACGGCCATCACTTCTTCCGGCGCTGGAGCCAGGCTTCGAGCCGCTCGACGATCTCGGCGGCGAGCGTCTCGTCCTCGATCTCCGCGATCGCGTCGGCAAGGAAGGACAGGACCAGAAGTGCCGTCGCATCCTGCTTCCCGACCCCGCGCGAGCGCAGATAGAACAGCGCCGTCTCGTCGATCGCGCCGGTCGTGGACCCGTGCGAGCATTTCACGTCGTCGGCATAGATCTCCAGTTCCGGCTTGGCGAGGAACTGGCTGTCGTCGTCGAGAAGCAGCGACTGGCTGATCTGGTAGCCGTCGGTCTTCTGCGCGCCGGGCTTGACGAGGATCTTGCCCTGGAAGACGCCGACCGCGCCGTTCTTCAGCACCTTCTTGAACACCTGCCGGCTTTCGCAGCGTTCGGCGTCATGGGTGACGAAGATCGTGTCGTCGTGATGGAACCGGCCGTAGCTGCCATCGCCGAGGGCCGCACCCGCGACATGGGCCACGGCATCGTCTCCGGTGATCTCGATCACGCATTCGTTGCGCGTCATCTGGCCGTTGACGGTGAGCGTGAAGCTCTTGAACGAGGCTTCGTCGGCAACGCGGGCGAAGATATGCGTGATCGCCCGTCGCTCGTGGTCACGGCCCTGGGCGCGGACATGGTGGAACCGGCCGCCCGCGGCGACATCGACCTCCATCACCTTGTTGAACCGCGCCGCCGCCGGCCCGGTTTCGAGGAGCGTCAGCTCCGCCCCCGGCTCGATCTTCACGCAGTGATGAAGGATCGCGTCGGAAGCCTCTGATTCGTGGCGGTAAACGAGGTGCACCGGTTTTGCGGCCTGCGCCGTCGCCCGGATCAGGACACCATCGGTCGCCGCCGCGGTGTTGAGCGCCGCGAAGGGCCGGACGACCGGCGACTGGCCCTTCGCCTCGAGCGCGCCGTAAAGCTCCTGCGCCCAGTGGATATCGGAGGCGCCGGCCTCCGCCAGCCGCGCGATCTCCACGCCCGCTAGCACCGGATCGTCGGAGACCTCGGCGTCAAAGACGCCGTCGACGAATACCAGCTTCACGCAATCGACACCGCCGAAAAGCTGCGACTCCTTCGGATCGAACAGCGCGGCCTTCGCCGCCTCGGTCGCGTTCAACACGGCCGGATCGGTGAATTTCCAGTACTCGTCCCGCCGCCCCGGCAGGCCCATCTCTCTCAGCCGCGCCAGCGCGTTGGCGCGGGCATGGGCGGTGAATCCGCCTTTCGGCAAGTCGAGCGCGGCGAGCCGCGCCTCGGTCGCGGCCACGCGCGCCTCATCCTTCCGCATAGGGGACGCCATCAGGCCAGCTCCGCCAGGATGTCGGCATAGCCGTTCTTCTCGACCTCGAGTGCAAGCTCGGGCCCGCCGGTCTTCACGATCCGCCCGGCCGCCATGATGTGGACCACGTCGGGCTGGATATGGTCGAGAAGCCGCTGGTAATGGGTGATGACAAGGAAGGCCCTTCCTTCGTCGCGCAGCGCGTTGACCCCGTCGGAGACGAGTTTCATAGCATCGACGTCAAGCCCGGAGTCGGTCTCGTCGAGGATGCACATGCGCGGCTCCAGAACCGCCATCTGCAGGATCTCGTTGCGCTTCTTCTCACCGCCCGAGAAACCGACGTTCACCGGGCGCTTCAGCATGTCGGCGTCGATCTTCAGCGCCTTGGCCTTCTCGCGCACGAGCTTGAGGAACTCCGCCGCGCTGACCTCGTCTTCCCCGCGCGCCTTGCGCTGGGAATTGAGCGCGGTCCGGAGGAAGGTCATGTTGCCGACGCCCGGGATCTCCACCGGGTACTGGAAGGCGAGGAAAAGACCGGCCGCGGCGCGCTCCTCCGGCTCCATCTCTAGGAGATCCTCGCCGTCGAGCGTCGCGCTGCCGCCGGTCACCTCGTAGCCATCCCGGCCCGAGAGCACGTAGGACAGCGTCGACTTGCCGGACCCGTTCGGCCCCATGATCGCATGGACCTTGCCGGCCTCGACGGTCAGATCGACACCCTTGAGGATCTGCTTGTCCTCTTCCTCGAGCTTGACCTGCAGGTTCTTGATATTCAGCATCTTTTCCTCTTTCAAACGGCAAAGGCGGCCCGCGGGCGCGAGGCCCGGGCCGCAAGGGTTTCGGATGGGTGTCGGTTCAGCCGGTGGGCGTGAGTCGGTAGTCCTTGCCCTGCTCGGCCAGCGATGCGGCGTATTCCGGCGAGAAGATCTGCGACCAGACCTCCGGCGCGTTCGCGGCGACCGCAATCTCGCCGTAGTGCATCAGCAAGCACCCGGCCAGAAGCGCCATGATGCGGGGCCGGGTCGAGAGGGGAAGGAAGAGGAAGAAAAGCGCCGCCAGCACGAAGGCGAAGAGCGCCATGCCGCGCTCGCCGAGATCGTAGAAGGCCGGCGGCAATCCCTCGGTCTTCGCCAGGTGGAAATAGGAGACCCGCCCGGCCAGAACTGCCGTCATGCCGCACAGAAAGGCAATCGAGATCAAGACGGTGCCGCTGAAGCTCCGCTGCGGCTGCTTGGCGAGACGCGCGGCGATCTTGTTGTAGTGACGCTGCGTGTGATGCCCGATCACGTCCGCATGTTCGAACTGGCAGCCGCGGTTGATCCGGTTGAGCCGTTCCGCGAACGCGGCCTTCTGGTCGATCACCGCGTTCATCTCTCGCCTCCGCACTGCACAGCTTCAAGAGCCACGCTGGGGAGGAGATGCGGCCGAATTCGGGTTCAGAACGTGGGTTTTTCGCGGCAAGACCGCCATCAATCCGCCGCAATGCGCCGCCGGCGCGCGGTTCGGTCGCGTTTTCCATTGCTGGCGCGGCGTTTCCACCGCCTGCGGGTCGGATCAAGGCGCGCATCGGTTTCGGTCCTAGACCCCGCCCAGAACCATCGCTGCGGCAACACGCCGCACGAAGGCTGCCATGCCGTCGGGGCCGGACGCCCGGTCCTTGAGGTGGATCGAGATGTCGGGCCGGATTGCCGCGATGATCCCGATGAGGTCGCCGCGAATCCCGTCGTCGAGTCCCGCGCCCATGATCACACAGGAGATCTCCGGCTCGGTCTCGAGTTGGCGCACGACCTCGCCGTGATCATGCGCGCCGAGCCAGCGGATCGGCATGTCTTCGAGTTCATCCGCCAGATGGCCGACGATTCCGGGAAGTTTTCCAACAAGAAGAACGACAGGTTTCATTTCGGTATCCCCGCGGTTCGTGATGCCGAGATCATCGGCATGCCGTTGATTGCCTCGTCGTCGAGACGGGCGCCGGTAGTCGCGTTGACTCCGAAGAACGCCTCGCCGGCGGCCGTGCCATGATACACGGCGATGGAGCGCCATTCGATCGAAGGCATGGTCGTGGCAATCATCGCAACGCGTCCCGTCGAACTGGCCGGCAATCCTCGAAGCGAATCCGGATCACCCCACGCTCCCTTCCAGCGAGATCGCGACGAGGCTCTGCGCCTCCATCGCGAATTCCATCGGCAGCGCCTGCAACACCTCGCGACAGAAGCCGTTGACGACGAGCGCCACCGCCTCCTCCTCGTCCATGCCGCGCGAGCGGCAGTAGAAGAGCTGGTCGTCATCGACCTTCGAGGTCGTCGCCTCGTGCTCGACGCGGGACGAGTTGTTCTTCACCTCGATGTAGGGAACCGTGTGCGCCCCGCACTTGTCGCCGATCAGAAGCGAGTCGCACTGCGTGTAGTTGCGCGAGTTCTTCGCCTTCGGGTGCATCGAGACGAGCCCGCGATAGGTGTTCTGCGCCTTGCCGGCGGAAATCCCTTTGGAAACAATGCGCGACCGAGAGTTCTTGCCAAGATGGATCATCTTGGTGCCGGTATCCGCCTGCTGCATGTTGTTGGCGATGGCGATCGAATAGAACTCGCCCTGGCTGTCGTCGCCCCTGAGGATGCAGGAGGGATACTTCCAGGTGATCGCCGATCCGGTTTCGACCTGCGTCCACATCACCTTCGCCCGGTCGCCCCGGCAATCGGCGCGCTTGGTGACGAAGTTGTAGATACCGCCCCGGCCTTCCTCGTCGCCGGGGAACCAGTTCTGCACCGTCGAATACTTCACCTCGGCATCTTCGAGGATGACGATCTCGACCACCGCCGCATGAAGCTGCGCGGTGTCGCGCTTCGGCGCGGTGCAGCCTTCGAGGTAGCTCACATAGCTCCCCCTGTCGGCAATGATCAGCGTCCGCTCGAACTGGCCGGTGTTCTCGGCATTGATGCGGAAATAGGTCGACAGTTCCATCGGGCAGCGGGTGTTCGGCGGGATGTAGACGAAGGAGCCGTCCGAGAAGACCGCCGAGTTCAGCGTCGCGAAGAAGTTGTCGGATTGCGGCACGACGCTGCCGAGGTACTTCTTGACCAGCTCCGGATGCTCCCGGATCGCCTCCGAGATCGAGCAGAAGATCACGCCCGCCTTCTTCAGCTCGTCCTTGAAGGTGGTGCCGAGCGAGACCGAGTCGAAGACCGCGTCGACGGCCACCTTGCGGGCCTCTGCCGGCGCTTCGTCGGCGCCTTCGACCCCGGCGAGGATCATCTGCTCTTTCAGCGGAATCCCCAGCTTCTCATAGGTGGCGAGCAGCTTCGGATCGACCTCGTCGAGCGATTTCGGTTTCTCGGCCATGCTCTTCGGCTTGGCGTAGTAGTACTGCGACTGGTAGTCGATCTCGGGATAGTGGAGCATCGCCCAGCGGGGCTCCTCCATCTCCTGCCAGCGCCGGAACGCGGCGAGGCGCCACTCGGTCATCCATTCCGGCTCTTCGTTCTTCGCCGAGATCAGCCGCACGATGTCTTCGTTCACGCCGATCGGCGCGAATTCCATCTCGATCTCGGTTTCCCAGCCGTACTTGTAGGCGCCCATGTTCTGGACCGTCTCGACCGTCTCGCGGTCGACGCCTTCACGCACTTCCAATTCGGCCTCAACCCGATCCTGATCCAATGCCATCGCCTTTTCTTTCGTCCTGTCCATAACTTGCCAGCGCCCCCTCACGCCGCCCTTGCGCGGAAGCGCGCGTGTGCCGCGGCCCAGACCTCGGTGAAACGGTCCACATCCTCGGGCCGCGTCTCGGGCCCGAGCGAGACGCGGAGCCCCGAAGCCGCCGCCACGTCGTCATATCCCATCGCCGTCAGGACCCGGCTCGCCTTGACCTTGCCGCTCGAACAGGCCGAGCCGGCCGAGACCGCGAACCCGGCAAGGTCCATCTGCATCACCTGGGTCTCACCCTTCCAGCCGGGTGTCACGAAACACGCGGTGTTGGGTAGCCGCGCTCCGTCCCGTCCGACAAAGATAGTCTTCGGCGCCGCATCGGCAATGCGGGCTTCCATCCGGTCGCGCAACGCGGCGACAGCCTGCCAGCGCCCCGCATCGAGGTCACGCATCGCCGCCTCAACCGCGGCTCCGAAGCCCGCGATCCCGGCCACGTTCTCGGTGCCCGAGCGCCGCCCCAGCTCCTGCCCTCCACCAAGGCTGAGCGGCTCTATGTCGAGCCCCTCGCGGACGATCAGCGCGCCCACGCCCTTCGGCCCTCCGAGCTTGTGCGCCGAAAGCACCGCCAACGAAGCTTCCGACCAGGCGAAGGCCCAGGGGATGCGGCCCACCACCTGCGTCACATCAAGCAGCAGGCTCGAACAGCGTCTTGCGCCATAGGGAAAGAAACCGTCCGCATCGCGTTGGGGCGGCTCAGTGATCGCTCCGGTCTCGGAGTTGGCAAGCCCCATGGCAAGCACATTCGCCCCGCTTTCCGCATGCGTGAGATCGAAGTGCGACCAGAGAGCGTCATGCGCGATGTCGTCGACGCAGACCGCACCGTGCGGAAACACCTGCCGCAGAATACCGGCCGCCTCTGTCGCGCCGGAGGTGAAGACCACTTCCCTCGGCTTGGCCCCGACCGCTACCGCCACCTGCTCCCGGGCACGCTCCACCACCGCTTTCGCCGCCCGCCCTTCGGCATGCACCGAGGATGGGTTGCCCACGACGTCGAGCGCAGCCACCAGGGCCTCCCTCGCCTCGGGCCTGAGCGGCGCCGAAGCGTTCCAGTCCAGATAGACGCGTCCGGTCACCGAACCCTCACTCTGAAAACCGCTCATTCGTCCACCACCTGGAACAATGCCGGCACCGCCGGGCAGGGTTTCAGCGTGTTGCCGATCACGTCGGAAAGCCGGGTCTGGTGCAGGAACACATAGACATGCGCCGAGAGTCCCTCCCAGAGGCGGTTTGTCATCGACTGCGCGCGGCTGCCCGACACCCCGCCCGAAGCGCCCGCGCCGGTATGGAGCGCGCTCACCGTCTCGTCCACCGCTTCGAGAACCTCGCTGACGCGGATGTCGGCAGGATCGCGCGCCAGCTTGTAGCCGCCCCCCGGGCCGCGCACCGATTCGACCAGGCCCGCGCGCCGCAGCTTTACGAAGAGCTGTTCGAGATAGGGCAGCGAGATGTCCTGACGCTGCGCGATCTCGGCGAGCGAGGTGAGCTGATCCTCCCGCACCGTCGCAAGGTCGGCAAGCGCCACCATCGCATAGCGTCCCTTGGTTGAGAGTTTCATCGTGCGAGCTCCGCAAAGAGATTGACGACAGGCGGAAGGCCGCTTAACTCCATTCCACCCGGTCACCGGCATCCGCCGGTATTTAGAACAGTTCTAGGGTGCCTGAGCAAAATCGTCAAGAATGGCTTGCCCAGAATTGACGCGACGGGCCCCCGCAGAGAGAAGACAGGCGATGCCAGAAGTCATTTTCGCCGGCCCGGAAGGCCGCCTCGAGGGACGCTACCATCCGCAGAAACAGCCCGACGCGCCGATAGCGATCATCCTGCATCCGCATCCCCAGTTCGGCGGCACGATGAATAACCGCGTCGTGCATCGTCTGCACTACGCGTTCTACGAGCTTGGCTTCACCGTCCTGCGCTTCAACTTCCGCGGCGTCGGCCGCAGCCAGGGCGAGTACGACCAGGGCATCGGCGAGCTTTCCGACGCGGCCTCGGCGCTCGACTATCTGCAGGCGATGAACCCCAATTCCAAGCATTGCTGGGTCGCGGGTTTCTCGTTCGGCGCCTGGATCGGCATGCAGCTTCTCATGCGCCGGCCCGAGATCACCGGGTTCATCAGCGTGTCGCCGCCGGCCAACATGTACGACTTCTCGTTCCTCGCGCCCTGCCCCTCCTCGGGCCTGATCATCAACGGTACTGCCGACCGGGTGGCGCCGCCGAAGGATACCGCCGCGCTCGTGTCCAAGCTCCGCGAGCAGAAGGGCATCACCATCACCCACGAGCAGATCGAGGGCGCAGGGCATTTCTTCGAGAACGAGGAAGAGCAGATGGCGCCGATGATCTCGACCGTGCAGGCCTATGTCCGCCGACGGCTCGGCGAGCAGACGCGGTAAGCCGATGCATACGACGGAAGAGCTCGGGATTGCGCTTGCCGCAGACGTGCTCGCGGCGGTCGAGGAGACCGGCGACGAAGCGCTGGTGACCGAGGTCAACAAGATCGTCGAAGCCGCCTCCTCGGCCTTGCAGGAGGCCTATATGGCCGCGATCCGGGCACAGCGCGCCGACGCCAAGGCGCGCCTGTTCCTCGAGGCGCGGCTCAGGAAGGCGCTGGCGGCACGAAAGGGATGAGTGCCCGGCTCGATGCCCAGTTCGCCTTCCTGATGGAGGCGGACAAGCTCAAGCAGGTGATCCGCGCCACAACGCTTGCCGACGGCTCGCGACGCGAGAACTCGGGCGAACACAGCTGGCATCTGGCACTGTATGCTCTTGTGCTCGCCGATCACGCCGGTCCCGGCGTGACCATCGACCGGGTGGTGAAGATGCTGCTCCTGCACGATCTGGTGGAGATCGACGTGGGCGACGTGCCGATCCATTCCGCGAATGGCGAGGCGCATGGCTCGGCCGAAGTGGCCGCGGCCGAGGCCCGCGCCGCCGACCGGATCTTCGGCCTGCTGCCGGCCGACCTCGGCACCGAGCTCCGCGCGCTCTGGGAAGAGTTCGAGGCGGCGGTCACGCCCGATGCGATCTTCGCCAAGTCGCTCGACCGGGTGCAGCCGGTCCTGCACAACCTCGCCTCGGGCGGCGGCAGCTGGACCGAATACGAGGTGACTTTCGAACAGCTTGAAGCCCGTGTCGGCGCCAAGGTCGCGCGCGGCGCGCCGTCGATCTGGACCTATGTTCGGGCGCGGCTTCAGGCCTTCTTCCCCGATCTGTCGTAGCTGCCTGCGACAGAAAGGCGCTGGACATTCCCGGGCGTTTGGCGTGAGTGGCATGCAATAGAGCAGCCCGGAAAAACCTCCTTGTTTCATCGTCTTGTCCGCATTCTTCTGCTTGTCGGACTTGCCACCGGGCCGCTTGCGGCCGGGCGGATGGCGGTGGATCTCGCGCGCACGGCGCTCGTGCCGTCGCCGGTTGCCGCCATCGGCGAGGTCTGTGGCGACGGCCCCTCGGGAACCGGCACCCATGCGCATTGCGACTATTGCCAGATCGCGACGCCCGGCATGCTCACGGCGCCCGCAATTCCCCTTCGGCAGGCGCGCCGCCGGATCACCCCGACCCGCCGCGCGACCGCACGGCGCCTCGTCAGCCCTCGACGCTGGCACCGTCCCCCGTCGAACGCACCGCCACGGCATACCTGACGACATCCATCCCGCGCCACGGCGCGACCCAAAACTCAAGACATCAGGTACAGACATGAACGTCACCCGCATCACCGCGGCGGCCCTCGCGCTCGCCGCCCTCATCCCCGGCTCCGCCGCGCTCGCCCATGCCAGCTTCGAGACACCTGAGGCCGCGGCCGGCACCACCTACAAGGCCGTGCTGCGCATCCCGCATGGCTGCGAGGGCCAGGCGACCGAGAAGGTCCATGTCCGGCTTCCGGAGGGCGTCTTCTCGGTCAAGCCGATGCCCAAGGCCGGCTGGGGGCTGGAGACCGTCAAGGCGAGCCATGCCAAGACCTACATGAATCATGGCAAGCCGGTGAGCGAGGGCGTCACCGAGATCACCTGGACGGGCGTGCTGCCCGACGAGTGGTTCGACGAGTTCAGCTTCCGCGGCACGATCGACCCCGAGCTGGACCCCGGCACGACACTCTATTTCGTCGTCACCCAGACCTGTGCCGACGGCGAAGTCTCGTGGTCGGAGCTGCCCGACCCCGCCAATCCCGAAGCGAAGCTCGACCATCCGGCCGTCGGGCTGACGATTTCGGCCCCCGAGCACAAGGGGCACTGACCCGCCAGGCCGGGCAGCCCCTGCCCGGCCATCAGATTTCTTTCAAATTTCGGTATACCACCGCATACCATCTTTCCAGACCCCGTGATTTCCGCTATGTCACCGGCAACGAGTCAGTCCTCAAGCGGAGAAGAGAATGTCGAAGATCAAGGTTGAAAACCCCGTCGTCGAACTCGACGGCGACGAGATGACCCGGATCATCTGGGACTTCATCAAGAAAAAGCTGATCCTGCCCTATCTCGACATCGATCTGAAATACTACGATCTCGGCATCGAGGAGCGCGACCGCACCGACGACCAGATCACCATCGATGCCGCGAATGCGATCAAGCAGCATGGCGTCGGCGTGAAATGCGCGACGATCACGCCGGACGAGCAGCGCGTCGAGGAATTCGGGCTGAAGCAGATGTGGAGGAGCCCGAACGGCACGATCCGCAACATCCTTGGCGGCGTGATCTTCCGCGAACCGATCATCTGCCAGAACGTGCCCCGCCTCGTGCCGGGCTGGACCCAGCCGATCGTCGTCGGCCGCCATGCCTTCGGCGACCAGTACCGCGCCACCGACTTCCGCTTTCCCGGCAAGGGCAAGCTGACGATCAAGTTCGTCGGCGACGACGGCGAGGTCATCGAGAAGGAAGTCTTCGACGCCCCCGGCGCCGGCGTGACGATGGCGATGTACAACCTCGACCAGTCGATCATCGACTTCGCGCGGGCCTCGATGAACTACGGTCTCGTCAAGGGCTGGCCGGTGTATCTGTCCACCAAGAACACCATCCTCAAGGCCTATGACGGCCGTTTCAAGGATCTCTTCCAGAAGGTCTTCGACGAGGAATTCGCCGACAAGTTCAAGGCCGCCGGCATCACCTACGAGCATCGCCTGATCGACGACATGGTGGCCTCGGCGCTGAAATGGTCGGGCGGCTATGTCTGGGCCTGCAAGAACTACGACGGCGACGTGCAGTCGGACACCGTGGCGCAGGGCTTCGGTTCGCTCGGCCTCATGACCTCGGTGCTGATGACGCCGGACGGAAAGACCGTTGAAGCCGAGGCGGCGCATGGCACGGTGACGCGGCACTACCGCCAGCACCAGGCCGGCAAGGAGACCTCGACGAACTCGATCGCCTCGATCTACGCCTGGACCGGGGGCCTCAAGCACCGCGCCAAGCTCGACGGCAACGCGGCGCTGCAGAAATTCGCCGAGACGCTGGAGAAGGTGACGGTGCAGACGGTGGAGGACGGGTTCATGACCAAGGACCTCGCGCTCCTGGTCGGGCCGGACCAGAAGTGGCTCACCACGATGGGCTATCTCGAGAAGGTCGACGAATACCTGAACAAGGCGCTGGCCTGAAGGGTTTCGCCCCGGATGAAATCCGGGGCGATCCGGGGGGGGGCGCTGCCCCCCGCGCCCCCCGGGGTATTTTGGCAATGAAGAAGACGGGCGCGGGCGTCCGGACCGTCGGGTCAGCCCTGCGACACCGTGAGCACTGGACCGACCGCGCGCGCGGACGCATTCCGGGGCAATGACCGACTCCACGCATCACAGCGCGATCGACGACGCCCAGGGCATCCTCTTCGGGGCCGGCATGGCGGCGTTCGGGATCACGATCCTGACCCATCTCGGCCTTGTCACCGGCCAGACCGCGGGGTTGGCGGTGCTGATCTCCTATGCGACGGGCTGGGGGTTCGGACCGGTCTTCTTCGCGATCAACCTGCCGTTCTACTGGCTCGGCTACCGTCGCATGGGCGGGCGCTTCGTCGTCAAGACCTTCGTCGCGGTGGCGCTGATGTCGGGGCTCGCCATGGTCCTGCCGCGCTGGCTGAGTTTCGCCGCCCTCGACCCGGTGCTCGGCGCGGTCCTCTTCGGCGCGATCTCCGGCGCGGCGCTCCTGGCGCTCTTCCGGCATGGCGCGAGCCTCGGCGGCGTCGGCATCGTCGCGCTCTATCTCCAGGACCGGACCGGGTTCCGTGCCGGCTGGACCCAGCTTGCCTTCGACGTCTGCGTCTTCGCCGCCGCGCTGACGCTCCGGGACGCGGGAACCGTCGCGATCTCGGCGCTCGGGGCGCTGGTGGTGAACCTCGTGATCGCCGTCAATCACCGTCGCGACCGCTACATCGCGGCTTGATTGGCACTGGCCATCGGGCCGGTTTTCCTCTATCGGGGCGCCAACCTCAGGAATTGGCGGACCCCATGGACCTTCGCAACATCGCGATCATCGCACACGTTGACCACGGCAAGACCACGCTCGTGGACGAGCTTCTCAAGCAATCCGGCGCCTTCCGGGAGAACCAGCAGGTCTCCGAAAGGGCGATGGATTCCAACGATATCGAGCGCGAACGCGGCATCACCATCCTCGCCAAATGCACCTCGGTCGAACATGGCGGCACCCGGATCAACATCGTCGACACGCCCGGCCACGCCGATTTCGGCGGCGAGGTCGAGCGGATCCTCAACATGGTCGACGGCGTGGTGCTTCTGGTCGACGCCGCCGAAGGGCCGATGCCGCAGACGAAGTTCGTGACCTCGAAGGCGCTGGCGCTGGGGCTTCGCCCGATCGTGGTGCTGAACAAGGTCGACAAGCCCGATGCTGAGCCCGACCGGGCGTTGAACGAGGTCTTCGACCTCTTCGCCAACCTCGGCGCCGACGACGCGCAACTCGACTTCCCGCATCTCTATGCCTCGGGCCGCGCCGGCTGGGCGGACGCGGAATTGGACGGGCCGCGCAAGGATCTGTCCGCGCTCTTCGATCTCATCGTGAAACATGTCCCCGCGCCGCGCCAGATCGCCGACGCTGAAAAGCCGTTCCGGATGCTCGCGACGACGCTTTCCGCCGATCCGTTCATCGGCCGCATCCTCACTGGCCGGGTGGAATCCGGCACGCTCAAGGTCGGCGACCAGGTCAAGGCGCTCAGCCGCAAGGGCGAGCGGATCGAGCAGTTCCGCGTGACCAAGATCCTTGCCTTCCGCGGTCTCGCCCAGACCCCGATCGATGCGGCGCAGGCGGGCGACATCGTCACCGTCGCCGGCATGACCAAGGCCACCGTCGCCGACACGCTCTGCGATCCGGCGATCGACGTGCCGCTGCCCGCGCAGCCGATCGACCCGCCGACGATCTCGGTCACCTTCGGCATCAATGACAGCCCCTTGGCCGGCAAGGACGGCAACAAGGTCCAGTCGCGGGTGATCCGCGAGCGGCTGATGAAGGAGGCCGAGTCCAACGTCGCGATCAAGATCGAGGACACGCCGGGCGGCGAGGCCTTCATCGTCTCGGGTCGTGGCGAACTCCAGATGGGCGTTCTCATCGAGAACATGCGCCGCGAGGGCTTCGAGCTCTCGATCTCGCGCCCGCGCGTGATCTTCCGCGAGGAGAACGGCGTGCGGATGGAGCCGATCGAGGAGGTCATCGTCGATGTCGACGACGAGTACTCCGGCGTCGTGATCGAGAAGCTCACCGGACAGCGCAAGGGCGATCTCGTCGAGATGAAGCCCGCCGGCGTCGGCAAGACCCGGATCGTCGCTCATGTGCCCTCGCGCGGGCTCATCGGCTATCACGGCCAGTTCCTGACCGACACCCGCGGCACCGGCGTTCTCAACCGCATCTTCCACGGCTGGGCGCCGCACAAGGGCGCGATCGAAGGCCGCCGCGTGGGCGTGCTGATTTCCATGGAGAACGGCGTTTCGGTCGCCTATGCGCTCTGGAACCTCGAGGAGCGCGGCAAGCTCTTCATCGGTGCGCAGGAGCAGGTCTACGAGGGCATGATCATCGGCGAGCACAGCCGCGATAACGACCTCGAGGTGAACCCCCTGAAGGGCAAGAAGCTGACCAATATCCGTGCCTCGGGCACGGACGAGGCGGTGCGTCTGACGCCGCCGGTGCGGATGAGCCTCGAAGAGGCCATCGCCTATGTCGAGGACGACGAGCTCGTCGAGGTCACGCCGAAGATCGTGCGGCTGAGGAAACGCTTCCTCGACCCGCACGAGCGCAAGCGCCAGGCCAAGGCCGGCTGAGGCATCCCTCCTGAAGCGGTACCGCACGGCTGTAGCGTCGTGCGGTTTCACCTGATTTTCTGATCGCGCATGTGCCTTCCGGGCCAGATCCCTCCAGGCGGCCGGTATGACCCTCCTCGCGACGGGTTCGGCGCGAGGAGGATGCTGGCGCAATGAGCGCTAATCCGATCTCGCGCGAAACTTCCCCGGCGGCACGCCAAGCCTGCTGCGGCAGTCAAAGGCGAAGCTCGACGGGCTCGCGTAGCCGAGATCGAGCGCCACTTCTGTCACGCTCGCGCCCTTCTCCAGCCGCTCGAGCGCATTCGCAAGAAGCAGGTTCGTGCGCCACTGCGTGTAGGTCATGCCGGTTTCGGCCCGAAAGAGCCGTGCGAGCGTGCGCGGGCTCGCGCCAGCGGCCTTCGCCAGATCCTCGATGCTTTCGTTTGCCTCGGGTGCCGCGATCACCCGCTCCATCGCCCGCGCGAGCCGCGGCTCCTTCGAGACCGGCAGCGGCAGCGGCGCGAACTCCATCGCGGCCAGTTCGTCGAGCATCACCCGCGCGAGCCGCGCTTCCGGCCCTTCGGGCGGATAGGCGTTGCCGTAGTCCACGGTCCGCGACAGGAGGGCGTCGAGCAGCGGGCTGACCTTGACGGTGCCCGCGCGGGCAGGCAGCAGTCCGGCATGGGCCGGCTCGACGAAGAGGATGCGGGCCATGACCGAACCGTGCGAATAGACCTCGTGATGCATGCCGGGCGGGATCCAGATCGCGAGGCCCGCAGGCACGAGCCAGGTCCCCTCGCCCGTAAGCACCCAGTAAGCGCCGCTCCTGGGCTGGATGATATGGCCGCGCGCAGGGGCATGGGCGGCCGCGCGGTGCGCCCCCTCGGCGCGCCAGCCGTAGGACAGGACCGGCCGCACCGCATCGACGAGGTCGCCGAAATCGGGAAGGTCCAGGTCTGGCAGTTTCTCGACGCTCATTGGCACGGTCCGGATACCGCGCCGCTCGCGGTCGGCGCAGGATGCCCCTGAACGGATTTACGGGATGGAGCCGACCAGATGACCACGGGCACCGGTCGATCTGTGCATGTCGTGACGCTGGAGTGCAAGGACGCCGAGAACGCGGCCCGTTGCCTCGGCGCCCTCGCCGCCTATGGCAGGCCCGATGCCGAAGCGTTCGGCTGCGTCTCCTACGACTTCGGCCTGAAGGAGGGAACGGAGGACACGGTCCATCTCGTCGAACGCTGGAACGGCTGGGACGATCTCGACGCGCTTCTCGCCGAGAAGGTCGTCCCCGCGCTGCCGCTCTACAACGAGATGCTCCGTCGGCCGTTCGATCCGGCGACGGATACCATGCGGATCCGCCTGACGTGACGCCATCAATCCGTGGTGTCGATCACCTCGAAATCATGCGTGAGCTCCGCGGTCTTGGCCATCATCGCCGAGGCCGAGCAGTATTTCTCCACCGAGAGCTCGATCGCCCGTTCGACCTTCTTCGGGTCGAGCCCCCGGCCCTTGACGATGAAATGCATGTGGATGCGGGTGAAGACCTTCGGTTCGGTCTCGGCCCGGTCGGCTTCGAGCTCGACCACGCAATCCTCGACCCGCTGGCGGCCCTTCTCGAGGATCGAGACCACGTCATAGGCCGAACAGCCGCCGGTGCCGATCAGCACCAGCTCCATCGGGCTCGGCCCCGGCTTGGCGCCCTCACCGTGCGCTGTGCCGAAGGCGATCTTGTGACCGGTCGTCACCTCGCCGACGAAGGTGCGGGCCTCGGCCCATTTCACGCGCGCTTTCATGTCGTCTCCCATACGGAATCGGCGGCATCATGCGTCGCCTCCGGCGCACCTGCAAGGGCAGCGACCGGCTTCCCTTCGGACCCGACACCTGCTAGGAAGCCGCCGCTCCGGGGCGAACCCGGGGCACCGGTCGCAGCCTACCCGGTTCGCTAAAACAAGGGTCCGAAATGAAGACTGTCGTCATCTGCTCTGGCGGGCTCGATTCCGTATCGCTCGCCCACATGGTCGCGGCCGAGCACGAGCTCGTCCGCCTCGTCTCCTTCGATTACGGCCAAAGGCACCGGAAGGAGCTCGACTTCGCCGCGAAATGCGCCGCCAGGCTTGGCGTACCTCACGACCTCATCGACATGCGCGCGATCGGCGCACATCTCTCCGGCTCGGCGCTGACCGATGATGTCGACGTGCCCGACGGGCACTACGCCGAGGAGACGATGCGGATCACCGTGGTGCCGAACCGCAACGCGATCATGCTCGCCATCGCCTTTGGCATCGCCGCCGCCCAGAAGGCCGATGCGGTGGCGACCGCCGTCCATGGTGGCGATCACTTCATCTATCCCGACTGC
Organism: Albidovulum salinarum; assembly: GCF_025673475.1. NCBI lineage: Bacteria > Pseudomonadati > Pseudomonadota > Alphaproteobacteria > Rhodobacterales > Paracoccaceae > Albidovulum > Albidovulum salinarum. The sequence continues at coordinate 206,353 of NZ_JAOVQO010000001.1, read as the reverse complement.
CGCCCCGGCTTCGTCTCAGCGTTCGAGGAAATGCAGCGCCACGCGCTCGACGGCTATGCCGCGGTGCGCCTCTTCACACCCTTCGTGCATCTGCCGAAATCGGCGATCGTCACGGCGGGCGCGAAGCATGGCACGCCATTTGCCGAAACCTGGTCCTGCTACAAGGGGGCCGAGACCCATTGCGGCCGCTGCGGCACCTGTGTCGAGCGGCGCGAGGCCTTCCATCTCGCCGGCGTCGCGGACCCCACGATCTACGCAGATTCCGATTTCTGGAAAGTCGCAGTCGCGGCGGCGGGGCGCTGATGTACAGGATCACCAAGGAATTCGCCTTCTCGGCCTCGCACCAGCTGAAGCACCTGCCCGGGGACCATCCCTGCGCGCGGCTTCATGGCCACAATTATGTCGTCGAGGTCGAGCTTGCCGCCGCCGAGCTGGATGCGAACGGCTTCGTGCGCGACTACCGCGAGCTCGCGCCCCTGAAGGCGCATATCGACGAGACCCTCGACCACCGCCATCTCAACGATGTCTTCGGCGACGACCGCGTGACTTCGGAGCACATCGCGCGCGCGCTGTTCGACTGGGCCCGCGCGCGCTGGCCGGAAGTCAGCGCGGTAAGGGTCAGCGAAACCCCGAAGACCTGGGCCGAGTACCGGCCGTGACGTTGCGCATCGCAGAGATCTTCGGCCCGACCATCCAGGGCGAAGGCGCGCTGATCGGTGCGCCAACGGTCTTCGTCCGCGCCGGCGGCTGCGATTACCGCTGTGCCTGGTGCGACAGCCTCCATGCGGTCGAGAGCCGGTTTCGGAATGAATGGGCGCCGATGACGGCGGCGGAGGTCTGGGCGCGGGTGACGGCACTTTCCGGCGGCCGGCCGCTCACGGTCTCGCTCTCGGGCGGTAATCCGGCAATCCAGGATTTCGCGCCGCTGATCGCGATGGGAAAGGCCGAAGGCTACCGCTTCGCGCTGGAGACGCAGGGCTCGGTCGCCCAGGATTGGTTCGCCGCGCTCGACATGCTGATCCTCAGCCCCAAGCCGCCCTCGTCCGGCGAGGTGGTGGACTGGGTGCGGTTCGATGCCTGCGTGACGGCCGCGGACACGGCCGCGGCGGTGATGAAGATCGTGATCTTCGACGAGGCCGACTATCTCTGGGCCCGCGAGGCGGCGGAGCGCCACCCCGACCTGCCGCTCTATCTCCAGCCCGGCAACCATACCCCGCCCCCGCCCGAGGAGGAGGATGCAACCATCGACATGGACGGGGTTCTTGCGCGCATGGAGTGGCTGGTGGAGCGGACGCTGGCCGACGGATGGTTCCGCCCGCGCATCCTGCCACAGCTGCATGTGCTGATCTGGGGTAACAAGCGCGGCGTCTGATCCCGGCAACGCGCCGACCGCCACCAAGGGCGCCACAAAAATCTTCAAAGATTTTCCCTATTGTCCACGAGAAAAAGCAAGTGTTATGCCCCCCCGGACAACAGCTTCGCGGTCCTTCGGACTTTCACTGCGGTTGGCGGACGGCCGATTGTGGCGCACCTTGGATATTCAATTCGGCAAGACGGCGGTTAGCGGGCCGTCACCGCACTGATCGCATTAAGGACCGATTCCAAGTGCTCAGATTACCCGCCTCTCAGCTAAGAACGAGCAAAACGCTCTTTGGAAAAGCTCAGCGGCTTGCGTCAAACGGCTCGTTCGCGGTCCAGTCGTAGGTGCCCTCGTCACGCTCCCGGACCGCCTGCTTCCAGCCGACCTCCTCGACGCGCGCCTTGAAGGTCAGCCCCTCGGGCGAGTGACGGCTGATGCCATCGAAGACCGTCGCCAGCCGCTGGGTCTGGGTGATCGTGGCCTCCATCGCCTGGTTGATCACCAACTTCTGCATGGCCAGCTGGTTGATCGGCACCGTCGCCATGCGGGCGGCGAGTGCCTCGACCTCCGAATCCAGCCGGTCGTCAGGCACGGATTTCAGCACCAGCCCCATCTCGGCCGCCTCGGGCCCCGCAATCCTGTCGCCGGTGAACATCATCCGCTTGGCCTTCTCAGGCCCGAGCCGGTAGACCCACATCGCGGTCGTCGGACAACCCCAGACACGGGTCGGCATGTAGCCGATCTCGGCGGTGTCGCCCATGATCGTGATGTCGGCGCAGAGCGCGATGTCGGAGCCGCCCGCGACGGCGAACCCATGCACCTTGCAGATCACCGGCTTCATCGCCCGGAAAAGCGACATGAACGCCTGCGTGTTGGCCCACATGAACTGGTAGTCCTGCATCGGGTCCCAGGGCATCTCCTGCACCACCTTGTTCGGCCCCTTTCCTTGCGCGTAGTGGGCAAGGTCGTAGCCCGCGCAGAACACCTTGCCGGCGCCGGACAGCACCATCACATGGACGCCCCGGTCGGCATCGGCGCGGGCCACCGCATCGGCCAGTTCGCGCGGCAGGTCATCGTCGATGGCGTTCAATACGTCGGGGCGGTTTAATGTGATCCGCCCGATCCGGCCGTCGCGGTCGAAAAGAACCTTCGCCATGCCTACTCCCAGTCGCTGACGGCCTTGACCTCGAGGAATTCCTCGAGCCCCCAGACCCCGCCTTCGCGGCCGTTTCCGGACTGCTTCATGCCGCCGAAGGGCGAGCCGGCGCCGCCAAGCTTTCCGTTCATCTCGACCATGCCCGAACGCAGCTGCCGCGCCACCCGACGCGCGCGCGCCTTGTCGGCGGTCTGAATGTAGTTCGTGAGGCCGTAGGGCGTGCCGTTGGCCAGTCGGATGGCTTCTTCCTCGCTGTCGAAGGGGGTGATCGACAGGACCGGCCCGAAGATCTCCTCGTGCCAGATGGTCATCTCGGGGGTGACATCGGCAAACACCGTAGGCCGCACGAAATGGCCCCGTTTGAGCCCGTCGGGGCGGCCCATGCCGCCGGCCACGAGCGTTGCGCCCTCGTCGATGCCTTTCTTGATCAAGTATTGGATCTTGTTGAACTGCGTCTCCGACACGACCGGCCCGATCTGGCGCCCCTCGATCTCGGCCGGTCCGACCTCGGTCTTCTCGGCGACCGTCTGGGCGGTCGCCACCGCCTGATCGTAGAGCGGCCGCTCGACCAGCATCCGGGTCGGCGCGTTGCAGGACTGGCCGGAATTGTTGAAGCAGTGCCGGACGCCGCGCATGACCGCCTTGTCGTCGGCATCGGCGAAGATGATGTTGGCACCCTTGCCGCCAAGTTCGAGGCTGACCCGCTTAACGGTGTCGGCAGCCGCCTTGGTGATTGCCACGCCCGCGCGGGTGGAGCCGGTGAAGCTGACCACGTCAATGTCCGGGTGGGCGGAAAGCAGGCTGCCCACCCCGGCGCCGTCACCGTTCACGAGGTTGAAGACGCCGGGAGGGAAGCCTGCGGCGTCGATCATCTCGGCCAGAAGCATCGCGGAAAGCGGCGACAGCTCGGAGGGTTTCAGCACCATCGTGCAGCCCACCGCGAGCGCCGGGGCGACCTTCAGCATCACCTGGTTCATCGGCCAGTTCCAGGGTGTGATCAGCGCGCAGACGCCGATCGGCTCATGCAGGATCACGTCGCCGGGCGCGTGGTCACCGAGGCTGCGCTCGAACTCGAACGCCTTCAGCGCGCGGATCGTCGTTTTCAGATGCCCGGCCCCCGCGCCGACCTGCGCTGTGCGGGCAAGCGTGACCGGCGCGCCCATCTCTGCGCTGATCGCCTGCGCCGTCTCCTCGGCGCGGGTCTTGTAGGCTTCCATCAGCCGTTCCATCGCCGCGACGCGGGCCTCTCTCGACGTTGCGGCCCAGACTGGGAACGCGGCCTTGGCTGCGGCGACCGCAGCATCGGTATCGGCTTGCCCACCAAGCGAGATCGTCGCGATCACCTCCTCGGTCGAGGGGTTGCGGACCGGCATGTCGCGGCCGTCGCGCGGCGCGACCCATTTGCCGTTGATGTAGAAGTTGCGGGCATCCTGCATTGGCTGCCTCCTCGGTCAGAGTTCGGGGTAATCGCCCGCGACGAACCGGTCGCGGAGCACGAATTTCTGGATCTTGCCCGAGCCGGTCAGCGGGAACGCGTCGACCTGGCACCAGACATTGGGCGTCTTCTGCGGCGACATCTCGGCCCGGCAGTGGGCGTGCAGCGCCGCCTTGTCCAATGGGCCGCCCGTGGAACGGATGAAGGCACCGATCACCTCGCCCCATTTCGGATCGGGCAGGCCGACGACGGCGACCTCGGCCACCTGCGGGTGATTGAGCAGCACGTTCTCGATCTCGGCCGGGAAATGGTTCTCGCCGCCCCTGATGATCATGTCCTTCACGCGGCCGGTTACGGTGACATAGCCGCGCGCATCCATCCGCCCGAGATCGCCAGTATGGAGCCAACCCATCGCATCGACAGTTGCGGCGGTTGCCTGCGGGTTGGCGTGGTATTCGAGCATGACGCAAGGGCCCCGCGCGCAAATCTCGCCGACCTCGCCTACCGGCAGGACGCGATTGTCCTCGACCCGGCGGATCGAGACCTCAGTCTGCGGCAGGGGCTGGCCGGTGGTTCCGCAGATATCCTCGATCGTGTCGTCGATATGGTGCTGGGTGATGACCGGGCAGTGCTCGGTCTGGCCGTAGAGCGTGGAGAAGCCGCTGCCGAAGGTCTTTTGCACCCGCCGCACCAACTCCGGCGCCACCATTGAACCGCCGCAGCTGACGAGTTTCAGGCTGGAGAGGTCGCGCGGCCGTTCCTCTTGCGCATCGAGAAGCGCTACGATCATCGTGGGCACGCCAAGAATGATGTCGGCGCGGGTCCGGGCGATCTGGTCGAGCACGACGTCCGGATCGAAGCGGCTGACCAGCACCATGCGGCAGCCCGCCTGAAGGCAGCCAAGCGTGACCATGCCGCAGCCGGAGGTGTGGAACATCGGCATGATATTGACCCAGGCGGTGTCCTCGGTGACCCCGCAGCGCGTCGCATAAAAGCGCGCGTTGTTGACGAGGCCACGGTGGCTCAGCACCGCGCCCTTCGGAAAACCGGTGGTCCCGGATGTGTACTGGATCATCGCCGCATCGCCCGGCGCGACCTTCGGCAGATGCGCGGGCCGCTGGCCATGAGCGAAGAGCGCGTCGCTCTCCATGTCGGTCACTTCGCGGATCGCCGGGAGGCTGGCCGCCACCTCGGCCCCGATCCGCGCCAACGGATTGCCGCGGAACGCCGCGACCAGGAGGAGCCCGACCGCACCCGATTGTTCCAGCACATAGGCCAGTTCCTTCGCTTGAAGCGCGGGATTTGCGGTCACCAGCACCAGCCCGGCAAGGGCAGCGGCCAGCTCGACCAGCACCCATTCGGGAATGTTCGGCGACCAGACTACCACCCGTTCCCCCGGCGCGAAGCGGGTGGAGAGCGCCGTGGCCAGCCGCTCGGCCTCGGTCAGAAGCTCTCCGTAGGTCCAGCGCCGTCCCGTGGTGCCGTCCTGCCGCACCTCGAGCAGTGCTTTGGCCTTGGGCCGCGCTTGGGCGACTTTACGCAGGAGGTTCCCGATGGTGACCTCGCGCGTTGCCATGTCGGTCTGCGCAGGAACGTGGGGAGTGGTCAGGGTCAGGTCATACGTCACTGAAATCGCCCCCACGCCCCTTGCCGCCGGCGAAACGGGCTGCCCCCTCGACCCCCTTTCCGACTTCGGCCTTGCTGCCCCGCCATTCCTGCCTAAGCGCCTCACGTTCGCTCAGCCCGTGCTGGGCCAGCGTCGAGCGGCGGTCGGCGCGCATGCAGCTTTGCGGGAAGCGGGTGATCTCATGGGCCAGCGCCTCGGCCCGGGCGCGCGCCTCGCCCTCGGGCACCACGTATTCGCAAAGCCCGATCCGCAACGCCTCGTCCGCATCCACGCGGCGTCCGGTCAGGATCAGGTCCATCGCCCGACCCTCACCCACCAGGCGCGGCAGACGGACGGTGCCGCCGTCGATCAGGGGAATGCCCCAGCGGCGGCAATAGACGCCCATGTAGGCGGTTTCCTCCATCACCCGGATGTCGGCCCAGAGCGCGAGTTCCATCCCCCCCGCCACGGCCGGCCCGGCGATGGCGGCGATCACCGGCTTCGACAGGTCGAGCCGGCTTGGCCCCATCGCCGCCATGGGCGGCTCACCTTCGTCGGGGAAGTCGAACGCGTCGAGCACCTCGGCCCCGGCAAGAGATGCGGCATGTATCAGGTCCCAGCCTGAACAGAACGCCCCGCCCTCGCCCCAGAAGACGGCAACACTCGCGGTGTCGTCGGCGTCGAAGTCGCGGAAAGCGTCGTAGAGCGCGGTCGCGCTGGCCGGGTCCATCGCCCCCCGCGCCTCGGGTCGGAAGTGGATCACCGTCCAGACAGGGCCGTCCTTTTCAATCCGTACCGTCATTCAAGAAGCTCCCCGTAGTTTCCTGCGAGGAACTTTTCCAGAATGGCAAATTTCTGCACCTTTCCTGACCCGGTCAGCGGGAAATCCTGAACTCGGACCCAGATTGACGGGGTTTTCTGGGCGGACAAATGCGCCCGGCAATGGCTGCGTAGGCCGGCCATGTCGGGTGGTGCCTCGGACAGGATGAATGCCGCGATCACCTCGCCCCACTTCTCGTCCGGCAGGCCCACGACAGCCGCCTGGATGACTTCGGGGTGTGTCACCAACACCGCCTCTATCTCGGCTGGGAAGTGGTTTTCGCCGCCGCGGATGATCATGTCCTTTACCCTGCCCGTGACCCGGACAAAGCCCTGTGCATCCATCGTGCCCAGATCGCCCGTGTGCAGCCAGCCTTCCGCGTCGATGGCCGCGGCAGTGGCCTCCGGATTGTCGTTGTAGCCGATCATCACCGCGTAGGAGCGCGCGCAGATCTCGCCCACTTCTCCGATCGGCATCACTCGGTTGTCTTTGGTGGACCGGATCGAGACCTCGGTCCGCGGCAGCGGCTGACCCGCCGTTTCGACGATCTGTTCAAGTGTCGCCCCGACCGGGTTTAGGCAGATCATCGGGCTATGTTCGGTCTGACCAAAAGCGGAAAGCAAGTGGCAGCCCAGACGATCCCGCACGCGTCGCACCAGATCTGGCGGGACAGGGGCTCCGCCGGTGGTAATTACCTTCAGTGAGGACATGTCGCGAGGCTTTCGTCCCAACGTCTCCAGGAGGTTGAAGAGCATGGTCGGCACCGCAAAGCAGGTGGTGACCCCCTGCTCCTCGATCAGTCGTGCGAAGACGTCGGCGTCAAATCGCTGGATAAGCAACATCCTGCACGCGGCTTGAAGGCACCCGAGCGCCCCTGTCGCGCAGCCCGCCGTGTGAAAGAGCGGCATGAAGTTCGCCCAGACGGAATGCGGACCGACCTGCGCTCGGTTGCAAAAAAGTCGGGCGTTGTTCACAAGGTTCTTGTGGCTCAGCACCGCGCCCTTGGGAAAGCCGGTCGTGCCGCTGGTATACTGGATCTGCGCCGCGTCACCGGGGCGCACATCCGGCAGGTTCGCGGCGCGGGGCCCTCCCGAATGAAGGACGTGTTCGTCCTCCAGATCGACGACCTCGCGAATACGGGCATTGCCGCGGGTGGCGTCCTGAGCGATCTCAGCCATTGGGTTGCCGCGGAATTCACGCACCATAAACAAGCCGACTGCGCCGGATTGTTCCAGCACATAGGCCAGTTCACGCGCCTGGAAGGACTGATTGGCAGTGACCAGAACCAGGCCCGCCAGCCCACAGGCATATTCCATTAAGATCCACTCAGGGATGTTCGGCGCCCAGACCACAACCCGCTCGCCCGGTGCGTACCGGGTGGATAGGTCTTGCGCCAGCCGCTCCGCCCCGGTCAGAAGCTCGGCATAGGTCCAGCGCCGTCCCGTGGTGCCGTCCTGCCGCACCTCGACCAGAGCCTCGGCCTGCCCGTGCCTGGCCGCTACGTCGCGCAGGAGGCCGCCAATGCTTATGTCGAGGATCTCGGCATCGGTGGTCGCGGGGAAATGGGCCAGTTTCAGATTGATATCATGCATCACCGATTCCGCCCTTCCTCAGTACCACTCATCCGGCATCTCTGACTTGCGGCGGGCGACGAAGGCTGCAACCTCCTCGGCAACCGCGGCGTCGATCGGCGGGCGTTCATAGGCCGCGAGCATGTCCTTCCATTTGCGATTGGCGCGCCGAGCCATGTCGAGGCTGCCCTTTTCGGCCCAGTGCTCGTAGGGACCGGTATCGGCGAGGTCCGACATGTAGTTCGCCGCCTTGAAGTTCCGCTGCGTATGGTCGACGCCGAGGAAGTTCTCGCCCAGGGCGGTCTCGCGATAGGCGTCGCGACCCATCTGGTTGTCATCGAGCACGAGCCCCTGCATCTGCCGACCGAGCGCGCCGATATGGTCGAGGTCCATCACGTATTTCTCGTAGCTCGTCGCCATGCCGCCCTCGATCCAGCCGGCGGCGTGCAGGATCAAGTTGGTGCCCGCCATGATCCCGGCGTTCAGCGCGTTGACCGACTCCATCATCGCCTGCGCATCCGGCGCCTTGGAGCCGGTATACCTGCCGCCCGCGCGGATCGGCACGCCGACACGTCGGGCCAACTGACAGGTGGCGAAGGTGGAGAGATTGGCCTCGGGCGTGCCGTAGGTCGGCGCTCCGGTGCGCAGGTCGAGCGTGGTCAGGAAGCTGCCATAGACGATCGGCGCGCCTTGCCTGAAGATCTGATAGAGCGCGATGCCGGCCATGCATTCCGCATGGACCTGCGCGATGGCGGCGGGCTGCGTCACCGGCGACATCGCGCCGGCCATCATGAAGGGCGACATGAGCGTGGCCTGCCCCGCTTCGGCGAAGGCCTTCATGACACCCGTGGTGATGTGATCGAAGCTGAGCGGCGAGTTGACGTTCACCACCGCCATGACCACGCAGTCCCGAGCCATGCGCCCGGCGCCGAAGGCGATCTCCGCCATCTTCAGGGAATCCAGCGCCCGCTCCGGCGCCGAGGATGTGCCACAGAACGGCTTGTCGGAAAGCGTGACCAGCGCCTCCACCATGTCGAGGTGGCGCTTGTTCAAAGGCAGGTCCTCGGGCTCGCAGACCGAGCCGCCGGAATGATGGATCCATGGGCTCACATGGCCGAGCTTCACGAAGTTGCGGAAGTCCTCGATCGAGCCCTTGCGGCGACCGCGGTCGAGATCGGTCACCATTGGCGGGCCGAAGGTGGGTGCGGTGACGACATTCATGCCGCCGATCCGGACATCGCGCGCGGGGTTGCGCGCGTGGATGGTGAACTCCGACGGGGCTGTCCTGCAAAGGGAGCGGACGTGGCCGGGATCGAACCGCACCCTCGTGCCATCGACCGTCGCCCCCACTTGCCGCAGGAGGTCCAGCGTGGCCGGATCGTCGATGATGCGGATGCCGACTTCCTTGAGGATCCAGTCGGCCTGCTCCTCCAGCCGAACCAGTCCCTCCTCGCCCAAGAGTTCATAGGCGGGTATCTTCCGCGTGAAATAGGCCGGCGCGGAACATGGCTGGGACGCGGGCGAGCCGCGCCGTCTGCTCCGCCCGCCGACCTGCCGGTCGGATCGACCGGGCGCGGATGCCATCGAGGGAGTTTCGGCCGAGCCTTGCGTCATCTGGTCGTTCCCGATTTTCGAATGGTTACGGCTCCTGGATCTGAGCTTTTTCCCGTTCAGTCATCATTTTTGGCAACATGACCAATCCATGCGGGTCAGGCAAACGCAATGAGTTGCACAAGTCGTTCGAATATTTTAGACAACAGAAATGCGGTTCCGATCCTATGACGCCCTTCCCGTGTTCGACATGGTCGCACGACACCTCAGCATCACCGCTGCGGCGGACGTGTTGAACCAGTCGAAGGGATCGATCAGTTACCAGATCTCCAAGCTGGAAAACGAGTTGGGCTTCCTGCTGTTCGAGCGGGCCAACGCCCGCCTTGCGCTGACCGAAGCCGGTCGCCGTCTCTGGCATGTGTCGCAGTCGGCCCTGTCGCAGATCGACCGCGAAGTCGCCGAGCTTCGCGGTGGCGGACCAGATTCGGTCACCATCGGCGCGCTGACCTATTTCGCGTCGCGTTGGCTCTCGCCGCGCCTGACACGCTTCTTCGAGGCGCATCCGGGCCTGAGCCTTCGAATCGAGCCGATCAATTCGGTCGACGAGCTTCGGACCAGAAGGGTCGACCTGGCGATCCTCTGGGGGGTCGGGGAGTGGACGGACCTTACGCATGAACTGCTCTTCGCCTGCCCGGCGGTGCCGACGGCAAACCGGCCGGTCGCAGAGAAGGTCCGAGAAATCGGAATAGAGCAGGCGGTGCGATCCATTCCGCTACTTGGCGACAGTTCGGGCGACGCGGGGTGGCGCGCGTGGCACGAAGCTGCCGGGCTTCCCTACCAGCCCAGCCGCGCCAGCCTCGTGCTGCAGGATTCGGGCAGCCGCGTCCAGGCCGTCATAGATGGCCAGGGACTTGCCCTGTGGGACCGGCTGATCGCGCCGGAACTCGAAGCCGGAACACTGATGACCGTCGCGGACCACTGGCTCACGACCGCCGGTTACCACATCATCCTGCCGCAAACGCCATTGAACCACGGCGCCCAGAGATTCCTCACCTGGATCCGGTCCGAAGCAACTGCTGATTGATTACCTTGGGCAAAGACGCTTCGGAAGATTCTGGGTGTATGACCCGCTGAGTTCGAATGAAGCTTCTTGGTCGCCCATACGCGTGGCAATGTCAGCTGGGCACGCATCGCGATCTATCAGACCCAATACAGCATTCTGTATGATCGACTTGAAATCGTCATTCATTGATCGAACTCACGGCCAGCGAAGGCCCCAAGCAGGCGTGCGACGCAACTCGCGGCCCACGGCGCAACATAGCAGGCCGCGCATCTGGTCGACTAACGGGATTGGTTTCCACAAGGTCGTTGTATCGGCCGATGTCAGCCCTGACGAGGCTTTCTGCTTCCGCATTTTCGTCTCCGGCACTCGGTGGTTCCAGCGCCAGATGATCTCGTCGAGATAGCGTTGAAGATGCTTTCGTCCCAGACGATGATACACGCCGACCAATGCGCGCTGCACGACTGCGTTTATAGCCTCTACGGTGTTGATGTGCGCCCCTGTCCTGCGGTCGGCATACTGGCGCTTGTTGTGCTGCACGGTCAGGTGACCAGCGAAGGCCGCGCCGATCTGCTTGTAGCTGGAGTTCTTGTCCGTGATCAGCACCGACGTCGCGTCGATCCAGTCCTGCATGATGGGCTTCATCGTCCGCCCTTGTGCGTTCGGTATCAAGACGGCCCGGGCCTGCCCATTGCGTGCCGCAGCCACCAATGCGATGGGCTCGCCAGTTCCGCGTCCGCGCTTGTTCTTCACGCCATGGCGGAACTTGGGCTTGCCACCGACAAAGACCTCGTCGACTTCGACCACGCCTGATAGGCGGCCAGCGACCTGGTCCCGGTCATCCATGAGCTCGCGGATGGCGTGGCCGATCTTCCAGGCAGTTTTCTGGTTCACCCCGAGGAGGCGCGCCATGACGACAGGCGAGATGCCTTTAGATGAGGTCAGCACGAGGAACATTGCGGCAATCCAGATGCGAAGGTCGAGCTTCGTCGCGTGAAGGGGCGTTTTCGTCGTGACGGTGAACTGTCGACGACACTCCTTTTCAGCGCATTGGCAAAGCCCGGGGCGCACGGATCTCCCTTGGATTGGCTCCGATCTCAGACTGCCACAGTGGGGGCAGAAGCGGTCATTGTCCTAGACCGCGTCCTCCAGGAAGCGCCTCGCGTGATGCTGGGTGGGCATCTTCTTCCAGACATCGCGGACAGACTTCAACTCGGTGATCATGTGTGTGCCTTTCTGCCGGGGAACCCAGAATATTGGCCCCTTTCAAAAAACCCGAAGTGACTACGTAATGGCTCTGTCCGAACCGCCCCGAGGCAACCGGGGCTCGACGTTCACAGACGTCGTGCTTCGTTTGGTGGATAACTGGGAAGATTCTTGCCAAGAAAACTCCAATTTTCTTGGCCCTCGCAGGAGCAGTTCCGCTCAGTGAAGCCGGAACTCGCCGACGACGTTTCGCCACTCGCCGGGCCCGATCAGCTTGCGGTGGCAAAACCGCACCGAATGCAGCGGCCCCTCGATCTGCTCCTGCCAGAATTCGATGAACCGAAACAGCTCCGGGTAATCCGGGGCGAGGTCATATTCCTGCCAGATGAAGCTGTTGAGTACATGCCGGTAGTCCGGCATCCGGTAGTAAAGTTCCGCCGTCGTGAGCCCGTAGCCCTTCAGCATCAGCTCCGTTTCGGCGCCCGGTTCGCTCGCGCGCATGGTTGCCTCCGTCACTGCCTTCCAACACCATGCTACACGAGTCGCGGTTAACGACAATGAAAACAATATGTTATGATTGTGTTACCGGCACGGCCCGAAACCGGGCGCGCCGCCATTGCACCCAATGGATGGCATGGAGTATAGTCTCGCGCAACAATATCTAGGCCGATCGCACGGCGACAAGAAAGAGGGCGAGCATCCGTGAACGACACGCCGGAAACTCCTGAAAATGCTGATGGATTCCCGAAGCGCCCCGCTTACGACGGCCCCTCGGTCGACATCGCGGAGGAGATGAAGACCGCCTATCTCGACTACGCGATGAGCGTAATCGTGAGCCGTGCGATTCCGGACCTGCGAGACGGGCTAAAACCGGTACACCGACGCATCCTCTACGCGATGCACGAGACCGGCAACACGCACGACAAGCCCTACCGCAAGTCCGCCCGCCCCGTCGGCGACGTGATGGGTAAGTACCACCCGCATGGCGACGCGGCGATCTACGACGCGCTTGTGCGGATGGCGCAGGACTTTTCCATGTCGCTGCCGCTTCTCGACGGCCAGGGCAACTTCGGCTCGATGGACGGCGACAACGCGGCGGCCATGCGCTACACCGAGGTCCGCATGGACAAGCCCGCCGCCTCGCTTCTCGCCGATATCGAGAAGGAGACGGTGGGTTTCCAGGACAACTACGACGGCAAGGACAAGGAACCGACGGTCCTGCCAGCGCGCTTCCCCAACATGCTTGTCAACGGCGCGGGCGGCATCGCGGTCGGCATGGCGACCAACATCCCGCCGCATAATCTCGGCGAGGTCATAGACGGCACGCTGGCGCTGATCGAGAACCCGGACCTGTCGATGGAAGCGTTGATGGAGATCATCCCGGCGCCGGATTTCCCGACCGGCGGCATGATCCTCGGCCGTTCGGGCGCGCGGAAAGCCTACCTGGAGGGCCGCGGCTCGGTCATCGTCCGCGCCAAGACCCGCGTCGAGGAGATCAGGAAGGACCGCTACGCCATCGTTCTTGATGAGATTCCCTACCAGGTCAACAAGGCCTCGATGATCGAGAAGATCGCCGAGATGGTCCGCGACAAGAAGATCGAGGGCATCGCCCATGTGCAGGACGAGAGCGACCGCGTCGGCGTCCGGGTGGTGATTGAACTGAAGCGTGACGCCACGCCGGAAGTGGTGCTGAACCAGCTCTTCCGCTTCACGCCGATGCAGACCTCCTTCGGCTGCAACATGCTCGCGCTGAACGGCGGCCGTCCGGAGACGCTCAGCTTGCGTGATTTCCTCACGCATTTCATCAGCTTCCGTGAGGAAGTTGTGGCGCGCCGCACCGCCTATGAGCTCCGGAAGGCGCGCGAGCGCAGCCATATCCTCTGCGGCCTAGCCGTGGCGGTCTCGAATGTCGACGAGGTCGTCGCCACGATCCGCTCGTCGGCGGATCCGGCGGAGGCGCGCGAAAAGCTGATGACGCGGCGATGGCCGGCGCACGAGATCGTCGAATACATCCGACTGATCGACGATCCCACCCACCCGATCAACGAGGACGGGACCTACAACCTCTCCGAGACGCAGGCCCGCGCGATCCTCGACCTGCGCCTCCAGCGCCTGACCGCGATGGGCGTGAAGGAAGTCACGGACGAACTTCAGGAACTCGCCGCAAAGATCCGGGATTATTTGGATATCCTGGGATCGCGCGAACGGATCATGGCGATCATCTCGGACGAATTGCGCGAGGTGAAGGAGGCTTTCGCCGTCCCCCGTCGCACCGAGATCGTCGACTGGGCCGGCGACATGGACGACGAGGACCTGATCGAGCGCGAGGACATGGTCGTGACGATCACCTCCGGCGGCTACATCAAGCGCACGCCCTTGGCCGATTTCCGTGCACAACGGCGCGGCGGCAAGGGCCTCAGCGGCATGGCCACCAAGGAAGATGACGTCGTCACCACCCTCTTTGTCGCCAACACGCATACCCAGCTTCTGTTCTTCACCACCGACGGCATGGTCTACAAGCTCAAGACCTGGCGCCTGCCCTTGGGCGGCCGCACCGCAAAGGGCAAGGCGATCATCAATATCCTGCCGATCCCGGTGGGCGTTTCGATCGCGGCGATCATGCCCGTGGACGTGCCCGAGGAGGAATGGGAAGCTCTGCAGATCTTCTTCGCGACCTCCGAGGGCGATGTCCGCCGGAACGCGCTCTCCGACTTCACCAATGTCATGCGCAACGGCAAGATCGCGATGAAGCTTCCCGGTGAAGTTTCCCTCGTAAATGCCCGTATCTGTGATGAAAACGACGACGTTATGCTGGTGACGGCGCTCGGTCGCGCGATCCGCTTCCCGACCACCGAGGTCCGAGTCTTCAAGGGTCGCGATTCTACGGGCGTGCGCGGCATCCGCCTTGCCGCCGGCGACAGTGTCGTCTCGATGTCGGTCATCCGCCATTTCGAGGCCGATCCAGCCGAACGCGCCGCCTATCTGAAGCAGCGCCGCCTGATGGCTGGCGCGCTCGAAGACGAGACCGAGGAAGACGACGAGGAAGCCGTGGCCGTCGGCCAGCTTTCGCCCGAACGCTATGCCGAGATGTCGGCGGCCGAGGATCTGATCCTGACGATCACCACCTCAGGCCTCGGCAAGCTCTCGTCGAGCCACGACTACCCGGTGCGAGGTCGTGGCGGTCAGGGCGTCAAGGCGATCTCGTCGGGTTCGCGCGGCGGTACGCTTGTGGCCTGCTTCCCGGTCGAGACCGACGACCAGATCATGCTCGCGACCTCGACCGGCCAGTCGATCCGCTGCCCGATCGAGGGCATCAGCTTCCGCTCGCGTTCGGCAGGGGGCGTCAAGGTCTTCGACACGGCAAAGGGCGAGGAAGTCGTCTCGGTTGCACGGATTGCCGATCAGGGCGACGAGGATGGCGCTGCGGACTGATCCGGCTCGGCGCGCGTCGGGATGCCGGACGCCGCGCGTCGGGGTCGGTGCCGATTGCCCCGCTGGAGGCGGCGGCAGGGTTCGTCAGAATCGGGCCGCGATCGTTGTCAGCAGATTGCCGCCGATCCTCCGCATATCCGCCACATTTGAGCGGAAACCTGCCTCTATTGGGGACGAGTCGGGAGAGTTATCATGAGTCTGTCGGACATCTTTGCGCAACCCGGCGGGCTCGTCTCGTGGCTTCCGTCCTGGCTCCGTTTTCGGCCCATGGCACTTGACGATCTGGAACCGGACGACGACGCCGTCGAGGATCACCGCAGCGCCGCCGAGCGGGAATATCTGCGCGACATCGATATCGAAGTGGACTTCTGACAGTCGCGGCACCCGGCGTCACAGCTCTTGGACATCGGAGATGCGGGCCTGTCGGTCCGCCTGCATGAACCGGCCGTGTGGTTGGTTTGTTTTATGGTCCACATGTGCCTTTTTTGCTTCGCGGGCAGCAACTTTTCGCGCTCCCGTTGCGGTGACCCGCTCCGTATGAGACGGATATCGAAGGCAAGTTTGCGCCAATAAATCAAAACCATGGAGCAGAAGATGAAATCCGTTTTCGCGTTCGCCATCGTGGCGAGCACCCTTGCATTTACTCCCGCCATGGCCGTCGAGGTCACCGGCGGCGATCTCGCCTTCAGCTATTCCACCTTCACGGATGACACCGATGTCTCGAAGCTCGCCGTGACCGGCGCTGTCGAGATCGGCTTCACGCCGAACTTCGGAGTGCAGTTTGACGCGGGCGCGCATGCCTTCAACCTCATCGACGAGACCGGGACCAACCTCACGCTGCACGGCATCTACCATGCTAACGACCAGGTCTCGTTCGGCGGCTTCTATGGCAACGACCGGCTCTTCGGAGACAACCAGGACTTCTACGGTCTCGAGGCCGGATTCGATCTCGGCGCCGCCAATGCCGAGGCCTATCTCGCGCATGCCGACGACGCCGGCTTCCATGTCAACATCACCGGTCTCTCCGGCAGCTACGGCTTCGACCACGGCTTCACGCTGGGCGGTTCGCTCCAGCATGCCAATTTCGATGGCGGCCTCGATGTCACCCGGTTCGGCGCGACCGGCAGCTACGCCGTCAGCCCGACGTTCGACGTCTATGCGGAACTCGGGACCGTCAAGGCCGGCGCCTTCGGTTTCTCAAACAGCGAGCCCTATGTCGGCATCGGCGCGGCGATGACCTTCGGCGCCGAGCGCGGTGCAACCTTCGGTCGCCGCGGCCTGTTCGAACTTCTGCCGGGCCTCTGATCGCGAATGCCCCCGCCGTCAGCCTGCGGCGGGGGCGTCACCTCCGGTCTTTGAATGACGTGTGCGCAGTTGCACAAAAACTGTTCCCTTGACGGTATTTTTTTCGATACCTGCACAGGCTAGATCTGCTGCAACGCCGCATCCGCGGCCGATTGGAGACAGATCATGACTGACCACCACCCCCTCGCCTCGCTCGTCGCCCGCCTCCTGTTGAGCGTCGTCTTCATCACCGCTGGCTATGGCAAGCTCGGCGATGTCGCCGGATTCGCCGGCTACATGCAATCCGGAGGCGTGCCCGCCTTCCTCGCCTGGCCGGTCATCGGGCTCGAACTGCTCGGCGGCATCGCAATCCTCGCCGGCTTCCAGACCCGCCTTACGGCGCTGGCGCTCGCCGGCTTCAGCATCGCCGCGGCCCTGCTGTTTCACTTCGTACCCGCCGATCAGATGCAGATGATCATGTTCATGAAGAACCTCGGCCTCGCCGGTGGTTTCCTGATTCTCGCCGCGCATGGCGCTGGCGCCTGGTCGGTCGACGAGCTGGTGGCAGGCCGCAAGGCGCTCGCCTGAACCGCCGATCTCAAAGGTTTCCGGGGGCAGCGACGCGGCTGCCCCTTTTCCTTTGCGCGCATTCGGCCTAAATCCCCGCCATGGTCGAGACACTTCACATCATCGGCGGCGGCATGGCCGGATCCGAAGCGGCATGGCAGGCGGCAAGCCTCGGCGTGCCGGTCACCATCCACGAGATGCGGCCCAAGGTCGGCACCTTCGCCCACCGGACCGGGATGCTGGCGGAGATGGTCTGCTCGAACTCGTTCCGCTCGGACGATGACGAACGGAACGCCGTCGGTCTCCTCCACTGGGAGATGCGCGCGGCCGGCGGTCTGATCATGGAGATGGCCGACCACCACCGCCTTCCCGCGGGCGGCGCGCTCGCGGTCGACCGCGATCCCTTCGCCGAGAGCGTCACCGGACGGCTCCGCGACCATCCGCTGATTAGCGTTTCCGAGGAGGAGGTTGCAGAGCTTCCCTCATCCGGGAAATGGATAATTGCCACCGGCCCCCTCACCTCCGGCCGGCTGGCCGAGGCGATCCGCGCCGAGACCGGGGCCGAGGCGCTCGCCTTCTTCGACGCGATCGCGCCGATCGTCTATGCCGAGAGCGTCGACATGTCGGTCGCCTGGATGCAGTCGCGCTACGACAAGGGCGAGACCGAGGACGAGCGCACCGCCTACATGAACTGCCCGATGTCGCGGGACCAGTACGAGGCCTTCATCGACGCGCTGCTCGCCGCCGACAAGACCGAGTTCCACGAGGGTGAGACGGCGATCTATTTCGACGGCTGCCTGCCGATCGAGGTCATGGCCGAACGCGGCCGCGAGACGCTGCGCTTCGGGCCGATGAAGCCCGTGGGGCTGACGAACGCGCATCGCCCCGACGTGAAGCCCTATGCGGTCGTCCAACTCCGCCGCGACAATGCACTCGGCACGCTCTACAACATCGTCGGCTTCCAGACCAAGATGAAGTACGGCGCACAAACAGAGGTTTTCAAACGCATTCCTGGCCTTGAAAACGCCAGCTTCGCGCGCCTCGGCGGCATTCACCGCAACACCTTCATCAACTCGCCGACGTTGCTCGACGCGCGAATGCGGCTGAAATCGCGGCCGCATATCCGCTTCGCCGGCCAGATCACCGGCGTCGAGGGTTATGTCGAAAGCGCGGCTATGGGGCTTCTCGCTGGCCGCATGGCGGCGGCGGAGATCCTCGGCCGCGATCTTCCGCCACCCGCGCCGGACACCGCGATGGGCGCGCTCGTCACCCACATCACCGGCGGGGCAGAAGCAAAGACCTTCCAGCCGATGAACGTGAACTTCGGCCTCTTCCCGCCGATCGACGCCAAGGGCGGGCGCCGCGGCCGCAAGGACCGCTACAAGGCCTATACCGACCGGGCGAAAACCGCTTTCCGGGAATGGCTTGATGGCCAAGGCTGATGCGCACACGCTTCGCGCCCTCGCCGACCGGCCCCCTGCATCTCGGCCACGCCTATTCCGCCATCCTCGCCCATGACATGGCGCGAGCGGCGGGCGGCACCTTTCTTCTCCGGATCGAGGATACCGATACCGCCCGCGCCCGCCCGGAATGGGAAGCGCTGATCTACGAGGATCTGCACTGGCTGGGCCTCGACTGGCCCGAACCGGTCCTGCGGCAATCCGACCACCTCGCCCGCTACGACGCGGCGCTCGATGATCTTGGCCGCCGCGGGCTCATCTTTCCCTGCAGTTGCACCCGCGCCGATATCCGCGCGGCGCTCGCGGCCCCGCAGGAAGGGGCGATGCCCACCGAGGGCCCCTATCCCGGCACCTGCCGGCACCGGCTGCTCTCGGACCGGCGCGACGGCGACGCGCTCAGGCTCGACCTCGGCAGGGCCGTCGCCGCGCTCGGCGAGGACGGTCCGATCGGCGGCTTCACCGAGACCGGGCCGAACCATCCCGGACACCACCCGCTGTCCGCCGCCGGTCTAGCCGCGCTCCATGGCGACGCAGTCCTCGGCCGCAAGGAGATCGGCACCGTCTCCTATGCGCTCGCCTCGGTGCTCGACGATGCCACACAGGGCATCACCCACATCATTCGCGGCGCCGACCTTTACGAGATCACCTTCCTTCAGGTCCTGCTGCAGCGCCTCCTCGACCTGCCGACACCGGTCTACCACCACCACCGCCTGATCCGCGACGAGAACGGCAAGCGGCTCGCCAAGCGCGACGACGCCCGCGCGATCCGCACCTATCGGGACGACGGCGTGCGCCCCGAGGAAATCCGCCGCATGGTCGGCCTCGCCTGACAGGGACTTCTTCATTGCCAAAATACCCCCGCCGGAGGCATCCTCCGGCCGGGCCTGGCTCAGACCTCCGGCGTCATCAGCTCGGTCTCCGCCCCGTCCCGGATCCCGGTATAGAAGCACGAGCGCCGATTGGTGTGGCAGGCCGGCCCCGCCTGCTCGACCAGCACCAGCAGGCAATCGCGGTCGCAGTCGAGCCGCATCTCGACAAGCCGCTGCACGTGTCCCGAGCTCTCGCCCTTCACCCAGAAGGCCTGGCGCGAGCGCGACCAATAGGTCACGCGCCCCGTCTCCAGCGTCCTTGCCACTGCCTCGGCGTTCATCCAGGCCAGCATCAGGACCTCGCCCGAGCGATGATCCTGCGCGATCGCCGGGATCAGGCCACGGCCGTCATAGACCAGGGTTGCGGGATCGAAACGCATCGTGCCACCTTTGCATTGCCAGCCGTTCGGCCTATCTAGGGGGGAATGCCGACCGAGGAAAGCCCGAGCAAGCCCATGAGCGAAACCGACCTGATCAAGCTCTATTCTCAGCGCATCCTCGCGCTCGCGGCCGACATTCCGCACATGCGGCGCCTCGACACCCCGACCGCGACCGTGCGCAAGCGTTCGCCGCTCTGCGGCTCCACCGTGACCGTCGATATCGTCGTCGGCGACGGCCGGATCACCGACTACGGTCAGGACGTGAAGGCCTGCGCGCTCGGCCAGGCCTCGGCGGCGCTCTCGGGCGCGGCGATGATCGGCCGCACGCGGGCGGAGGTCGAACGCGCCCGCGACGAGCTTCGGGCGATGCTGAAGGATGGCGGACCGGTCCCATCCGCCCCCTTCACGGGTTACGAGGCACTGCTGCCCGCGCGCGAGTTCAAGAACCGACACGCCTCGATCCTCTTGGCACTCGAGGCGACGGCCGAGGCGATGGCCCAGGCCGAAGCCGCGGCCTGAGACACCCCCGAACGCTCCCTGCCCGGATCAAGAAAAAAAACCGCCGCGATCCTCACGGATGCGGCGGCAGGAGGCGATTTCCGGTGTCCGGGCGCGTGGGCTTGGGGAGCCGCGGGTTCGGGGACAGGCGCGTTTCCGGGCGGAGAACCGCGAGGCAGTAAGGGGTCAGATCAGGCTGGGCAGGTGCAGCCCGACAAGCAGCATCACGACGAGCGAGCAAAGGCCCGCCATGTCCTGCACCAGCGTTCCGCGGGCGCGCATCAGGACGGATTTCAGATCGGTCTTCATCGGGCAACTCCCTCGAATGCGTCTCTGTTGCCTATTTGTTCTCATATTGCGCGCGCGATGTAAAGAACTTTTTAGGAACATTTAAGAACGCATGAAGAACTAATGTTAACCGACCGTGATGAGTCTGATCGCGCGGTCCTGCTCCATCAGCCAAAGCAGCACCCGCGCCGCCTGGCCGCGCGACGAGGTCAGGCCCGGATCGCCGTGCAGGAGCTTGCGCGCATCGCTCTGCGCCACCGCCATCAGCGCCGCCTGGCGTTCGAGATCGGCGATGCGGAACTTCGGCAGGCCGGATTGCGCTGTGCCGATGAGGTCGCCCGCGCCCCGCATCGCGAGATCCTCCTCGGCGATGCGGAACCCGTCCTCGGTCTCGCGCAGAATCGAGAGCCGCCGCTCGGCTCCCTCGCCGAGGGGCGGCTGGTACATCAGGAGACAGGTCGATTCGGCCGATCCGCGCCCGACCCGGCCCCGGAGCTGGTGAAGCTGGGCGAGGCCGAAGATCTCGGCCCGCTCGATCACCATGATCGACGCATTCGGGACGTTCACGCCGACCTCGATCACCGTCGTCGCGACGAGAACCTTGGTCCGGCCGGCGACGAAATCGGCCATCTCGGCGTCCTTGTCCGCCGCCGCCATCTGGCCGTGGACGAGTCCCACCACGCCCTCCCCCAAGGCCGCACGCAGGACCTTGAACCGTTCCTCGGCGGCGGTGAGATCGACGACTTCGCTCTCCTCCACGAGCGGGCAGACCCAGTAGGCCTGCCGCCCCTCGGCCACCGCCTGCCGCAGATGGCCGACCACCTCGTCATACCGCCCGGCCGAGACCAGCGCGGTCTTCACCGGTTTGCGCCCCGGCGGCTTCTCGTCAAGCACCGAGACATCCATGTCACCGTATTGCGCAAGGCTCAGGGACCGCGGGATCGGCGTCGCGGTCATCACCAGCACATCCGCCGTCAGCCCCTTGGCGCCCAATTCCATCCGCTGGGCGACGCCAAAACGGTGCTGCTCGTCGACGATGGCGAGGCGGAGGTCGTGGAACACGACATCCTTCTGGAACACCGCATGGGTGCCGACGAGGATCTGGATCCGCCCCTCGGCGAGCGCCGTGAGTTTCGCCGCGCGCTCCGCGCCCTTGTCGCGGCCGGTCAGGATCTCCAGCACCACGCCAGCATCCTCGGCCAGGGGCCGCAGGCCCTCCAGATGCTGGCGCGCGAGGATCTCGGTCGGGGCCATCATCACCCCCTGCCCGCCCGCCTCGACCGCAACGAGAAGCGCCATGAATGCCACCAGCGTCTTGCCCGAGCCGACATCGCCCTGCAGGAGCCGGCTCATCCGCTTGTCGGAGCCCATGTCCTCGGCGATCTCGCGGATTGCCCGCTCCTGCGCGCCCGTAGGCTGGTAGGGCAGCGCGGCCAGCACCTTGCGCTGGTAACGGCCGGTCGCGTGGCTCGCCCGGCCCTTCCCGCGCCGCAGCGAGGCGCGGGCGAGCGCGAGCGTGAGCTGGTGCGCGAAGAGTTCGTCATAGCCGAGCCGCTGCCGTGCCGGCGCCTCGGGTATGAGGTCGGCCAGATGTGACGGTGCATGCGCGGCGCGAACCGCGGCAGCCCAACCGGGCCAGCCCTCGCGTGCCTTCAGCGCCGGATCGATCCAGTCGGCCAGCTCCGGCAACCGCGCCAGAGCCGCAGCGACGGCCCTCTGTATCAGCCTCTGGGTGACGCCCGCGGTCAGCGGATAGACCGGCTCGAACGCCGGCAGTTCGCCCGCCTCCTCGGGGCGCAGGATGTGGTCGGGATGGACGATCTGGGCGATCCCGTCGAAAATCTCGGCCTTACCCGAAACGATCCGCCGCTGCCCTGTCGGCAGCTGCTTTTGCAGGAAGTCGCCGCGGGCATGAAAGAAGACGAGTTGGAACTCCGTCTCGGCGTCGCGAACGAAGACCCGGGCCGGCGCTCCCTTGCGACGCGCCGGGACATGGGCACCGACCTCGACCTCGACCGTCACCACCGCCGGAAGCTGTGCGGCACGGATCGTCGGCAGGAGGCGCCGGTCGACACCGGAATGGGGCAAAGTGAAGAGGAGGTCGCGCGGCTTTTCGACCCCCATCTGCGCGAAATGCTTCGCGGTCTTGGCGCCGACGCCCTCCAGCGTCTCCAGCTCTGCAAAGAGCGGAAAGAGGACGGCCGGACGGCTCATGCACCGATGAGCCTCAGCCAGGCATCCTCGTCGATCATCTCGATACCCAAGGCCTCGGCCTGTTTCGCCTTCGACCCCGCGCCGGGCCCGGCGACGACGAGGTCGGTCTTGGCCGAGACCGAGCCCGCGACCTTGGCTCCCATCGCCTCCGCCCGCGCCTTGGCCTCTGCGCGGGTCATCTTCTCGAGCGTGCCGGTGAAGACCACAGTCTTGCCCGCAACCGGGCTGCCCTCGGTCTGCGGCCGCGCGACTTCCTGCACGTCGAGCTCGGCGACGAGACGGTCGATCGACGCGCGCTCGGCCTCCTGATGGAAGGCGTTCACGACCGAGGCAGCGAGCACACCGCCGACCCCGTCGATCGCGATGAGGTCGGCCCATTCCGGCCCCTCGCCGATCCGTGCCTCGGTCATCGCGGCCTCGAAGGCGGCCCAGGTGCCGTAGTGCCGCGCGAGGAGCTTCGCCGCACTTTCGCCGACGTGGCGGATGCCGAGCGCGAAGATCAGCCGGTCGAGCGGTACTTTTCGTCGATCTTCAATGGCCTGGAAGAGATTGTTCACCGATTTCTCGCCAAAGCCGTCGCGGTTTTTAAGTTTGGCGAGATTGGCGCCGTCGCGCTTGGCCAGCGTGAAGATATCGGCAGGCTCACGGATCGGCAGCGCGAGGTCGGCGTAGAACATCTCGACCTGCCTGGCACCGAGCCCCTCGATGTCGAACGCCCCGCGCGAGACGAAATGCTTCAGCTTTTCAACGGCCTGCGCCGGACAGATGAGACCGCCGCTGCAGCGGCGCACCGCGTCGCCCTCCTCGCGCACCGCCTCCGATCCGCATTCGGGGCAGGCTGTCGGAAAGTCGTAGGGCACAGCGTCGGCCGGGCGTTTCGTGAGGTCGACATCGGCGATCTTGGGAATCACGTCACCGGCGCGGTAGACCTGGACCCAGTCGCCGACGCGGATGTCCTTTGCCTCCCGGATCGGATTGCCTTTGGCGTCGCGCCCGGCGATGTAATCCTCGTTGTGCAATGTCGCGTTCGAGACGACGACGCCGCCGACGGTGACCGGGGTCAGCCGCGCGACCGGGCTCAGGGCGCCGGTGCGGCCGACCTGGATGTCGATCGCCTCGAGCCGGGTCCAGGCGAGCTCGGCCGGGAACTTGTGGGCGATCGCCCAGCGTGGGGTCGTGGAACGGAAGCCGAGTCGCCGTTGTAGCGCGAGGTCGTCGACCTTGTAGACGACGCCATCGATGTCGTAGCCGAGCGTCGCGCGTTTCTGCTCGATCTCGCGATAGGCGGCGAGAAGCGCATCGGGGCCGTCGCAGCGCCGCGTCAGAGGGTTGGTAGCGAAACCGAGCTCTCCAAGGCGGTGGACCGCGTCCATCTGGGTCTCAGCCAGAGGTTCGGAATGCGCGCCCCAGGCATAGGCGAAGAACCGCAAGGGTCGCGCAGCGGTGATCGTTGCGTCAAGCTGACGCAACGATCCGGCGGCGGCATTGCGCGGATTGGCGAAGGTCTTGCCGCCGGTCTCAAGCTGGCGCGCGTTGAGTGCCGTGAAGTCGGCATGACTCATATAGACCTCGCCGCGCACCTCGAGGAGGTACGGGGCGCCCCCGATACCTTGCGGAATGTCGCCGATCGTGCGCGCGTTCTCGGTCACATTCTCGCCGGTCTCGCCGTCGCCGCGGGTCGCGGCCTGCACCAGCCGCCCCCCCTCGTAGCGCAGCGACAGCGACAGTCCGTCGATCTTCGGCTCCGCCGTATAGGCGAGCGCTGCATCGGGTCCGAGGTTCAGATACTTGCGGATTCGGTCGTCGAACTCGGCGATCTCCTCGGCCGCGAAGGCGTTCTCGAGGCTGAGCATGCGGACCGAGTGACGCACCTTGGCGAAGGTCTCGGATGGGGTGGCGCCGATCTGCGCCGTCGGGCTCTCGGCGCCGCCGAGGTCGGGAAACCGCGCCTCGATTGCCAGGAGCCGCTGCTTCAGCGCGTCATACGCGGCATCCGATATCTCTGGCGCGTCCTCGGCGTGATAGGCGCGGTTAGCCCGGGCCACCGCATCGGCGAGGCGCTGCCATTCGGCCGCCGCGGCAGCGGCGGTGAGCGCCTCGACCGGCGTGTCGGCATGACCGCCGGCCTGCTCCGCGTCTGCAGAAGATCGCTTCCCGGCCGTCATCAACACCTCTCCCCGAACCGTTCCCGCAAGTGTTAGGGTGCCGGCCGGGAGAGGTCCAGTCCTAGCCGCGCGCCGAACAGCCCCGGCGCATCGACCCTGTCGTCAGGCGCCGAGGGCGAGCCTGCGGCCAGCCTCGTTCAGCGCGGGTTCGCGCAACACATAGCCACGCCCCCAGACCGTCTCGATATAGTTCTCGCCCCCGGTGGCCTCGGCGAGCTTCTTCCGGAGCTTGCAGATGAAGACGTCGATGATCTTCAGCTCCGGCTCGTCCATGCCGCCGTAGAGATGGTTGAGGAACATCTCCTTGGTCAGGGTCGTGCCCTTCCGCAGCGAGAGCAACTCCAGCATCTGGTACTCCTTGCCGGTCAGATGCACCGTCTGCCCCTCGACCTCGACCGTCTTGGCGTCGAGATTGACGCCGATCTTGCCGGTGCGGATGATCGACTGCGCGTGTCCCTTGGACCGGCGGATGATCGCATGGATACGCGCGACAAGCTCCTCGCGGTGGAAGGGCTTGGTCATGTAATCGTCGGCACCGAATCCGAAGCCGCGGATCTTGTTCTCGGTATCATCCGCGCCCGTGAGGATCAGGATCGGCGTATCGACCTTCGCCAGGCGAAGCTGGCGCAGCACCTCGTGCCCGTTCATGTCCGGCAGGTTCAGATCGAGCAGGATCAGGTCGTAGTCGTAGAGCTTCGCCAGGTCGATCCCCTCCTCGCCGAGATCCGTGCAATAGACGTTGAGATTGGCATGGGTCAGCATCAGCTCGATGCTGCGCGAGGTTGTCGGGTCATCCTCCACCAACAGGATTCGCATCTGGCGCACTCCGCTTCAATCCTTCGATCACCGAAACACTGCCGCAGAATGGTTAATCACGCGTTACCGTAGCGGTGCGAACCGATCAATCTACCCAAGGTTGACGGTATTTCTGGATCGCCGTGACTTTCAAGCCCTTTTCCCCGTGCCGCTCCACAGCGGCGCGCCACAATTCGAACTCCTCCTCGCTAAGCTGGTAGCGTTCCAGCGCCTCTTTCAGCGGCAAGAGCCCGTAGCTGACCGCCCTGACCACCTTGGACTTGCGGCTGGCGACCCAGCGCCGCGTCTCGGGCGCGGGCAGATCGGCCCGCGTCATTACCGTGCCATCGGGCAGGGTTACGGCCCTTGGCCCGTCGATCTTCTTCAAGTACATGTCTCACCCCTCGGTCTTCACCCGCCACAAGCCTGTGCCGACGGGCTTAACGCGCGGTGAAACCGTGACTTGAGAGTAGCGACGATTTTCCTATATTCCTCCCGACCTCCGGAGGCGCCATGGCACTTGACACCCACCCCCTGAACTCGCTCGGCCTACCGAAGCGCCCCGCCGACACGCGGGTCGTCGTCGCCATGTCGGGCGGCGTCGACAGTTCCGTCGTCGCGGCGATGCTGGCCGAGGAGGGTTACGACGTGGTCGGCGTGACGCTGCAGCTCTATGACCACGGCGCGGCACTCGCGAAGAAAGGTGCCTGCTGTGCTGGTCAGGACATCCACGATGCCCGCCGGGTCGCCGAGGCGATGGGTTTTCCGCACTACGTCCTCGACTACGAGAACATGTTCCGCGAGGCGGTGATCGACGAGTTCGCCGATGCCTATCTCGCCGGCGCGACGCCGGTTCCCTGCATCCGCTGCAACGAGCGCGTGAAATTCAAGGATCTCCTTGCCACCGCGAAGGACCTCGACGCCGACTGCATGGCGACGGGGCATTACATCCAGCGAAAGATCGGGCCGAACGGGCCGGAACTGCATGCCGCGGCCGATCCGAACCGCGACCAGAGCTATTTTCTGTTCTCGACGACTCCGGAACAGCTCGCCTATCTGCGCTTCCCGCTCGGCCATCTCGCGTCCAAGGCCGAGACCCGGGCGCTCGCGGCGAAATACGGGTTGAGCGTCGCCGACAAGCCCGACAGCCAGGACATCTGCTTCGTGCCGAACGGCAATTACGCGAGCGTGATCGAGAAGCTGCGCCCCGGCGCGGCCGATCCGGGCGAGATCGTCGATCTCGAGGGCAACGTCCTTGGCGAGCACCGCGGCGTGATCCATTACACGATCGGCCAGCGGCGCGGCCTCGGCATCGGCGGGCTGGCCGATCCGCTCTATGTCGTGAAGCTCGATCCCGAGACCCGCCGGGTGGTGGTCGGCCCGAAGGAGGCGCTCTCGACCCGGATCGTGCCAGTGCGCGAGATCAACTGGCTCGGCGACGGCGCCTTCGAGGCGGAGGCCGAGCGGGTCGTGAATGTCCGCATCCGCTCGACGCGGCCGCCACGGCCGGCGGTAATCCGGCCACTGTCAGCGACCGAAGCGGCGGTGGAACTCCTCGACCCCGAGGAGGGCGTCAGCCCCGGTCAGGCCTGTGTATTCTACGAACCGGGCACGAGCCGCATCCTTGGCGGCGGCTGGATCTGGCGCGGCAACTGATACAATTCATCTTGCCCCAAATATCCCGCGCGGAGCGTCCGGCGGCTGCCGCGGGAGCCTCCTGCGGGGATATTTGGAGCAAGATGAATGAATGAGGTCAGAGATGCGCGAGGACGGAGCGCGCGGCGCGCAGGCCCGGCGCCTCGCCGCCGCGGCCAAGGCGCTCCATCGTTGTCTCCATCGCGACGACCTGCGCCGCGCGGGCCTCCGCGTCATCGACAAGCCGGCCGAGCGCGTTGGCGATCGGGCCGGGCTGACAGGCGGGACCGAGGAATTCCGGGATCGCGCGAGTCTCGGTCACGATGTTGACGAGCGTCACCGTGTCGATCAGCGCCGCACGCTTCATCATCCACCAGGTCAGGCGGTTGAAGTCATGCGCGATCACCATCGGAACCCGGTTCGCGGCGAGTTCGAGGCTGACGGTGCCGGAGGCGGCAAGCGCGAGATCGGCAGCAGCGAAGGCCGCGCGCTTGTCGGCAGTCTCCTCGAGGACGAGCGGAACGACTTTCCAGCGCGCGGTCATCTCGCGCACGAGAGCGGCCACACCGCGTACCGTCGGGATCACCACGCGCAAGCTGGGCTCGCGGTCGCGGAGCCGGGCGATCGCCTCCTCGAAGCGCGGCGCGAGCCGGGTGACCTCGCCCCGACGTGATCCGGGAAGGCACAGCAGGAGCGGCTGGTCGGCGCCGATCATGTGGGTCTCGCGGAGCCGCGACGCGGCCTCGGCGGACGCGACCGGTTCGGCGACGACCGGGTGACCGACGAAGTCGCAGGTCATGCCTGCTGCCTCCATGTAGGGCGGCTCGAAGGGGAAGAGCGCGAGCACATGGTCGACGACGGGCGCCATTTTCGCGGCCCGTCCCGGACGCCAAGCCCAGACCGTGGGCGCGACATAGTGCATGGTTCGAAGCGCCGGATGCGCGGCACGCGCTGCCTTCGCGACCCGCAGGCAGAAATCCGGGCTGTCGATGGTGACGAGCGCATCGGGCCGGATCCGGGTGACCTCGTCGGCGGTTTCAGCAATGCGGCGTTTCAGATGTCTATATTTCGGCAGCACCTCGATCAGGCCCATGACCGAGAGTTCCTCCATCGGGAAGAGGCTGTGGAAGCCCTCGGCCTCCATCTTCGCGCCACCGACACCGTGGAACGTGGCCCCCGGCGCCAGTTCCTTCAGCCCCGCCATGAGCGCGGCGCCGAGAGCGTCGCCCGAGGCCTCTCCGGCGACAAGGAAGATCTTCACGACTCTCGTGCCCAGAGGAAGAGGTTGGCCGCCTCAGCCTCGGCCACCATCTCCGCGCGGTCGAGGCAGATCACGCCGCCCGCTTCCCAGGCGATGCCGGCGAGGCCCGCACGGGCCACCGCGCGTACCGTCGCGGGGCCGAGCGTCGGCAGGTCGATGCGCCGATCCTGCCCGGACTTCGGTGCCTTGTAGAAGGTGCCCCTCGCCTTGGCCGGATCACGGCGCAACCCGGCCGCGTGTTCCGCCACGAAGGCGAGCATCGCGTCGGTCCCCGGCAAGGTCTCGACCGCGAGGCAGAGACCCTGCGCCACGACCGCTCCCTGCCCCAGATCAAGCGGGGCGAGCCCGGCGACGATCTCGGCGGCGCGGGCCGCGTCCTTGCGGTCGTCCTCGGACGGCGCGCCCGCGAGAAGCCCCGGCCCCGGCACCAGATCGGGCGCGACCGCCTCGGCGCCGACGACCTCGAAATCCCAGTCCTCGAAGATCGCGATGACCTCGCGCAGGAGCGCGTCATCGCCCTTCTGCACCGCGCCAAGGAGGCGCGGCAGGAGCGTCACGGTCTTGGGGTCTATGAGCCCCGGCTCCAGCCGCGGCCGCCGGATCGCGCCGGCGAAGACCACGCGGTCCACGCGCTCATCCGCAAGCCGGTCGAGGAACGGCGCGAGCCGTTCGACCCGGAACCGCACCGGATCGGCATCGGCCACTTCGGAAGGAAAGCCGTCCAGTTCGGCGACGAAGTGATCCTCGCCGCTCTGGCGCAGCGCATTGAGAAGATGGACGGGCAATCCGCCCTGCCCGGCGATGAGCGCGGTCTTCGTCATCTCGGCGCGAGGAACGAGCGGTCGGAGGGGCCGAGGATGAAGTCGAGGACTTCCTGCACGAGCGGGCTGTCGGTTCCGCTTTCGGCACGCGCGCGCGCGGTATCGCGGAAGGTCCCCTGGCCGAGCGCCGAGACGAGATCCCGCAGCGCCGCAATATCGGCGCGTCCGGCGCCGCGGCGCTTGAGACCCACGAGGTTGAGCCCGTCGAGCACGCCACGCGGCCCCTGGACAAGCCCGTGCGGGATCACATCCGCGGTGACCATCGTCACTGCGCCGATCATCGCGCCGCGGCCGATGCGGACGAACTGGTGGACGCCGGACAGGCCGCCGACGATGACCTCGTCCTCGAGAATGCAATGCCCGGCCAAAGCGGCGTTGTTGACGAGGATCACCCGGTTGCCGATCTGGCAGTCGTGCGCGACATGGGCGCCGGCCATGAACAGGCCGTCATCGCCCACTCGCGTCACGCCGCCGCCGCCGGCGGTGCCGGTGTTCATCGTGACGTGCTCGCGGATCCGGTTGCGTGCCCCGATCACTAGCTGCGTCGCCTCGCCCTTGAACTTGAGATCCTGCGGCACCTCGCCGAGCGTTGCGAAGGGAAACACCACCGTCTCGTCGCCGATCTCGGTCCGGCCGGTGATCACCGCATGACTCTTGACCTCGACGCCACGGCCGAGCGTCACCTCAGGACCGATGATGCAGAACGGCCCGATGCGGCAGCCTTCGCCGATCGTTGCGCCGTGCTCGACGATCGCGGCGGGGTGGATATGGGCGTTCGCGGCGATCGTCATCTCAGTCCCGGACGTCGAGCATTGCCGTGATTTCGGCCTCGCAAGCGAGCTGGCCCTCGACCTTGGCGGCGCCGTGGAACTTCCAGATCTTTCCGCCGCCGCGTTTCACGGTCATGTGCAGCTCCAGCACGTCGCCCGGCACCACCTTGCGGCGGAATTTGCAGCTGTCGATCGACATGAAATAGACCAGAAGGTCGCGCCCGATCAGGTCGAGCGAAATGCCGACCAGAACCGCCGCCGACTGCGCCATCGCCTCGATGATCGTGACGCCGGGCATGATCGGGGTCTGCGGGAAGTGGCCCTGGAAATGCGGCTCGTTGAAGGTCACGTTCTTGACGCCGACGCAGCCTTCATTGGCCACGATGTCCTTGACCTTGTCGATCAGCAGGAACGGGTAGCGATGAGGAATGATCCGCTGGATCAGGTGGATATCGGCCTCGGTGATCGCTTCGCCGGTCATTGTGTCTCTCCCCCCGCGCGGCTGGACTGGTCCGGCCTTGCTAACAAGTCGGCCTTTCACTGGCAAGCACGACCGCTCAGTTGCCGTCCTGGGCCGTACCGTCGGACTCCGGCGCGTCCGGCACCGGCGCATCGGTCCCGGCGCCGATATCCGCGTCAACACGCGCGATCAGCTCGTCGGTGACGTCGATCACGTCGGCGGCAAGGAAGATCGCCCGGGAATCGAGGATCGCGACCGCGCCGCGGTTGCGCAATACGTCGCGCAATGCAGGGAAAGCAGCGGCGAAGAACCGCTGGCGTTCGAGTTCATGCAAACGGCCGATCTCGCGCGCCTTGGCGTCCTGCGTCCGGCGGATCTCGGTTACCTTCGCATCAAAAGCGTCGGCGGCGGCGCGAAACTCCTCGACCGCCATCGTCGGACGGCGGTCGGTCAACGCCCTCTCCTCGGCGGTCAGTTCGGCCTCGATGCGCCGGTTCTCCGCGCCGAGGTCGGTCGAGGCGGCCTCGATCCGCTGCGCGGCGCGCTTGCCCCAAAGCGACTCGGCGAAGAGGCGTTCCTGATCGAGCGTCAGGACAGGGCTTGCGACGGGTTCGGCATTCGCTTCCTGCGCCGGAGCAGGCTGGCCGCCCGCCGTCAGGAGTACCGCAAGGATCGCCGCCCGCAGCCTGCGCATCAGAACTGGGTCGAAACCGTCAGGTCGAAGTTCTGCTCCTGGTCGAAGTCTTCCTTCTGGAGCGCCTTGGAGAAGTTGAAGCGCAGAGGGCCGAGGACCGTGTCCCAGAAAACCGAGACGCCGATCGAGCTGCGCAGGCTCATGCTGTCGTCGATCGCGCCGCCAAGCGTATTGTCGAGCCCCCAGACCGAGCCAATATCGGCGAAGAGACCGCCGGTGATGCCGTATTCCTCCGGCAGGCCGAGCGGGAACTCGGCCTCGACCCGTGCCGCGGCGAAGAAGTTGCCGCCGAGCGCGTCCTGGTTCGGCACCGTCAGGTCGCGCGGGCCGTAGCCGTTCGGCTCGAAGCCGCGCACCTTGCCGTTGCCGCTGAAGCGGTCGATGACGCGGCTGTCGCCGCCCTGGGTGACGACGGCGCCACCCTCGAGTTCCGCCCTGAGGGTGATCTCCTCGCGGAACGCCTTCATCTGGTAGGTCGCGAGGCCCGTCGAGGTGATCGACTGGATGTCGCCGCCGACGCCCGCGAAGTCCTGGTCGAAGCGCAGCGAGAACGAGCGGTTCGGATCGATCCCGCCGATCCGGGTGTCGTAGCGGTAGCCGTAGCCGAGCGCCGAGGTAAGTTCGGAACCCCGCGCCTCGTCGGCCTTCAGGAGGCTGGAGGAGTTGGCGGAGACCTTGTAGACCTTGTCGTCCGAGATCTTGTAGCGCACCTCGAAGCGGCCGAGTTCGCTGACCGGGAACTCGAGCGATGGCGACATGCCGACCCGCTTGGTCGAATAGAACGAGTTGTCGTTCTCCGAGGTGCTGTAGAAGCCGGTGAAGCGGAACTTCAGATCGCGCCCGAGGAGCGCCGGCTCGACGAAGGTGAACGAGCTGTCGCGCGTATCGGCGCCGGCAGCGAGGTTGAGGCTGACGAACTGGCCGCGGCCGAGGAAGTTGTCTTCCGACAGGCCGATCCGGAAGCCGACACCGTCCGAGACGCTGTAGCTCGCGCCGAAGGTCAGCGAGCCGGTGGGCTTTTCCTCGACGTTGACGTCGACGATGACCTGGTCGGCCGCGGTGCCAGGACGGGCCTCGACGTCGGCGGTCTCGAAATAGCCGAGCGCCCGGGTCCGTTCGGCCCCCTCGCGGATCGCGCGCGGGTTGAACGGGTCGCCCTCGACGGTCTTGAACTGGCGCCGGATCACGCGGTCGAGCGTCGTGGCGTTGCCCTCGATGTCGATCCGCTCGACGAAGACGCGCGGCCCCTTGGTCAGCGCGAAGGTCACATCGAGCGTCTGATTGCGCTCGTTGCGGGTGATGCGCGGCTCGATATTCATGAAGTTGATGCCCTGACGAAGGGCGATCGCCTCCATCCGGCTGATCGTGGTGTCGATCGAGACCGGCGAATAGATCGCGCCGGAGCGGATCTTGACGACATCGGCATAGGCGGCCGCATCGACGCCTTCATACTCGCTGACAGTGGTGATGCGGTTGAACTTGTACTGCAGCCCCTCGCGCACGTTGAAGGTCAGGAAGAAAGCATCGCGCTCGCGCGAGAACTCGCGCGCGACCGACAGGATCTGGAAGTCGATATAGCCGCGCGAGCGGTAGAAGTCCGTCAGGAGCTGCTTGTCGAACTCGATCCGGTCGGCGACGTAGGTGTCGCGCTGGATGATGTTGCGCAGGAGACCCGCCTGCTTCGTCTCGAGCACCTGGCGCAGCCGCCGGTCGGAATAGGCGCGGTTGCCGGTGAAGCTCAGCCGCTCGATCTCGGTCACGCGGCCTTCGCGGATCTCGAAGACGAGATCGACGCGGTTGCTGCCGCGGTTGATGATCCGCGGCTCGACCCGCGCGGCGAGGCGCCCGGCCTGGGTATAGGCCTCGGTGATTGCGGCGGCGTCGGCCTCTGCCTGGGCGGCCGAGTAGACCCGGCGCGACTCGGACTTCACGACCTTTTCGAGATCCTCGTCCTTGAGTCGCTTGTTGCCCTCGAAGCTGATGACGTTGATCGTCGGATTCTCGGTCACCTTGATCACGAGCGTGCTGCCCGACGGGACGAGTTCCACGGTCGCGAAGAGACCAGAGGCCGTAAGGCGCTGCACCGCGTCGTTGAGAGCGGCATCGCTGACGGTTTCGCCCTGGGCGATTCCGGCAACCTTCACGACCGTGGCGGGATCGATCAGTTGGTTGCCTTCGACCACGACGTTCGAGAAGGCGTAACTCTGCGCCATCGCCTGACTGAAGAACAGGCCACAAGCCGCTGCAGCCGTTACCAAAAGCGTGGCCCGCACACGGCTCCGCTTGCTGCCGCCGACATTTGCTCCGCCGCGCCGCTCCGCCAACATGCTCTGCTCCCGGTATTCTTTGCCACTGTCCTCTGGCACGTCACTACCGGGAAAGGGGGGGCTTGTCAAAAGGCGCGACGCGGCCCCTTGGGGCCGCGTCGCACAAATCCGCGATGCTGTGACACGCCTGCGGCGGTCAGTGCATGTATGGGCTTTCGGGCGCTTGCATCCGGGCAATCTCCGAACCGATCATCGCGCCGCCGGCGAGGCCCGCGACGATGGCGAGGGGAATCAGGATCCGGTCCACACCGAGTTGGTAGACCATCGACACCCCCCGGGCTCCGCTTTCTATGAGTTGCATGATCAACGCCTCGCGCAGGTTATTTCCGCTCGCCAGAAGCCTAGGCGCCGAATATGGCAGCATTGCGGCGCCGCGCCAGCGACGAACGGTCGCGCCCTCCCTGGGCAAGGCTCAGCGGCAGAAGAGATCGTTCGAAAGGCCGAATACCGTCAGCGTCAGGACCAGAGCAAGCCCCGCGGCCATCGCGATATTCATGAACCGGTCCGAGGGTGGCCGCCCCCGCGCCCATTCGTAGGCATGGAACACCAGGTGCCCGCCGTCGAGGACCGGGATCGGAAAGAGGTTCAGGAGCCCGATCGCCGTCGAGAGCGCCGCGACAAGGCCGATGAAGGAGATGAGCCCCGCGCTCGCCGCCGCACCGGTGACCTGCGCGATCCCGACAGGACCGCTGAGGTTGCAGGTCGAGATGCTTCCCACGATCATGCTGCCAAGCGCGGTGAACGTGGTCTCGATGATGCCCCAGGTCTGCGAGATGCCGGTCAGCAAGGCTTCGCCGAGACCGGGACGGCGGGTCGCCGGGTCGAACATGAAGCCGCCCGATATGCCGATCTGGTAGCCGGTCTCGAATCCGCCATCCTCCGCGGTGACCGGGCGCGGGCGCGGGCTGAGCACCGTCTCGAATTCATCGCCGTCGCGCCAGACGGTCAGCGTGACCGGGTTGCCTCCACTCGCCTTGACCACGGCCTGCAGATCCAGGAAGCGCGGCGTCGGCGTGCCGTTCGCGGCCGTTATGACGTCGCCCACTTCAAGGCCGGCGTCGATCGCCGCACCGCGTGGAAGGACGCCCTGCACCAGCGTCGGGAACAGCGTCGGCCCGACCACGGTCAGTTCGCTCCCGTCGCGCAGCACCAGGTAGTCGACTGTGGCGGCGGCCGGCATTTTGTCGACGAGCCCCACAAGCGCCTCGTAGTCGGGTGTCGCGACCCCCTCTACCGCGAGGATCCGGTCGCCGGGCGCGAGGCCGTTTTCGACCGGTACCGGCCGGAGCGTCTCGATCTCGGGTGCGTCGGTCGCGATACCGCTGGCGAAGAGCAGGCCGCCGAACACGAGGATCGAGAGGATGAAGTTGAACAGCGGCCCGGCAAAGACCGTGGCCGCCCGCGCCCACAGGGGCGCGCCATGCATCGTGTGGCGCCGCTCGTCATCGGAGAGCTTCGCCATCGTGGTCTCGTCCGCGCCCGCCGAGGCGGCGTTGGCGTCGCCGAGGAACTTCACATAGCCGCCGAAGGGGAAAGCGGCGACCTGCCAGCGCGTGCCGCGCTTGTCGACCCGGCTCCACAGCCGCGGGCCGAAACCGATCGAGAAGACCTCGGCATGGATGCCCGACCAGCGGCCGACGATGTAATGGCCGTATTCATGCACCGAAACGATGATCGACAATGCGACGATGAACACCACCACCGTGTGAAGCGTGTCGCCGAAGCTGTTGATGAGGCCGGGAATATCCAATTCTCAAATCCTGCTGGTCTCTGCGATCACCACGCCCGCCACGCGGCGCGCTTCGCGATCCGTTTCAAGCACCATATCAAGGCTCGACGGGGTTTTGCCAACCCCGCCGGAGCCGGAAAGCCGCGACAGCACCTCCTCGACGACCCCGGCCATCGCCGTGAAGCCGATGCGACCGGCAATGAAGCCGTCCAGCGCCACTTCCTTCGCCGCGTTGAATGCCGCGCCGGCGAGGCCGCCCGCCGCCATCACATCGCGCGCGAGGCGCAGGGCGGGATAACGGGCCGGATCCGGCGCCGCGAAGGTCAGGCTGCCGATCTCGGCGAGGTTCAGCCGCGCCACTGGCAGGTGCGCGCGCGCCGGCCAGTTCAGCGCGTAGCCGATCGCGTGCCGCATGTCGGGCGCGCCAAGATGGCCGATCATGCCGCCATCACGGAAGGTCACCAGCGCATGGACGAGGGATTCGGGGTGGACGAGGATTTCGATCTGCTCGGGCGCCACGCCGAAGAACTCTCGCGTTTCAATCACTTCCAGCGCCTTGTTGAACATGGATGCGCTGTCGATCGTGATCCTTTGCCCCATCGCCCAGTTGGGATGGGTCGAGGCTTCCGCCACCGTCGCCCGCGCCAGCCGCTCGAGCGGCCAGTCGCGGAACGCACCTCCGCTCGCGGTGATGGTGATGCGTTCGACCGTCTCCATCTCCTCACCGACGAGCGCCTGGAAGACCGCGGAATGCTCGCTGTCCACCGGCAGGATCCGGGCGCCGTGGCGGCGCGCCTCGGCCATCAGCAGCGGCCCTGCGGTGACGAGGCTTTCCTTGTTGGCGAGCGCGAGCGTGCCGCCATGGGCGAGCGCCCGGAAGCCGGGCACGAGGCCCGCCGCGCCGACGATGCCGGACATCACCCAATCGGCCGGCCTGAGTGCCGCTTCGGCGACAGCTTCCGGCCCGGCGGTGGTCTCGATTCCGGTGCCGGCAAGGGCGTCGCGCAGCGCGGGCAGCGCCGCCTCTTCTGCGATCACCGCGACCTCGGGCCGAAGCGCGCGCGCCTGCTCGGCGAGCCGGCGCACATTGCGACCGCCGGTGAGTGCGACCACCCGGTAGGTTTCGGTCCCGCCCTGCCTGGTCAGAAGGTCGATCGTGCTTTCGCCGATCGACCCGGTCGAGCCGAAAACCGAGACGCTGCGCATGCGTCAGAACCGGACCACGGGCACGTCGACGACCTGCGCCACGAGGAGCATGAAGATCGCCGCGCCGAGGAGACCGTCGAAGCGGTCCATCAGGCCGCCGTGGCCGGGGATGAGGTTCGAGCTGTCCTTGACCCCTGCCCGCCGCTTGATCGCGCTTTCGGCGATGTCGCCGAGCTGCGAGAAGAAGGCCAGCAGCGCCGAAATCCAGAGAAGGTCGATCCCGGCGGTCGAAATCCCGAGGAAGATCAGTCCGACCGCCGCGGCCGCGATCCAGCCGGCCGCGGTTCCCGACCAGGTCTTCTTGGGGCTCACGCGCGGCCAGAACTTGGGCCCGCCGAGGATCCGGCCCGCGAAATAGCCGGCGATGTCGGTCACCACGACGACAAGGACGAGCCACATCAGCCAGAGCATCCCGTAACCGTCGCGGAAGGCGACGAGCCCGTAGCTCGCGACCATGATCATGAGAGAATAGAGACCGTATTCGAGCCGCATCGGCCGACGCGGCCGCAGGATCCCCACTAGGGAAGGCAGAAACAGCAGGGGCAGAAGGTACGGGCTTTCGTGACGCATCAGCACGACTGCAAGCGCGATCGCGGCGAGCGCACCGAGTGCTACGGCCTCCACCGGGCGGGCGCGATCGGTCATCGCCGCCAGTTCCCAGACCATCAGCGCGGCCGCGACCGTGGCCAGCGCCGCGAACCAGACCCCGCCGAGCCAGACCAAAGTCAGCCCGCCGACCGCCATGCCCGCGCCGGAGATCAGGCGCGGCGCGAGGTCGCCCCATTTGCCGGATGCGTCACTCATGCCGATAGCGCGCCGCCGAAGCGGCGCTCGCGTCGAATGAAGCGCGTCACGATCGCGTCGAGCTCGGCCGGCGTGAAGTCCGGCCAGAGCGTGTCGGTGAACTCGTACTCGGCATAGGCCGACTGCCAGAGCAGGTAGTTCGAGATCCGCGTCTCGCCGGAGGTGCGGATCACGAGGTCCGGGTCCGGCAGGTCATGGGTGTCGAGCCGCGCCGCTAGCGCCGCCTCGTCGATCGCCTCCGGCGCGAGGGTCCCGTCGGCGACATCCTTGGCGAGATTCCGCGCCGCGCGCACCAGTTCGTCGCGGCCGCCGTAGTTGATCGCGACCGTCAGGTGCAGGCGGTCGTTGCCGGCGGTCCGCTCCTCGATTCCCGCCATCAGTTTTTGCAGCTTCTTGTCGAGCCGCTCGCGGCCACCTATGAACCGCAGCCGCACGCCCTCGGCCGACAGCCGCTCTGCCTCGGACTGGATGTAGCGCGCGAAGATCGTCATCAGGCCGATGACCTCCTCGGTCGAGCGTTTCCAGTTCTCGGTCGAGAACGCGTAGAGGGTAAGATAGCGAATGCCGAGCCCCGGCGCGGCCTCGACGATCGAGCGCACCCGCTCGGCGCCGCGCCGATGGCCGACGAGCCGCGGCCAGCCGCGGTTCGTTGCCCAGCGGCCGTTGCCATCCATGATGATGGCCACATGCGCCGGTGCGCTGCCCGTGATGTCCTTCGCGGCCATCGGCCCTGCCCTTTCCGCCCCCCAAGCAGATCCTCAGACCTGCATGATCTCCGCCTGCTTTTCTTCGAGCGCCTTGTCGACGGAGGCGATGTGCTTGTCGGTCAGCGCCTGGACCTCGTCATGCCAGAACTTCTGGTCGTCCTCGCTCATCCCGTCGCCCTTGGCCTTCTTGATCTGGTCCATGCCGTCGCGGCGCACGTTGCGGATCGCGACGCGGGCATGTTCGGCATAGTTCGAGGCGACCTTGGTCAGCTCGCGCCGGCGCTCCTCGTTCAGCTCGGGGATCGGCAGCATGATGATCGTGCCGTTGAGCTGGGGGTTGATGCCGAGGCCGGAGTCGCGGATCGCCTTTTCGACCTTGGAGACCAGCCCCTTGTCCCAGACGTTGATCGTGACCATACGCGGCTCGGGCACGTTGATCGTGCCGACCTGGTTGATCGGGGTCATCGAACCATAGGCATCGACCATGACCGGCTCGACCATCGAGGCCGAGGCGCGGCCGGTGCGGAGACTCGCGAATTCGTGGCGCAGCGCGGTCATCGCGCCGTCCATGCGGCGTTCAAGGTCGTCGATGTCGATCTCGATGTCGTCGGACATGGGGTATCCCGTTGGTAATGTCGTCAACTCTGCGTCGCGCCCTTTGTACCCGCAGGACGCGCATAATGATATAGGGTCAGGCGGCGACCAGCGTATAGGTCCCGTCGCCGGCCAGAATGCCGCGGAAGCCGCCCGGCT
Organism: Albidovulum salinarum; assembly: GCF_025673475.1. NCBI lineage: Bacteria > Pseudomonadati > Pseudomonadota > Alphaproteobacteria > Rhodobacterales > Paracoccaceae > Albidovulum > Albidovulum salinarum. Next base: position 167,469 of record NZ_JAOVQO010000001.1, on the reverse strand, counting down.
CGTCGAGCGAGAAGACGACGATCGGCAGGTGGTTGTCCCGCGCGAGTGCGATCGCAGAGGCGTCCATCACGCCGAGATGCTTCTGCAGCACCTCGTCGTAGCTCACCCGGTCGTAGCGCTTTGCGTCCGCGTGCTTCTTGGGATCCTTGTCGTAGACCCCGTCCACCTTGGTGCCCTTGAAGATCGCCTCGCAGCCCATCTCGTTGGCGCGGAGCGTCGCGGCGGTGTCGGTGGTGAAATAGGGGTTGCCGGTGCCGGCGGCGAAGATGCAGACCCGCTTCTTCTCGAGGTGCCGGATCGCGCGGCGCCGGATATAGGGCTCGCAGACCTGGTCCATCGGGATGGCCGAGATCACGCGGGTATGGATCTTCAGGGCCTCGAGTGCCGCCTGCATCGCGAGCGCGTTCATCACTGTGGCAAGCATGCCCATATAGTCGGCCGTCGCCCGCTCCATCCCCTGCGCCGAGCCCTGCAGGCCGCGGAAGATGTTGCCGCCGCCGATCACCATGCAGATCTCGACGCCGAGATCGTGGACCGACTTCACCTCGGCGGCGATACGGTTGACCGTGGGGGGGTGTAGCCCGTAGCCCTGATCGCCCATCAGCGCCTCTCCGGAAATCTTCAGGAGCACACGCTTGTAGGTGACCCTGGGTTCCTGCACCCCTTCCATGTTCCGCTCCGCTTGCCGCCCCATTCGTTCCGGCGCAAAATGGAGGAAATCGGCGGCAGGTTCAACCTCGGTCGACCCGAAACCCGGCGCAAGACACGGCACACCCCGACGATCACCGCAAGAACGGCAGGCAAGACACTGTTTTCAATAGATGAAATAGATCCGGAAAAACCGGTTCTGATTGCCGGGCCGACGGCTTCGGGCAAATCGGCGCTGGCGCTCGGGATCGCCGAGGCGCAGGGTGGCGTGATCGTCAATGCCGACGCGCTGCAGGTCTGGGACTGCTGGCGGATTCTGTCCGCGCGCCCCTCGCCCGAGGAGGAGGCGCGCGCGCCGCACCGGCTTTATGGCCATATGCCTCGCGGCGCGGCCTATTCGGTCGGCCACTGGCTGCGCGAGGTGGCGCCGATCCTCGCCGGCCCCGAGCGGCCGATCATCGTCGGCGGGACCGGGCTTTACCTGAGCGCGCTGACCGAGGGACTGGCCGAGATTCCACCGGTGCCAACCGAGATCCGCGCCGAGGCCGACCGGTTCCTCGCCGGCGCCGGGCTGGAGGCGATGCTGGCCGAACTCGATCCTCAGACGGCGGCGCGGATCGACCGGAGGAACCCGGCGCGCGTGCAGCGCGCCTGGGAGGTCGCCCGCGTCACCGGTCGCGGACTCGCCGCCTGGCAGGACGAGACCGGCGCGCCGCTCCTGCCGCTGGAGCGCACAGTGCCGATCGTGCTCGACGCCGACCGCGACTGGCTCGCGGAGCGGATCGACAGGCGCTTTGAGATGATGGTGGCGGAGGGCGCGCTCGACGAGGTGCGTGACGTGCTCGCCGACTGGAATCCGGCCGCGCTCTGGGCGCGCGCGATCGGCGCACCGGAGCTGGTCGCGCATCTGCACGGCGAATCCGATCTCGATACCGCGATCCGCCTCGCGCAGGCGGCGAGCCGGCAATACGCCAAGCGCCAGCGCAGCTGGTTTCGCGGCCGGATGAAGGGATGGCGCTGGCTGGCGCGGCCGTGACGGATCGGCATCGAACCGCCGATATGGCTGAATCGCCGGCTTTTTCTCTTGGGCCGAGCGGCTCTGGTGCCTAGACTTCACCGTGCCTCGGGGTCGATCCACCGCAACCGCCGGGGCAGTCGCCACGCCGCGGAGACCCGGCCGTTGAAACTTTTTACCGGTACGCCCCTGTCGCAATTCGCCGATCCGCCGCCCCTCGGCCGGCCGCCGGCGGATCGTGGCGGCGTCGAACCGCTGCCCACCATCGCTGACCCATTGCTGCAGGGGGCACGGAACGCGCCGGTGCGGGTCGTGTCGATCGCGCGGCTCGTCGCAGGCGGGCGCTGGCGGGTCGAGGCGATGCGGTCGCTGAGCGAGCCGCTCCTGCTCTGGTTCACGCGCGGCCAGGGGCGGATCACGATCGATGGCGTGACACGGGGCTACGGCGCCCACAATGCGATCTTCATCCCGGCTGGCGCGATGCACGGATTCGAGATCGGCGGCCAGAGCTTTGGCACCGCCGTTTTCTTCGGACAGGGCCGCGGTTTCGAGCTTCCGACCGACGCGCGACACCTACGGATCCGCGATGCCGGTCCGCAGGCGGAACTTTCGGGCCTGATCGACAACATCCAGCGCGAGCTCGACAGCGACAAGCCCGCCGCGGCCCGCGCGGCGCACCACCATGTCGGGTTGCTCAGCGTCTGGCTCGAACGCCATGTCGAGACCCAGGCGGCATCGGCCACGAAACCCGACGCCGCGCGCCGGCTCGCGGGCCGCTTCTCGACCCTGCTCGAACGCGATTTTCGGTCGGGCAAGGGCGTCGCCGCCTATGCCAGCGAACTCGGCGTGACGCCAACGCATCTCACCCGCGTCTGCAACCAGACCTGCGGCCGCTCCGCCTCCGACCTCCTGCACGACCGGGTAATCTACGAGGCGCGGGTGCTTCTGAGCGAGACCCGCCTTCCGATAGGGCATATCTCCGAGGCGCTGGGCTTTACCTCGGCGGCCTATTTCACCCGCGCCTTCCAGCACCGGACCGGAAAGACACCCTCGGCGTTTCGCCGCAACGGCTGACGCCCACGGCGAGATGCCACGTCGCAATTCGACCAAAAGTGACGGAATCGGCAATTGACGCGGGGGAAAAAAGCATGCGCAATGCGCGGGTGAGCAATTTCATTGCGCCACGCACCGACCTCAAAGGCCGGACGTTGCGCGGGGAATGAGTGAAAGACTCGCAGGGAGGAAAGCGAATGACCAAGCACTACACGCCGGAGATCCATCCGGCGGCCGTGAAGTACGCCGAAGAATGCAAGGCGGGCGATCTGAGCCGCCGCGAGTTCCTGACCCGGGCTTCCGCGCTCGGCGTCTCCAGCGCCGCCGCCTACGGCCTGCTGGGCCTCGCTGCGCCGAAGGCGGTCGCGCAGGAAGCCAAGGCGGGCGGCACCGTGCGCTGCCAGCTCGAGACCAAGGCGCTCAAGGATCCGCGCACCTACGACTGGTCGGAATTGGCGAACTTCAGCCGCGGCTGGCTGGAATATCTCGTCGAATACAACAACGACGGCACCTTCCGCGGCATGCTGCTGGAAAGCTGGGAGGTCAACGACGACGCCACCGAATACACGCTCAAGCTTCGCCAGGGCGTGAAGTGGAACAACGGCGACGACTTCACCGCCGACGATGTGGCCAACAACATCACCCGCTGGTGCGACGGCAATGTCGAGGGCAACTCGATGGCCGCGCGCATGGCGAGCCTCGTCGACGAGACGACCAAGACGGCCCGCGAGGGCGCGATCTCCGTGGTCGATCCGCATACCGTCAAGCTGACGCTCAACATGCCCGACATCACGGTCATCCCCGGCATGGCCGACTATCCGGCCGCGGTCGTGCATTCGAGCTATGACGGCGGCGATCCCGCGGCCAATCCGATCGGCACCGGGCCCTACATGCCCGAATCGAACGAGGTCGGCGTCAAGCAGGTGCTGGTGCGCAATCCCGACGTTACCTGGTGGGGCACCGAGGTCTATGGCGGCCCGTATCTCGACCGCATCGAGTATATCGACCTCGGCACCGATCCCTCTTCCTTCCTGGCCGCGGCCGAGGCCGACGAGATCGACATGGTGCACCGCACCGACGGCGACTTCGTGGAGATCTTCGACAGCATCGGCTGGACCAAGTCGGAAGCCACCACCTCGGCCACGATCGCGGTGCGCTTCAATCAGCTCTCGGCACCCTATGACAACGTGCAGGTCCGCAAGGCGCTGCAACTGGCCGTCGACAACGCAGTGGTGCTGGAGCTTGGCTACGCCAACCTCGGCTCGCCGGCCGAAAACCACCATGTCTGCCCGATCCATCCGGAATATGCCGAACTGCCGCCGCTGACGGTCGATCCGGCCGGGGCGAAGGCAATGCTCGACGAGGCCGGTCAAGGTGACACCGAGTTCGAGCTGATCTCGGTCGATGACGGCTGGCAGGCGGCAACCTGCGACACGGTGGCGGCGCAGCTGCGCGACGCCGGGTTGAACGTGAAGCGGACGATCCTGCCGGGTTCGACCTTCTGGAACGACTGGACCAAGTATCCGTTCTCGGCCACCGAGTGGAACATGCGCCCGCTCGGTGTCCAGGTTCTGGCACTCGCCTACACCTCCACCGCAGCCTGGAACGAGACCGGCTTCAAGAGTGCCGAGTTCGACTCGCTCCTGGCCGAAGCGATGGCGATCGCCGACGCCGATGCCCGCCGCGAGGTGATGGCCAAGATCGAGAAGCTGATGCAGGACGAGGGCGTGCTGATCCAGCCCTACTGGCGCTCGATCTACCGCCACTTCAAGGAGAACCTGCACGCGACCGACATGCACGCGACCTTCGAGCATCACCACTACAAGTGGTGGATCGACGCGTAAGCGCGACTCTCGGGGGGCGCCGCGCCACCGCGGCGCCCCACCCGCGACATCGACAGTGTCGTCCCGCCCAACCTGCGCTCGCGCCGGACGAGAAGGGGATTACCCATGCTGCCGTTCCTGCTCAAACGGATTTCCACGATGATTCTGACGGCCCTGTGCCTCACCTTCGTCGTGTTTTACCTCACCAACCTGCCACCCAACCTTGAGAAGCTCGCGAAATCGGAAGCGGGATCGCGGATCACCGACGACGAAGTCGCAAGCTGGCTGGAACGGAATGGCTATGCCAGCCCGATGATCCTGCGCTACGGCGAATGGCTTGGAGTGGTGCCTGGCTGGACTACGACCGACGCGGACGGAACCGTCGTCGCCGGCCGTTGCATCGAGAAGGGTCAGGATCCGGCGACCGCGGCCCGCTTTTGCGGCATCCTCCAGGGCGATTGGGGCGTCTCCAGCGTCTTCAAGGACGATGTCTCGAAGATCATCGGCGTGCGCCTGACCCTGACCGGCATCCTGATGTTCTGGGTCATGGTGACGATGGTGCCGGTCTCGCTCCTGATCGGGATCCTCGCCGGCATGCGCGAGGGCTCGCGGCTCGACCGCTCGCTGTCGACCTTCTCGATTTCGACGGCGGCGACGCCGGAATACGTCTCGGGCGTCATCCTGATCGCGATCTTCGCCTCCTCGATCACCGGGCTGAAATGGTTCAAGGGCTCGGCCGCCTCGGCGATGGACGGGATCACCTTCGAGAACTTCTTCCTGCCGGTCCTGACCATCGCGCTCTATGGCGTCGGCCAGGTGGCACGGATGACCCGTGCCTCGATGGCCGAGGTGATGACCGCGCAATACATCCGAACCGCCCGCCTCAAGGGCGTGAGCTTCGCCAATGTCGTGATCAAGCACGCACTCAGGAACGCGCTGATCGCCCCCTTCACGGTGATCATGCTGCTGTTCCCCTGGCTCCTGAACGGCGTCGTCATCGTCGAGACCCTGTTCAGCTACAAGGGCTTCGGCTGGACCCTAGTCTCTGCCGCCGGCAATAACGACATCGAGCTGCTGCTCGGCTGCTCGGTCGTCGCGGTCTTCGTGGTGCTCATCACCCAGCTGATCTCCGATATTGGCTACGTCTTCCTCAATCCCAGAATCAGGATAAGCTGACATGCAGGACCTCGGATGGAGCGGAATTCTCATCGGGATCCTGAAGAACTTTCTTCCGGTATGGATCTCTCTTGTCGTGCTTTTCGCGGTCTCGATCCGCTACAAGCGCCGGCTCGGCCTCTACGGCAAGCTCTTCGACTCGCCGATCGCAATGATCGGGTTCGCGCTGGTGATGTTCTGGGTCTTTACCGCGATCTTCGCAGATCTCATCGCCACCCACGATCCGCTGTCGCAGATCAGCCAGATGAAGAACAAGTTGCCCGGCACCGTACAGCCCGACGGCGTAAACTGGTACCTGCTCGGCGGCGACCATCTTGGCCGCGACGTCTTCAGCCGGGTGGTCGAGGGGAGCCGGATCGTGGTCCAGATCGCACCGCTGGCAACGCTCTTCGCCTTCATGGTCGGGGTCTCGCTCGGGTTGCCGGCGGGCTATTACGGCGGCAGGCTCGACACCTTCCTGTCGTTCCTCGCCAACCTGATCCTCGCCTTCCCGGTGATCCTGCTCTTCTACCTCTTGGTCACGCCGGAGATCGTCGAGACCGGGATGCCGCAATACATGGCGCTGGTGCTGTTCCTGTTCCCGATCGCCTTCCTCATGGTGCTGGTGAACTCGCGCTACTACGTCGTGCCCGAATTCCGAACCAAGGTCCTGCTGGTGATCGGGGTGATTGGCGGCTACCTCTACCTGTCGCTCGTCGGCGAGGTCGGTACCAAGGTCGCGGTGCTGCCGAACGCGCTCGACCTCATCCATGTGCCGGGCAACATCCTGATCGTGTTCGTCTCCGTCGTGTTCGTGAACTCTCCGACCGTGTTCCGGATCATCCGCGGCATCGTCCTCGACATCAAGACGCGCGACTATGTCTCGGCCGCCCAGACCCGCGGCGAACGGCCCTGGTACATCATGCTGTGGGAAATCCTTCCGAACGCGCGGGGGCCGCTGATCGTCGATTTCTGCCTCCGCATCGGCTACACGACGATCCTCCTCGGGACCCTCGGCTTCTTCGGCCTCGGCCTCAGCCCGGAAAGCCCCGACTGGGGATCGACGATCAACGCCGGCCGCAAGCTCATCACCATCGCGCCGCATCCGGCGATCGTGCCCGCGCTTGCGCTGATGAGCCTGGTGCTTGGCCTCAACCTTCTCGCGGACGGGCTCCGCGAAGAAAGCCTCAGGGATTAAGGGGGACACGTTATGTCGAAACCGGACTATGACGGCCCGATCCTCGAGATCGAGAACCTCTCGATCAGCTTCTTCACCCGTCTGCGCGAGATTCCGGCGGTGATGGACTTCTCCTGCACGGTGCAGCCCGGCGAGGCGATGGGCCTCGTGGGCGAATCCGGCTGCGGCAAGTCCACCGTCGCGCTCGCCGTGATGCGCGACCTTGGCAAGAACGGCCGCATCGTCGGCGGCACGATCAAGTTCAAGGGTCGCGACCTCACGACGATGTCGGAGGAGGAACTGCGCGAGATCCGCGGCTCCGAAATCGCGATGATCTACCAGGAGCCGATGGCCTCGCTCAACCCGGCGATGAAGATCGGCCAACAGCTCATGGAAGTGCCGATGATCCATGAGGGCGTGTCGAAGGAGGAGGCCTACGACCGCGCGCTCGAAGTGGTGACCGACGTGCGCCTGCCCGACCCCGAGCGGATCCTGAAAAGCTACCCGCACCAGCTTTCCGGCGGCCAGCAGCAGCGCATCGTCATCGCGATGGCGCTGATGTCGAAGCCGGCGCTTCTGATCCTCGACGAACCGACGACCGCGCTCGACGTCACCGTCGAGGCCGCGGTGGTCGATCTCGTCAAGGACCTCGGCAAGAAGTACGGCACCTCGATGCTGTTCATCTCGCACAACCTCGGCCTCGTTCTCGAGGTCTGCAACCGGCTTTGCGTGATGTATTCCGGCGAGGCGGTGGAGACGGGCTCGATCAAGGATGTCTTCGACAAGATGCAGCATCCCTACACCCAGGCCCTGTTCCGCTCGATCCCGCTGCCGGGCGCGGACAAGAACGCGCGGCCGCTCGTCGCGATCCCCGGCAACTTCCCGCTGCCGCACGAACGGCCGAACGGCTGCAATTTCGGCCCGCGCTGCGACTATTTCCAGGCCGGGCGCTGCGATGCCGGCGACATCCCGATGTTCCCGGTCGAGGGCCACGACCGCCACGATACCCGCTGTCTCAAGGTCGCCGAGATCGACTGGAACGCGCCGCTCGTCGCCGCCAAGACCACGGAGAAGGCCCCGATCGGTGACGTTGTCCTGAAGATGGACGACCTCAGGAAATACTACGAGGTCAGCGCCAACGCGCTCTTCGGCGGCAGCACCAAGGTGGTGAAGGCCAACGAGACCCTGAGCTTCGAGGCGCATGAGGGCGAGACGCTCGCCATCGTCGGCGAGTCGGGCTGCGGCAAGTCGACCTTCGCCAAGGTGCTGATGGGGCTCGAGACAGCGACCTCCGGCCAGATCCTGCTCCACAACCACGAGATCCAGTCGACGCCGATCCAGGAGCGGTCGACCGAGACGGTCTCGAGCGTGCAGATGGTGTTCCAGAACCCGTTCGACACGCTCAACCCCTCGATGACCGTGGGCCGCCAGATCATCCGGGCGCTGGAGATCTTCGGCCAGGGCAATTCCGACGAGGAGCGGCACGAGCGGATGCTCGAACTCCTCGACCTCGTGAAGCTGCCCCGCGCCTTCGCCGAGCGGATGCCGCGCCAGCTCTCGGGCGGGCAGAAGCAGCGCGTCGGCATCGCCCGCGCCTTCGCCGGCGGCGCCAAGATCGTCGTCGCGGACGAGCCGGTCTCGGCGCTCGACGTCTCGGTCCAGGCGGCGGTCACCGACCTCCTGATGGAGATCCAGCGTGAGAACAGGACGACGCTTCTCTTCATCTCCCACGACCTCTCGATCGTGCGCTATCTCTCCGACCGGGTCATGGTGATGTATCTCGGCCATGTGGTGGAGCTCGGCTCGACCGACCAGGTCTTCGCGCCGCCCTACCATCCCTATACCGAGGCGCTGCTGTCCGCCGTGCCGATCGCCGACACCCATGTCGAGAAGAAGCGGATCGTGCTTGAGGGCGACATTCCGTCGGCGATGAACCCGCCGCCGGGCTGCCCGTTCCAGACCCGCTGCCGCTGGAAGTCGAAGGTGCCGGGCGGGCTCTGCGAGAAGGAGGTGCCGCCGTTCCGCACCCTCGCCGCCGGGCATCAGGTCAAGTGCCACCTTTCGGACGAGGAACTCGCCTCGATGGAACCGGTGATCAAGATCGCCGCGGAGTGAGCCTGCGCGTCGCGTCCGATGCGGCGCGACGCTTGATGCGGCGGGTCGAAACGTCCTATGACACGGGTGCGGGCCCTCGCCCGGCCGACCCGTGATTAAGAAGACCGTCCCATGCCCCAGACGCTGACCCTCGTGGCCGATATCGGCGGAACCAATACCCGTGTGGCGCTTGCCCCCGGCGGTGCGGTCGACCGCGCCTCGATCCGGCGTTTCGCCAACGCCGATCACCCCGGCCTCGGCCCGGTGCTTGCCGCCTATCTTGCGACCGCAGGCAATCCGCGCTGCGAGGGCGCCTGCGTCGCCGTCGCGGGTCCGGTCGCCGATGGCGTCGCGACGATGACCAATCTCGACTGGACCATCGACCGCGACGCGGTGGCCGAAGCGACCGGTGCCGCGCGCGTGGCGGTAATCAACGACCTTCAGGCGCAGGGCTACGCGCTCGACCACCTCGCGCCGGGCAGCCTCCGCCCGCTCGTCGCCGCCAACTGCCCGCGCAAGCCCGGCGCGGCACAACTCGTCATCGGCATCGGCACCGGTTTCAATGCCGCCCCGGTGCACGAGACCCCGGTCGGGAGGATCGTCACCGCCTCGGAATGCGGCCAGATGACGATCCCGGTGCGCAGCGAGGCCGACCTGAGGCTGATGCGCTTCCTCGAGACCGCGCATGGATTCGCCTGCGTCGAGGATGTGCTGTCCGGTCGCGGTCTCGAACGTCTCTTCGCCTTCCACTCGAGCGAGGCGGGCCGCGACGACCGCCCCGCGGCGGCGGCGGTCATGGCGGCAATCGCCGAGGGCGCGGACCCTGTGGCAACCGCGACCGGGGCAAGCTTCGTGCGCATCCTCGGCACCGTCGCGGGCGATCTGGCACTGAGCCACCTGCCCTTCGGCGGCATCCACCTGATCGGCGGCGTCGCCCGCGCCTTCACGGCGCATTACGACCGGTTCGGCTTTGCCGAAGCCTTCCGCGACAAGGGCCGGTTCTCCGGCTTCATGCAGGAATTTCCGGTCTCGATCGTCGAGGACGATTATGCGGCCCTTGAAGGCTGCGCGCTCTGCCTCGGGTCCGGAAACTCTGAGTGAGCCTTTCGTCGTCAAACCATTCTTAAGAGCTTTCGCCCTAGCCTGATCCGAACGTTTCAGGCGAGCGAGGGCGAGGTGCGAGACTCCGAGATACCCACGAAGGCGATCGGCGGAGCCTCCGAACTGACGCTTCCGGCGCGGCTCGATCTGACGGCCGCCTGTCCCCTCCAGGACGCGCTTCTGTCGCATCGCGGTGCAGCGCTTAACGTTGATGCCGGCGCCGTAGAGCATCTCGGCACCCCCTGCCTTCAGGTGCTGTTGGCGGCGGCTGCGGAGTGGCGCGCCCTCCGCCAACACCTCGACGTCACGCCGATGTCGGAGGCGTTTCGTGACGCGCTGCGCAGCTTCGGCCTCACGCCCCCTGATCTTGCGGCGCACGGTTCCGGCGAGATCAACGTTGCGGGGACTTGCACATCGTGGGCGTGAACATCTTGGCAGTCGACGACAGCCGCACGATGCGCGACATGCTGGCATTGGCTCTTGGCGCGGCGGGCTACACGGTTCGGCTCGCTGAGGATGGCCAGCATGGGCTCGAGACACTCGAGAGCTTCCGCCCCGACGCGATCCTGTCGGACATCAACATGCCACGGCTCGACGGATTCGGTTTCGTCCAGGCCGTGCGGCAGATCGAACGGCACCGGGCGACGCCGATACTCGTCCTCACGACCGAGGATGCGCCCGAACTAAAGGCCCGCGCCCGCACCGCGGGCGCCACCGGATGGATCGTGAAACCCTTCGACGCTTCGAAACTGGTCCGCGCGTTGCAGATGGTCGTCCGGTGAAGGGAAATGCCATGTCGACACCGGGCGACTCGATGGATCGACTCCGCGCCGGATTCCACGTCGAATGCGAAGAGCAGATCGAACGGCTGCGCGATGCGCTCGGCATGGTCGAGGCCGCCTGCGACCGCGGCTGCACGCCGGATCCCGAGGCCGTCAACGTGGCCTTTCGAGCGGTGCACACGATCAAGGGCGGTGCGAGCGCCTTCGCGCTGAGGCCGCTCGTCAGCTTCGCTCACCGGATGGAAAGCACGCTCGAGGGGGTGCGATCGGGGGCGATTCCCGTCGACGGCGCGACGACGGCCGCGCTGATCCGGGCCACCGACCAACTTGCCGATCTGGTTTCCGCCGGCGCCACCGGCGATGACATGACGACAGAGGAACGGACGTTCGCTGATCCGGCCGACGCGCCTGGCGATGCCGATCGCAACTGGCGGGTTCGTTTCCGACCGCGCGCAACGCTTTTTGCTACGGGAAACGAGCCGCTTTACCTGTTGCAGGCACTATCTGCCCTCGGGGCAAGCGAGGTGATCTGTGACATGTCTGCGCTTCCTCCGCTCTCCCAACTCGATCCGGAGACGGCATATGTCGGATGGTCACTGGCGCTTCCGGGAGATCGCGACCGTTCGGAAATCGTGGAGATCTTCGACTTCGTCGAGGATGTGTGCGACGTCGTGATCGATCGAAGCACTTCCGAACGCGAAGCGACGCCGCCGGTCGCAGTCCCGTCCGAGGATACACAGCCCGGAACCGAACCAGCCCGCTCCATCCGGGTCGATCTGAATCGCGTTGACCGCGTAATGAATCTCGTCGGCGAGTTGGCGATCGCGCAGTCGATCCTGTCGCAAGCGATCCGCGATGCCGGACTTGCCACCGATTCCGGCATTTCCCCTAGGCTCGAAGCCCTCTCGGCGTTGACGCGCGATATCCATGACACGGTCATGACGATCCGCGCACAACCCGTGAAGCCCCTCTTTCAGCGCATGGGACGGATCCTGCGTGAGACGGCGGACGCGCTCGGCAAACCGGCACGTCTGCGAACCGAGGGCGACCTGACCGAGGTCGACCGTACCGTCATCGAGCAACTCGCCGATCCACTCATGCACATGATCCGCAATGCCGTGGATCACGGGCTCGAGCCGGTCGACCTACGGCGCCGAGCCGGAAAATCCGATGAAGGCACAATTACGCTCACCGCGGCGCATCGGGCCGGCCGGTTCGTCGTCGATCTCGCCGATGACGGGCCGGGGCTCGACCGTGCTCGGATCCGCGCGGCGGCCGTGGCAAAGGGATTGATCGATGCCGCGGCGGTATTGAGCGACGCGGAGGTCGACCAGCTGCTTTTCTGTCCGGGCTTTTCCACCGCCGCATCGGTCAACGACGTGTCCGGTCGCGGGGTGGGGCTGGATGCTGTCAGGACGGCGATTGCTCGTCTGGGCGGGCGGCTGTCGATCCAGTCGGACATCGGCCGCGGAACGCGCTTCACCATGTCCTTGCCGCTCACGCTGGCGGTTCTGAACGGGTTGATCGTGCGCGTTGCGGGGCAGATTCTGGTCATACCGGTGGCCGCGGTCGTCGAATCCGCGGCGGTCCGGGCGCTCGAACGGCGAGACCTCGGTCCCGGGCGCGAACTCTTGCGAATTCGCGACAGTTTCGTCCCCCTTTGCGATGTGGCGGAAACGCTCGGTTACCGCACCTCGGGAGCGCGACCTCAGGATGCGATCGCAATCCTCACCGAAGCCGAGGCCGACATGCGCTCCGCATTGGTCGTCGATGCAATCCTCGATCAACGGCAGGTCGTAGTCAAACCGGTACACGGCGCCTTCACCAGACCACGCGGGATCGCTGCCGCGACAATCCTCGGAGACGGACAGATCGCACTCATCCTCGATCCGGGCGATCTCGTCCGGCCGACGGGACGGCAGGCCGCCCCGGCTGTCTCCGGTCTCACCGGAGAAACAATCAGATGACGGACGCGGCTCCCGAAGAGGTGAAACTCCTGACGTTCTGCGTCGGGGCGGAGAGCTTCTGCCTCGACATCATGGCCGTCCGGGAGCTTCGGACGTGGAGCCCGCCGACGCCATTGCCCCATGCGCCGTCCTATCTGTCGGGCGTGATCAATCTGAGGGGTACGATCCTTCCGGTCCTCGACCTCGCCGCTCGCCTCGGACTGCCCTCCGTGGAGGCTACCGAACGCCACGTAATCATCGTCGTCGAAACCGCGAGCCAATCCGCGGGCCTTGTTGTCGAGGCGGTCCACGCGATCCGCCCGGTTGCACGCGATCTGTTTGAGCCCATGCCGCCGGCCGCACGCAACGGAAGCGAGGACTGCCTCGCCTCACTCGCACTCGTCGGTGGCCAGATGGTCCGAGTGATCGACGTATCGGCGATTTTGACCGACCGCCGGGCTTTCTCGGCATGAAAGGGTACACGGAACCGCTGACAGACACATCGGCGGCCGCCGACGCGATTGCCCTACATGCAGAGCAGTTGACGGGGATCGTCCTGTCGAAAGGCGGCGCCGCGATGATCGGCGCGCGCATCGGACGCAGATTGACCGCACTTGGTCTTGCGGATCTCGACGCCTATCTTGCATTTCTGCGCTCGCCGGCCTGGTGTGATGAACGTCATCACTTCATCTCTGCCGTTACTACCAACGAGTCGAGCTTCTTTCGCGAGCCGCATCATTTCGACCATCTCCGCAACAAGGTATTGCCGCCGCTGATCGCGCGTGCGCGCTGCGGAGGCCGAGTACGTCTCTGGTCCGCCGGATGCGCCGGCGGACAGGAGGCTCTTTCGCTCGCGATGGTGGTTCTTGACATGTTGCCGGATGCCGAAAGACACGATCTCAGTATTCTGGCGACCGACATTGACCGCGCGGTGCTCAAGCGCGCCCGCTGCGCCGATTTCTCCACCGCCTCGCTCGCATCTGTACCCGCCGAGATGCGATCCCGGTTCTTCTCGTCGGAAGGTAACATGTGCCGCCCTACCCCCGCGCTGCGCAAGCTAGTTCGTTTTCGTGAACTGAACCTGCAGGGGCATTGGCCGATGCACCGACCTTTCGACATCATCGTCTGCCGAAATGTCGCGATCTACTTTGCGCCAGAAACGCAGCGCCGGCTGTGGCGGCGGTTCGCAGACGCACTGACACCGGGCGGCAGACTTTACGTTGGCCATTCCGAACAGATCTCGACGGACAGCGGCTTGCCGTTACGCTGGGACGATGTGTCTTGCTACCAGCGACTTGCCGACGAGCCGGAAGACGGAGCCCGGCCGTGACCGTGACATCAGAGTTCCCTGGTGACACACCCAAAATGGTCCTGGCGGCGCTCCTGCAGGAGGTGGCCACCGAACTCGCAAGTTCAGCGGCGTTGGCCGGATCCGTCCAGGTGGCGCTCTCCCGCTGCCGCTTCTCAGTTCCGCCCGACCCGGAAACGCTCACGAAGCTGCAGGGCTTGGACCGGATCAGCCAGTCCCTGGACTCTGTCAGCCGCTTGATGGCATCTCTCTCCGCCTGCTTGCCACAAGACGTCATGGTCGCGACTTCAGCGTTGAACGCGGATCAGCGGCACAATAACTTGCCTCAACGGATCACGAGATCCGGCCGGACAGAAAGCGGGGAATCCCTTTCGCGCCCGGGTGACGTGGCCTGGTTGTGACCGCGGGGCTGCGACGCGATACAGTTCGTTCGGATTCGTGACCCCGCGCTGGACTCGTCCCGCTACAACATCAGATCCCGACTTCCCGTCTCCTGCGCACGTACCAAACTACGGTATATCCGGCGGACCCAAGACGGATCCGGTAAGTTCGAGAATGGCCTGCGACATTCGGTTGATCGGAACCGCAATCTCCGCGGCGCCGGTGGACAATACTGCGCCGGGCATACCGAATATCACGGAACTGGCTGCATCCTGGGCGAGGCATCGTGCACCGGACCGGCGCAGTTCGGCCATCGCAAACGCGCCATCGCGCCCCATCCCGGTCAGCATCACCGCCACGACGTCTTTGGCCGTGTGGAGAGCTGAGGCGAACATCGCCTCCACCGAAGGGCAATGGCCGTACGCCGCCTCGCCTTCGCGCAACCTGCAACGCGGGGGCTTTCCGGGTCCGATGACGAGGTTCCAACCTCCCCCGGGTGCCAGATAGACATTGCCAGGTAGAATTGGTTCGCCGTCGCGAGCAATCCGCATTCGCGGAGCGATCCGGGCGTCCAGGCGCGCTGCAAACCGCTCGAGCATTGTTCTTGGCATATGTTGAGTGACGACGATCGGAGGACCGTCCGCCGGAATACCCGAGAGCAAGATCTCCAGTGCCTCGACGCCACCTGTCGATGCGCCGATCAGGACAAGACGCCCGTTCCATCGAAATCCCGTCGCAGGGAGCGAAGAAATACTCCGTCGGCTGGGACTGCGCACCCGCGCTCGTGACGCAGCTACAAGGCGGTCTCCAAGTCCCTCGAAGGGGCGTCGACAGCCTTCACCGGGTTTGCCAATGCAGTCGACAGCACCGCGCGCGAACGCCTCTACCGCCACTGCACTTCCTCGTGGAGAATCGCTGGATATCATTACAACTGGTAGCGGACGAATCCGCATAAGAAGATCTAGAAAGCTCAACCCGTCCATCCGAGGCATCTCGATGTCGAGGGTCAGTACGTCCGGAGAATGCGTCCTGATCTTGTCACGAGCCTCGATCGGATCTGCCGCTTCGCCGACCAACCGGATTCGCGGATCCGGCGCGACGGCCTCGCGTATGAATGCGCGCATAGTGGCGGAATCATCAATAATCAGAAGTCTAGCCACCATGATCGAGCTGCCGCGCTTTAGCGGATCGGGGCAAGAGGACCACGAGAACTGAAGCGCCGTCCCCTCCGGTTTTACTTAGAACTCGCTCCAATCCTCGGCCTCCGATCCAGGAGCCGCCACCGCGGCAATAAGGCTCGAATGGCCAGATGCCAGAAAGGATCCACGGCTGGCCGAGCGGCGCGGTCGCGCTGTGGCCGGGGTCTCAATGGTGCGGCGAGACCACAAACCTTCAGTCTCGCGGCTCTCACTCGTGCCGCCAATCCTGAACCGCGCCGTCGTGGCGTTGAGCAGTTCGGCTCCTCGTGTCAGGGATTGGCTCGCGGCCGCGGCCTGGCCAAACAGGGCGGCGTTCTGTTGCGTCACCTGATCGATCTGGTTGACCGCCACGTTTATTTCCGCAAGCCCAGCCGACTGCTCCTGGGATGAAACCGCGATCTCCGACACCCGTGCGGAGATGCTGGAGACCGAGGCCACGATATCCTTGAGTGCGCGCCCGGTCTCGGCTACGAGGCCGACACCGCGCTTGACCTGGGCCGAAGAAGCAGAGATCAACTTGTCGATTTCCCGCGCCGCTTCTGACGAGCGCTGCGCGAGCGCACGGACCTCGGCAGCCACGACAGCGAAGCCACGTCCAGCTTCGCCCGCCCGGGCCGCTTCCACACCGGCGTTCAGCGCAAGCAAGTTGGTCTGGAAGGCGATGTCATCGATCACTGTTATGATCTTCGCGATCCGCTCCGACGAGCACTCGATCTCGCCCATCGCCCGAACGGCCTCCTCCACGACGGTTCCGGACGCTTCCGCCGAAGCGCGCGCAGTTCCTACGAAGCTGCTCGCTTCCGCGGCGCCGACTGCCGCCGACTTGACCGACATCGTAAGCTCGTCGAGGGCCGCCGCCGTCTGCTCCAACGTTGCGGCCTGCTTTTCGGTTCGGCCATTGAGATCATCGGCCGACCGCGCGATTTCAAGCGCATCGACCTCGATCGTGGATGCGTTCTCGATCACCGCGCCCATCGCATCGGCTAGCCGGGCCGCGGCCTGGTTGAAGTCCATTCGTAATGTCTCGTAATCCGTGGCGAATTCGCCCTCGATCCGCGCGGTCAGGTCGCCATCGGACAGATGGCTTAGACCGACCCGAAGCGCCTCCACCACCTGGCTCTGCGCGGCTTCCATGGCGCGCCGGTGGATCTCGGCCGTGCGCAGCGCTAGTTGCGCCTCCGTCACGTCAGATCCCATGAGGAAGACTTTCAGCAATCGGCCGTCCCGATCGTGGACCGGTGAGAGACCGCCGTCGATGATGCTTTCGCGCCCCTCGTCGGGTCCGGTCCGGAATCGGCCGACCACCGAGTCGCCCGCCATGAGACGTTCCCAGATGGCATCCAGATCGCCCTTCGCCTCTGGATCGCCCCGAAGGAGCTCGGCATGGTTCTTTCCGAGGTACTTGCCCTCGGGCGCGCCGAGCAGGGCGATCATTTTCTCGTTCACCTTGATGAGCCGTCCATCGGCATCGAACTCGGCCGTCGCAAGGTACCTGTCGATGGCCGCCAGGACCGCCAGGTTCATTCGCTCGACCGTTACGTCCCGCAATTCGATTACGGACCCGATCCGGCCCTGACCCTCCATTGCGACCTCGTTGATATCGAGCGCAAAACGGGCACTGCCGAGTTGCGCCTCCGAGCAGAAAGGCAGTGTCGCTTCGTCCTCCAGACGCAGTCGTGCGGCCTCAGGCAGGATACCGAGCATCTCGACGTCATGACCGACCACGGCATCTGGGTGAAATCCGGGCCTCGCCTTTCGGACCTCACCGACATGGCGGTCGAGCAGGGCCGTCGCGGATGGATTGACGTAGCTCACGCGCAGATCGCGATCCACGATCATCAGGGCCGCCGAAGAGCTCTCGAAGGCGGCGCTCTTGAATGCGGCGTCGCGAGCGATGGCCGCGGTCGCGGCCAACCCGTTACGCACGGTCTCCAGCGCCCGCGCGATCGTTCCAATCTCGTCGCGCCGGGCAGTGTCACGGATCGGTACCGAGTAGTCACCGGCGGCGATCACGCTCATCGCCGCCGCGGTGCGTTCGAGCGGCCGAGCGAGACTGCGCGCCAGCAGGAACACGACCAGGCCAAGCGCGACCATCGAGGCGACGCCGCCCAGCACCATGCGTTCGGTCAGGAGCGTGACCGGCGTCAGAAGCGACGCCATCGGCTCTTCGTAGATCAGTGCCAGATCCAGCCCCGGAAGCGTGATCCTGCCGGACATCAGCACCGACGGCACGCCGAACAATCCATTTTCGCGGGCAAAGACATGGTTCTCTCGAAACGCCGACTTGAGCACCTCGGCGGCGCTTTTCTGAGAGAGCGCAGTCGACTCTCCCCCGACATTTGTGCGCAGCCGGTAGTCCCTGCCGACAAGATAGGTCAGCGAACCCGTATTCGCTCCGAGATCCGCTCCGAGCAACGCGGTCAGCTGTTCGGCCGAGATCTGGAACACGAGCGCACCGAGCGCCCGCCCGTCCACCGAGCGGATGGGCGCGGCCGCGAAGCTCGTCGCCCGCCCTGTCGAGGGGCCGTAATGGTCGAAATCGGAAAATAGGACTGTCGCATCGGGTGCCTGCATGGCGCGGCGGGCAGTCTTGGCGAGCAGGCTCGAGCGCAGCGGGCCGGTGAAGATATTTTGGCCGAGATCGTCCTCCTTTGCGACGCTGTAGAGCACATTGCCCCCGTCATCGAGGATCATGATGTCGTGATAGGCCTTCTGCCGAAGGATCGAAACGAACCCCGCGTGGTAGCGGTTATGGGCAATCGAATAGTCAGAAACGCTGGCGGGCTGCTCGAGCCGATACCTCTCGCCGGCCGGATAGGGGTTGCGGGCAATGAACTGCTCATGGAGCACGTCCGGCGCGGCCTGGCCGAGCCGCTCCCATGCCATGGTGAAGTCTCGGACCGCGCGGACCGCCGTCGGGCTTGCGGCCTGAGAGGCCAGATCCGCAGCGACGACGGAAAACCACGAAGCGACCTCGGTCTCCTTCGCGTCGACCACCGTCTCGATCCGGGCGCGCGCTGCATCCATGAGCGCATCCCGTGCGAAGCGGTAGCTCGTGTAGCCCATCGCAAGAAGCGCCGCGAGCGCGAGCGCGCCGAGGATGATCGGCAGCTTCACCGCAAGGC
This sequence comes from Albidovulum salinarum, assembly GCF_025673475.1. Lineage (NCBI taxonomy): Bacteria > Pseudomonadati > Pseudomonadota > Alphaproteobacteria > Rhodobacterales > Paracoccaceae > Albidovulum > Albidovulum salinarum. The sequence goes on along the minus strand of NZ_JAOVQO010000001.1, from coordinate 148,661 downwards.
TGAGGTTGTCCAGAAGCCGCATCGCCATCTCCGCCGCAAGCACCCGCATCGGCCGTCGAGGCCATGCGAGGCCGAGAATGGAGCGCGCAGCTTGAAGATTCGCTTAACGATGCTTCGGCGCGCGCGCTTCAGCCGGCGAGGTAATCGACGAGAAGGCGCGTGGATCCGTCCTTGCTCTCCGTCGGCTCGCGACCCGCAAGGATCGGCTCGAGGGCCAGCGCCAGTTCCTTGCCGAGTTCGACCCCCCACTGGTCGAAGGAGTTGATGCCGAGGATCACGCCCTCGACGAAGACCCGGTGCTCGTAGAGGGCGAGGATCTGGCCGAACGTGAACGGGGTCAGCTTCGGGTAGAGCAGCGTCGTCGAGGGCCGATTGCCCGGAAAGACCCGGTGCCGCGCCTGCCGCTCGAGATCGGGGCCGGCAAAGCCAGCAGCAGACATAAGCGCGCGCGCCTCCGCCAGCGTGCGGCCGCGCATGAGCGCCTCGGCCTGCGCGAGGCAGTTCGCGGCGAGCAGGCGATGCTGATGCGCCAGCGTCGGCTCGTGCCCCTCGCGGGCAAGCAGGAACTCGCAGGGGATCACCCGTGTACCCTGGTGGATGAGCTGGTAGAAGGCGTGCTGGCCATTGGTACCGGGCTCGCCCCAGACCACGGGACCCGAATGGCGCGGCAGCTCGGTGCCGTCCATCGCCACGCGCTTGCCGTTACTCTCCATCTCGAGCTGCTGGAGATAGGCCGGCAGGCGGCTGAGGCGCTGTTCATAGGGCAGCACCGCGCGGGTGGCATGGCCGCAGATCTGGTTGTGCCAGATGCCGACCAGCGCCAGCATCACCGGCATGTTCTCGACCAGCGGCGCCTCGCGGAAGTGCCGGTCCATCGCCGCGCCGCCGGCGAGAAACGCCGTGAAGGCCTCCGGCCCGATCGCCAGCATCAGCGAGAGCCCGACCGGCCCCCAGACCGAATAGCGACCGCCGACCCAGTCGGCGAAGCCGAAGACCCGCTCGGCCGCGATGCCGAAGGCCGCGGTGGGCTCGGCGGCGGTCGAGACCGCGGCGAACTGCGCGCCCGGATCGGCGACCGCCTTCGCCATCCACGCACGGGCGGCATCCGCATTGGTCATCGTCTCGACCGTCGTGAAGGTCTTCGAGGCGACGATCACCAGCGTCGTCGCCGGATCGAGCGGTGCGAGCACATCATGGACATGGGCGCCATCGACGTTGGAGACGAAATGCGTGCGCGGCCCGTCGGCATAGGGCGCAAGCGCGAGGCAGGCCATCGCCGGGCCGAGGTCGGAGCCGCCGATGCCGATGTTGACCACATCGGTGATGCGGCCGCCCTGCCCCGCGATGCGGCCCGACCGGACCGCCTCGGCAAAGGCTTCCATCCGCGCATGGGTGGCGCGGACCTCGGGCATCACGTTCTCGCCATCCACATCGATATCCGTGTCGAGATTGCGCAGCGCGGTGTGCAGGACCGCGCGGCCCTCGGTCTCGTTGATCTTCGCGCCCGCGAACATCGCCTCGCGGCGCCCGGCCACGCCCGAAGCCTCGGCGAGCCGGATAAGGAGATCGCGCGCATGCGGGTCGATCGACGTCTTGGAATAGTCGAACAGGAGCCCGCCGGCGCGGATCGAGAACCGCCCAGCCCGGTCGGCGCCCTCGAAGAGCGCAAGGATCGGCCGGTCGGCGTGAAGCGCCTGATGGTGGCGCAGGTCGTCCCAAAGGGTCATGGTGGCTCCGGTTGATCAGGGGGCCCAATGCACGGTGGCATTGGCCAGCACCGAGAGGATCGGCGCCTCGTCCGCGGACAGATCCTGCGCGCGTTCAAGGGCCTTACGCTTCTCCGCGCCGGTAATGACGACATGGCAGCTCATCGCGTCGGCGAGAACGCGGGCCGACAGCGTGACCCGCGTTTCACCTGCGCCGGGCGCGCGGATCGGCACCAGCAGCGGCGCGTCGTCGTCGAGCGCCTCGGCGAGCCCGTCGGCGCCGGGGAAAAGCGAGGCGGTGTGCATGTCCGCGCCCATGCCGAGCAAGAGTACGTTGAGCGGCAGGAGCGGTTCGATCTCAGCCGCAAGCCGGTCAAGCACGGCCTCCGGTTCGGGCGCATCGGCATAGAGCGGCAGGAAGCGGGCATTCGCGGCGCGGCCGGTCAGCAGGCGCTGGCGGATCAGGCGCGCGTTCGAGCGTTCGTGGCTTTCGGGCACCCAGCGTTCGTCCGAGGGCAGGACGGTGACCCGGTCCCAGTCCAGTTTCACCCCCGACAGGACGTCGAAGATCGGGCCCGGCGTGGTGCCGCCGGGAACGCAGAAGCTGACCGCGTCGTTCTGGCGCAGCGCCATCGAAAGCTCGCTTGCCAGAAGGTCGGCCAGGTCGAACATCATCAGTTCGGCGTCGGGGTAGTCTTCGAAGGTCATTCCCGGATCTCCCGCCATCTTCGCCCGTCGCGATGCAGAAGCATCAGCGCGTCCTCGGGCCCCGAGGAGCCCGGATCATATGCTTTCGGTCGGTCGCCGCGCGCCTCCCAGGCGGCGATGATCGGATCGGTCCAGGCCCAGGCCGCCTCGACCTCGTCGCCGCGCATGAACAGCGTCTGGTTGCCCCGGATCACGTCCATGATCAAGCGCTCATACGCGTCCGGGATGTCGGCACCGTCCTCGCCCAGAGCCTCGGCAAAGGACATGTCGAGCGGCACCTCGGTCAGGCGCATCCCGCCCGGCCCCGGTTCCTTGATCATCACCGAAAGCGTCATCCCCTCGTTCGGCTGGAGCCGGATCGCCAGCACGTTCTCGCGCCAACCCTCCTCGTCGCCGAAGATCGAATGCGGCACCTCCTTGAACACGACCGCGATCTCGGAGGCCCGCGCGCGGAGCTTCTTGCCGGTGCGCAGGTAGAACGGCGTGCCCTTCCAGCGCCAGTTGGCAATGTCGACCTTGAGAGCGATGTAGCTCTCGGTGCGGCTGTCGCGATGGTCGACATCCTCGACATAGGAAGAGCCATTGCCGCCCGGCCCGCCCGCCCGGTACTGGCCGCGCACGATGTCCTCGGGCGCGACCGGCTGCAGCGCGTGGATCACCTTGAGCTTCTCGTCCCTGACCGCGTCGGGATCGAAGCGGTAGGGCGCCTCCATCGCGATGAGGCAGAGAAGTTGCATCAGGTGGTTCTGTACCATGTCCCGCATCGCGCCGGACTTGTCGTAATAGGCGCCGCGGCCGCCGACGCCGACCGTTTCGGAGACGGTGATCTGGACGTGATCGACGTGGCGCGCGTTCCACAGGGGCTCGAACAAGATGTTGGCGAATCGCACCGCCATCAGGTTCTGCACCGTCTCCTTGCCGAGATAGTGGTCGATCCGGTAGATCTGGCTCTCCGCGAAATGCGCGGCCAGCGTGGCGTTCAGCGCCTTCGCGGTCTCCAGATCGCGGCCGAAGGGCTTCTCGACGACGATCCGCGCCTCGGGCGAGGCGATGCCGTGGCGGTGGAGCCGTTCGGCGAGGTCGCCGAAGAGCGAGGGCGCGACCGAGAAGTAATAGGCCTGGACCACGTCGGGACGGATCAGGGCTGCCAGCTCCGGCCAGCCGCTGTCACCCTTCGCATCGACTGAGACATAGCGCAGATGGTCGAGGAAGCGCGCGACGCTTTCGGCGTCGCGCTTCTTCGCGTCGATGAACTCGGCGATCGCCTCGGCGACGAAGGCGCGGAATCCTTGGTTGTCCATCTCGGTCCGGGCCGAGCCGATGATGCGCGAGGTCTCGGGGATCTGGCCGGCGACGAAACGCCGGTAGAGTCCGGGCAGGATCTTGCGGCGCGCGAGGTCGCCGGTCGCCCCGAAGACGACGAGGTCGAACGGATCGACCGGAATCACGCGAGAGACCATGGACTCCTCGTTGCTTTACGCGCCCGTTAGCGCTAACGGTGACGCTCTTAGCGATTTCACGGCCGGGAGTCTAGCACCTGCCGCGCGGGCGTGCCATCTCAACGCGAACGGGCGCCGGCGCATTCGCGTCGGCGCCTAAAGCGGTCAATAGTCGGGGGTCAGGCGTTCACGTCGACGACGACGCGGCCCTTGACCTGGCCCTTCAGGATATCGCGGCCGAGCTGCGGCAGGTCCGAGAGCACCGCCGGCTGGATCATCGCCTCGAGCTTGTCCATCGGCAGGTCCTTCGCGATCCGCTCCCAGGCGCGGACCCGGTTGGCATAGGGCTGCATCACCGAGTCGATGCCGAGCAGGTTCACCCCGCGCAGGATGAAGGGGGTGATCAGCGCCCCCTCGATCGCGGCACCGCCGGCAAGGCCCACTGCGGCAACCGAGGTGCCGTATTTCATCTGCTTCAGCACGCGGCCGAGCATTGCCCCCGCCACAGCATCGACGCAGCCGGCCCACTGCTCGCCTTCGAGCGGCTTCTTCGTGACCTCGGTCAGCTCCTCGCGCGCGACGATCTGGGTGGCGCCGAGGCTTTTCAGGTAGTCCGCCGTCTCGGGACGCCCCGTGACGGCGGCGACCTCGTGGCCGAGCTTGGCGAGGATTGCGGTCGCGACCGAGCCGACGCCGCCCGCCGCCCCCGTGACCAGAACCGGCCCATGACCCGGCGCGAGCCCGTGATCCTCGAGCGCCATGACCGAGAGCATTGCGGTCAGGCCCGCCGTGCCGACCGCCATCGCTTGGCGCGTGGTCAACCCCGCGGGCAACGGCACCAGCCAGTCGGCCCGGACGCTCGCCTTCTGGGCATAGCCACCCCAATGCGCCTCGCCGACGCGCCACCCGGTCAGCACGACCTTGTCGCCGGCCTTGTAGCGCGGATCGGAAGATTTCTCGACCGTACCGGCGAAGTCTATGCCCGGCACATGCGGGTAGTTGCGCACCAGCCCGCCGCCCGGCCCGATGCAGAGCCCGTCCTTGTAGTTCACCGTCGAATACTCGACCGCGACCAGGACCTCGCTCTCGGGCAGGCGGCTTTCCTCGATCGCCTCGACCGAGGCGGAGGTCTTGCCGCTTTCCGCGTCCTTCGTGACCACCAATGCGTTGATCATCGCTTTCTCCTCAAATCCAGAATTTCGCCTGCACGACGGCATCGCGCATGCCGTCCTGCGTCTCGACCTCGACCTTCGTGCCCGCGTCCCAGTGGCTCTGGTCGATCATCCCGATGGCCACGTTGGTTCCGAAGTCGGGGCTGTACTTGGCGCTCGTCACCTGACCGACTCTCGCACCGCCCGCATAGACAGGCCAGAGCCGATCGCAGCGCGGCAGGTCGCCCTCGATCGCGAGCGGGCGGATCATCCGCTCCACCGGCCGGGCCGTGAGTCCCGCCTTGCCGATATAGTCGGCGGGCGAGTTGACGTATTTGCCAAGGCCCGCCTCGAACGGCGTGTTCGCGCGGGTCATGTCGTTGCCGTAGCTCAGGAGCCCGCCCTCGACCCGCTCGATCAGGTTGGGGCAACCCGCGCGGACATGGAGATCCTCGCCCGCCGCAAAAAGCGCCTCCCAGAGCGGCATGCCGTAATCCCCGTCATCGACATAGATCTCGAACCCGCCCTGCTTCGAGTACCCCGAGCGCGCCACGATCATCTCGCGGCCCTCGAAGGCGAGCCGCTTGTAGCGGAAGAACCGGATCTCGCGCACCGCGTCGCCGAAGACCCGCGCCATCAGGTCGTCGGACTTCGGCCCCTGCACCGCGAGCGGCGAGACGTCCGGCTCCTCGACCACCACATCGAGCCCGAGCGCGTCGGCGACACCCAGCACATACTGCAGGTAATCGCTGTCAGCGATCGAGATCCAGTAATGATTTGCCGCGACCTTCACCGCCACCGGATCGTTGAGCAGGCCGCCGTTGCGGTCCACGACCGGGATATAGTAGCACTGGTCGTCCGCCATCTTCGTCAGGTCGCGCGGGCTGATCAGCGTCATCAGCCGCAGCGCGTCCGGCCCCTTGACGCTGACCTGCCGCTCGCAGGCCACGTCCCAGACCTGAACATGGCGCTTCAGGTGGTGGTAGTCCTCGACGAAGCCGCCGAACTGCGCCGGCAGCAGCATGTGGTTGTAGACCGTGTAACTCGTCACACCGGCGGCTTCGACGCCGGGCGTAAACGGGGTACGCCGCACGCGGCGCGAGGAAGTGATGACCGTCATGCCTTTCTCCCTGCCCCGGCTCAGTTCGGCCCGTGCCAGTCGATCTGGCAGATCTCGGCCGAGCGGCCATCGAAATCCCAGACCCGGCCGAAGGCGCGGACCTTGCCCTTCGAGGCCTTGGCCACGGTGATATCCGGGCCCATCCAGTATTCGGTATTGCTGACGACGATATCCTCGCCACCCTTGCCCGCCACCGGCGCCACCTCGCCCTTGATCGCGCGTCCGACGGTCAGGCGCCGGGTCTTGCCCTCGGTCTCGTAACTGACGGGCGCGCGCTCGGCACCGAGGAACTCGCTCACGAGCACCTTGAAAAGCCCGGTCGTGCCGCGTGCCTGGCCGGTGAAGATCTTCAGGAGCCCCTCGTAGGCCTTGTCGGAAGCGCGGTCGTCGACATAGGCGGCGGCCTTCCAGTTGCCGCGGCCCATCTTGCCGGGGATCTCGAGGAGGAGGCCGATGTTCAGCCCCGCGAGGCTTTCGCCATCATACTGCCCCTCGTCGATGCGGATGCCGGCCCAGCCCATGCAGTAGCCCTCGGTCGGGGGATGATCGCCGAGCGAGATAACGCAAGGACAGAAGACGGTGCAGTTGCAGTTGAGGATCAGTTCCCCCTTGATGGTCCATTCGGGCAAGGTATCGGCCATGTGTTCCTCCGTCAGGCGATTTGCAGGGCGCGAAGGGCGGCAAGGCCCCCCGCAAGGATCAGTGCCGAACCGGCGGGGCGGGTGAGCCTCCGGCCGATCTCGGGCAGTTTCTCGAGCGTCATGAAGAGCGTCGCCGCCCCCATCCAGACGAGGTTCATCGTGCCGCCGATGAAGCCCAGGGCCATCAGCGCCCAGCAGCAGCCGAGGCACAGCGCGCCGAGGCGCAGCCCCATGCCGAAGGCGGCAGTCGCGCCGGGCCGCCAGTGCTGCAGGAAGAAGGTGAGCGGCATCCGGCATTTCGCGAGGCAGGCCGCCTTGATCGCCGAGAACTGGTATGCGCCCGCGCCGAAGAGCAGCGCCGCCGTCAGCCAGGGCGAGAGGCTCACGCCGGCGGGCGTCAGCATGCCGCCCCGCGCCAGCGCCCATTGCGCGGCGGCGCCGAAGACCGAGGCCGCGAGCCAGACCGCGACATAGCCCGCGACGAGGGCGACGGCCCCTGGCCCGGTCGTGGCCCCGGTCGCCGAAAGATCAGTGAAGGTCCGGAGCGCCGGCACGAAGGTCGGCAGCATCATCGCCGAGGCCATCAGCGCCCACATCGCCCAGAGCGCGACGGGCTCCGCCTCGCCGGCCGAGGCGCAGAGCGCCGCCCAGAACTCCGCCGGGACCGAGCCCGCTTCCGCTCCCGGCAGGCCGCGCGCCATCAGCGCGACGCCGGCCCAGGCAGCGAGGATCACGCCGTATAAGCCCAGCCAGCCCATCGCACGCGCAGAGAGCCGCACGGCTGCGCGCCTTCCGCCATGCTGGATCGGTGCGGACATGGATGCCCCCGGGACAGAAAAGAATGGACGGATGCCCCCGTCGCGCCTAGGGTCTGCCTATCCGCGGCAAATGTCAAACAATTAATGTCTGACAATTGAGAATGGAAAGCGAATGGAGAAACTGACGCTCGGCACCGAGGGCGAACTGCCGGTCCGGATCGCCCAAGCGATCCGAGATGCGATCGTCGCGGGACAACTGATCGTGGACCAGCGCCTTCCTTCCGAACAGGAACTGGCCGAGCAGTTCGGCGTCTCCCGCCCCACCGTGCGCGAGGCGCTGAAGCGGCTCGCGGCGCAAAGCCTGATCCGCACCCAGAGAGGCGCCACAGGCGGCGCCTTCGTCAACCGGATCTCCTACGAGGAGGCGGCAAGCCAGCAGATCACCACCTCGACGCTGCTTCTCAGCATGAACGCGGTGGATTTCGATACCGCCCGCGAGGCGCGCTACGCGCTCGAGCGCGCCTGCGTCCCCTTCGCCGCCGAACGGCGGAAGGCCGACCACCTCGCGGCGATGCGGGCCGAGATCTTCCGGCAGGGCCAGCCGGGGCTGTCGGACGAGGGCTTCTGCGCCTCGGACGTCGCCTTCCACCGCGCTTTGGTCGACGCAGCCGGCAATCCGGTCCTCTCCTACCAGCTCGCCGGCGCGGTCGAGGCGATGCAGCCCCTGATGAACATGATCACCTTCTCCGCGCGGTCACGCGAACGCATCGTTGCCCTGCACACGGCGATCGCCGACGCCATCGAGGCGCGGGATGCCGGAACCGCCGAGACCGCGCTCGCGAGCCTCTCCGCCTATACCGCTGAACTTGCCGCGAATATCCGCGCGAAACGCCAGACGATGCGCGATGCGGCAAAAGGCTGAGGCGGGTTCAATCCCGCCTCGCTTTTGATCAGGACGCCTTTTCCGCCCGCTCCTTCAGCAGCTTCGTCAGCCAGTCGGGGTCCATCTCGGGCACCGAGGACAGCAGAAGCTCGGTATAGGGATCGTGCGGCGGCTGGAACATCTCGTCCTTCGGCCCCTGTTCCACCACCCGCCCGTTCTGCATCACCACCACCTCGTCGGCGATGGCGCGCACCGTCGCGAGGTCGTGGGTGATGAACATGTAGGCGAGGTCGAACTCGGTCTGGAGCCGGTCGAGGAGCTTCAGGATGCCTTCGGCCACGAGCTGGTCGAGGGCCGAGGTCACCTCGTCGCAGATGATGAACTTCGGCTCCGCAGCGAGCGCGCGGGCGATCCCGACCCGCTGCTTCTGGCCGCCCGACAGTTCCGACGGCAGCCGGTCGATGAACTTGTCGGGGTCGAGCTCGATGAGGTTGAGGAGGTCGCGAATGCGGTCGGTCAGCGCCTTGCCCTGCAGCCCGAGATACATCTGCGCCGGCCGGCCGATCAGCTCGCGCAGGCGCAGCTTCGGGTTCAGCGCGGTATCGGCCATCTGGTAGATCATCTGCGCCTGCCGGAGCTGGTCGCGGCTGCGGCTGCGGTAATCGGGCGGCAGCGGCTTGCCGTCGAAGAGCACCTGCCCCTGCCGCGGCGGCAGGAGCCCGGTGATCACCCGCGCCGCCGTCGACTTACCCGAACCGCTCTCGCCCACCACCGCGACGGTGCGGCGCTTGTGGATGTCGAAGTTGATATTCTTGAGGATGTCGATCGGGCCGTAACCGGCCGTAACCGCCTTGACCGAGACCACCGGCACCGTGCCCTTTTCCACGGGAGGCTGGGTCGCGCGGGCATGGCTGCGCACCGCCCAGAGCGTCTTGGTGTAGTCCTGCTTCGGGCTTGCCAGCATGGTGCGGGTGTCGGCCTCCTCGACCTCGTCACCGCGCAGCAGCACCTTGATCTTGTCGGCCATCTGCGCCACGACCGCGAGGTCGTGGGTGATGTAGATCGCCGCCGTGTCGAACTGGGCGACGATGTCGCGGATCGCCGCCAGGACCTCGATCTGGGTCGTCACGTCGAGGGCGGTCGTCGGCTCGTCGAAGATGATCAGATCCGGCCGGCAGGCCATCGCCATGGCCGTCATCGCCCGCTGCAGCTGGCCGCCCGAGACCTGGTGCGGATAGCGGAACCCGATCTCGTCCGGATTGGGCAGTTGCATCCGGCGGTAAAGCTCCACCGCGTCGCTCTCGGCCTCGGCGCGGCCCATCACGCCATGCTGGACCGGCGCCTCGCTGTACTGGTCGATGAGCTTGTGGGCAGGGTTGAAGCTCGCCGCCGCCGACTGCGCGACATAGGCGATGCGCTTGCCCCTGAGCCCCCGCCTCGTCGCCTCCGACGCCTTCATCAGGTCGATCCCGTCGAAGTCGATCGTGCCGCCGGAGATCCGGCAGCCGTCGCGGGTGAAGCCCATCGCGGCGAGGCCCAGCGTCGACTTGCCCGCGCCGCTCTCGCCGATCAGCCCCAGCACCTCGCCTTTGTTGAGTGTCAGGTCCACGCCCTTGATGATCGGCGACCAGGTCTCGTCCGAGCGACCCTCGATCTCGATATTGCGCATCGTCAGGAGGACGGGCTTGTTGGTCGTGTCTTTCATCGCCTCACTCCTTCAACCCGCTGGCGCGGTGCAGCATCCAGTCGACGACGAAGTTGACCGCAACCGTGAGGAGCGCGATCGCGCCCGCCGGCAGAAGCGGCGTAACATCGCCGAAGGTGATCAGCGCCGCGTTCTCCCGAACCATCGAGCCCCAGTCCGCGGTGGGCGGCTGGACGCCGACGCCGAGGAAGGAAAGCGCCGAGATCATCAGGAAGACGAAGCAGAACCTGAGCCCGAACTCGGCCACCAGGGGCGCCATCGCGTTCGGCAGGATCTCCCGCGTGATGAGCCGCCAAAGCCCCTCGCCGCGGAGCTTCGCGGCCTCGATATAATCCATTACCACGATGTCCTGCGCCACCGATCGCGCGAGTCGGAACACCCGCGTCGAGTCGATGGTCGCGATCACGAGGATCAGCGTCACGACCGAGGTGCCGAAGATCGTGAGAAGCAGGAGCGAGAAGATCAGCGACGGGATCGCCATCAGGATATCGACGACACGGCTGAGAAACTGGTCCATCCAGCCCCCGACGGTCGCCGCCAGCAGCCCGAGGATCGAGCCGATGGCGAAGGCCAGAGCGGTGGTCATGAAGGCGATGCCGACGGTGTTCCGCGCCCCGTAGATGAGCCGGGTGAACATGTCGCGGCCGAGATTGTCCGTGCCGAGGATATAGGGCGCCTCCCAGGGCAGGAACTGGCCGCCCACGACCTCGCGCTCGGCGAAGGGCGCGATCACCGGGGCGAAGATCGCGACGAGGATGTAGAGAAGGATCACGAGCATCCCGAACGCGGCCGTCAGCGGCGCGGTTCTCAGCGCCTTGCGCAGCCCGCCGCGCGACACCGCGATGGCCGCGGTTCGGAAGAGCCAGCCCGCGGCCAGCGCCACGGCAATGGCCACCGCGATCCAGAGGAGCTTGATGAGGATCGTCATGTCAGCCCTCCTTACTTGCGGTGGATGAGACGCGGATTCGACAGGGTCGAAAGCACGTCGGCGGTGAGGTTGAGAAGCACGTAAGCCGCGGCGAAGATCAGCGCGACGGCCTGCACGACCGGGAAGTCGCGCTTGGCCACGCTGTCGACCATCAGCTGGCCGAGGCCCGGATAGACGAAGACCACCTCGACCACGACGACGCCGGTTATGAGATAGGCGAGGTTCAGCGCGATGACGGTGATGATCGGCGCCAACGCGTTCGGCAGCGCGTGCTTCAGGATAACCCGCATCGGGTTGATGCCCTTGAGCCGCGCCATCTCGATATAGGGCGAGGCGAGCAGGTTGATGATCGCCGCCCGTGTCATCCGCATCATGTGCGCGGTCACCACGAGCGTCAGCGTCAGCGCCGGCAGGAACGCGCGGTAGAGCGCCTCGCCGAGGCTCGTATTCGGATCCATCCGCGTCATCGACGGGAAGAGACCCGACTGCGCAAGGACGAAGATCAGGATGTAAGCCACAAAGAATTCAGGAAAAGAGATCGAGGTCAGCGCCAGCGCATTGGCCGCGCGGTCGAAGATCGAGTTGCGGTAGAGCGCGGCGAGGATGCCGAGCGTCAGCGACAGCGGCACCGCGATTGCCGCAGCATAGAGCGCGAGGAAGAGCGTGTTGCCGAGCCGGGTCGCGATCAGGTCGGCAATTGGCCGCTTGTTGGCGAGCGAGGTGCCGAAATCGCCCTGCAGCGCCCCGAAGAGCCAGTTGAAGTACCGCTGGTAGGCCGGAAGATCGAGGCCAAGCTCCTTGCGGAACGCCGCGACGGTCTCGGGCGTCGCCGACTGCCCGAGAATTGCCTGCGCGAGGTCACCCGGCAGAAGTTCCGTGGCGCTGAAGATGATCACCGAAATGACCAGCAGCGTCAGAAGCCCGAGGCCAAGACGCTTGAAGATCATTTCCCACACGATGGACATGCAGGCCTCCCCCGATTATCGCCCTGCCGGTTCTCCGGCCGGCGGATTTGGCCCGATTGGGCGGTGTTAGCCCCGGCGCCTCAGCGCCGGGGCCGATGGTATCAGGCGAACCACCAGCGCTCGTAGAGCCGCAGGCCGTCGAGGCCCTGGTTGGTGCCGATGACCTCGGGCACACCGACCTTGTCGGAATGCGCGTTGACGTAGCTCGCGAACATCGGGATGACGACGCCGCCCTCGTTGGCGCAGATCGCCTGCATCTCCCAGTACATCTCGCGGCGCTTGTCGTCGTCCAGTTCCGACCGCGCGGATACAAGCAGTTCATTGAACCGCGCATGATCCCAGAAGCTGTCGTTCCACGGCGCCCCGGCGCTGTAGGCCACCGAGAACATCAGATCCTCGGTCGGTCGGCCGCCCCAGTAGGAGGCGCAGAACGGCTTCTTCATCCAGACGTTGTCCCAGTAGCCGTCCGACGGTTCGCGCACGACCTCGATGTTGATGCCGGCGGCCGCGGCCCGCTCGGCATAGAGCACGGCGGAATCCACCGCCCCGGCGAATGCAGCATCGGCTGCCGAGAGCTGGACCGTCAGCGTGTCCATTCCGGCTTCCTTGAGGTGGAACTTCGCCTTGTCCGGGTCGTAGGTCTTCTGCTCCAGTTCGGTGTTGAAGTAGCGCTGGCCGCTGCCGATCGGATGGTCGTTGCCGGCGCTGCCGAAGCCGCGCAGGATCTTCTCGACCAGTTCGTCGCGGTCGATGCCGTACTTCAGCGCCTGACGCACGTTGTTGTTGTCGTAGGGCGAGAGCCGGGTATCCATCGGGAACACGAAGTGCTGGTTGCCGGTCACGGGCAGGACCTTGATGCCCGGCGCACGCTCGAGAAGCGAGACGGTGTTCAGGTCGACGCCGTCGATCACGTCCACTTCGCCGGTGATCAGCGCGTTCTGGCGCGCCGCCGCGTCGACGATCGACAGCGCGTCGATGCCGTCGAACCAGGCGCGGTCGGTCTTGAAGTAGTTCGGGTTGCGGCTCATCTTCACCGAGACGCCCGGCTCGAAGCTGTCGAGCACATAGGCGCCGGTTCCGTCCGTCGTCGTCGGGTCGATCTTGCCTTCCGCCGAGGGCAGCACCACGAGGTGATAGTCGGCAAGGATGAACGGGAAGTCGGCATTGCCGCCCGAGAGCGAGATGACGACGTTCGAACCCTCGGCCTTGATGTCGGTGATCGGGTCGACATAGGGCTTCGCGGCCGATTTCGATTCCTCACCGCGGTGATAGTTGAGCGATGCGACGACGTCGTCCGTCGTCATCGTCTTGCCGCTGTGGAAGGTCACGCCCTCGCGGATCTTGAAGGTCCAGGTCGCGGCGTCGGCCGAGGCCTCCCAGCTCTCGGCAAGTTCCGCCACCAGCGAGCCGTCGGGCGCGATCTCGGTCAGCGTGTTGCAGCGCGCGGTGTTGAAGCTCTGCACGAAGGTCGAATCCCAGGTCGCGGGATCGAGGCTGTCGGTGGTGTTGCCGCTGGCGAGGGCGATACGCAGGACGCCGCCCCGCTTCGGCTCGGCCATGGCCTTACGCACGCTCGCGGGCAGGATCAGCCCGGCGGCGCCGAGCGCGGTCGCGCCCTTCAAGAGGCCGCGGCGGCTGATGCCACCCATCGGGGAGTTCAGTTTCGACATTTTGTCCTCCTTGTCGGTGTTCTTGTTTGGATTGATTACGGCCGCCGGATCGGGCGGGGTCAAGCCTCTAACGCGCTCTTTTGATAATTTGCCCGGCCGAGCCAGTCGGGGTCGATCTCGACGCCCCAACCGGGACCGTCGGGAATGTGCAGATGCCCATCGCGGACCGCATAGGGATCGCCGAGGAACAACCCCTGCTGCCAGGGGTAATAATCGGGCCCCTCGATCGAGAATTCGAGATATTTCCCGGCATTCGGGATCGCGCCCAGAAGGTGCATCGTACAGATCGTCACGAGCGACAGATTGGCGCTGTGCGGGGTGCAGGGCAAGCCCGCCTCCGCGGCCATGTCGGCGACCAGAAGCGTCCGTGCGAGGCCGCCCATGTACATCACGTCGGGCTGCACGATATCGACCGCGCGCATCTCGATCATCCGCTTCCAGGTGGCGAGGTCCCAGTCCTGCTCGCCCCCTGTCACGTCGAGGTCGAGCGCGTCGGTGACCGCTTTCGTCTGTTCCAGTTCCCAGTAGGGGCACGGCTCCTCGAAATGCGAGATCCCCACGGCCTCGAGCTGCCGGCCGACCTCGATCGCGCGGGCCGGCGAGAAGCCCGAATTGCCGTCGACGAGCTTGGCCACGTCGTGCCCAAGCGCCCGCGCAACGACCGGAATCACCGCCTCGGTCCGCCCCGGCCATTCGTCGACGTCGCGTCCGCATTCCGCGCCGACGCGCCACTTGAAGGCGTCGAAACCCTGTTCGTCCCGGAGCCGACAGAGCCGCGCCGCCTCGTCGTCGGGCGTGATGTCGCGCTTCATCGATGAGGCATAGGCGCGGATCGGGCCCGGCTTGCCGCCCAGAAGTTCCACGACCGGCTTGCCCTCGCGCCTGCCCCGGAGATCCCAGAGCGCGGTGTCGAGCCCCGCGAGCGCCCGGCAGCGATAGGAGCCGGGGAACTTGTGCTCCTTCTCCTCGATCCGCTGGACGAGGCCGAGGATATCGCCGGTCCCCGCCCCGAGCGCGTGCGGCGCGACCTGGCGATGAAAAATCTGGGCGGTGATGTCGGCATTGTAGGTGGAGCACTGGCCCCAGCCGGTGGCGCCATCCTCGGCGGTCAGTTTCACGAAGCAGACGAACTCGTTCGAAAAGGTCTCAAGAGTAGAGATCCTCGCCATGCAACGCGCCCCCGATCGCCGCCAACCCCCAGGCCCGGATCGTGGATCCGGCCTCAATTGTCAGACCTTAAGGCACCGTTAGCGCCAGAATAGCGCCTGAAAGCGACGCTCTGTCGATTATTTGCGACACAACATCGCTTTTCATTGATTGACTGATCAATTTACCGAGAGCGTCACGATTCGCGCGGCAAGACAGTCGAGGCTGTCGGTCCAGACCAGATCCCCCGGCAGGCCGGGGGCAAGGATCGACAGTTCGGTGCAGGCTACCAGAAGCGCCGCGCAGCCCTGCCCCGCGATCAGGTCACGCCCGATCGCGGCGAGGTCCGCACGGTCACCCTCCGACACCCGCCCTGCCTTGACGGCGCGGATGATCGCCAGCAGCCGGTCCTCCTCCGCGCTCCAGACCGGGGTGAGCCCCGCCTCGGCGAAGGCCGCGTCGAAGACCCGCGCCTTCCGCGCCGCGGGCGAGGCGAGCATGCCGATCCGCGCGCCCGCCCCGTGCTTCGCCACGAGCGCCCCGACCGTCTCGGCGATCATATCGATGAACGGCACCGTGACCGCGGCGCGGATGTCGGGCGCATAGGCGTGGGCAGTGTTGCAGGGCATCGCGATCGCCTCCGCTCCCGCCGCCTCGAGCCGCCGCGCGAGATCGGCGAGGACCGGCGCCGGGCTTGGCCCGGTGCCCTCGATCAGGGCGGCGATGCGGCTCGGCACCTGGGGATACTGGAACACCAGAAGCGGCACATGGTCGGAATCGTCCGCCGCCGGCCGCGCCGCGATCACCCGCTCCATCAGGAGCACGGTCGCATCCGGCCCCATGCCCCCCAGAACCCCGACAAGCCGCATCGCGCCTCTCCCCTCACGCCGTCAGGGTGTAACCACGAACGCTTCGCCGGGGAAGAACTTCTCCAGCCGGATATCGGCGGAGCGGGCATGGCCCTCCATCCCCTCGTAACGCGAGATCCGCGCCGTCACCGCGGCCAGTTCGCGCAGCGCCTCGGGCGCCACCTCCTGCCAGGTCACGGTCTTGAGGAACTTGTGGACCGAGAGCCCGCCGGTATAGCGCGCCGCACCAGAGGTCGGCAGCACATGGTTGGTGCCCGCCGCCTTGTCGCCGAACGCAACCGTCGTCTGCGGCCCGAGGAAGAGCGAGCCATAGGCCGACAGCCGGCCCCGCCACCAGGGAAGATCGGCGGCCTGCACATGCAGATGCTCGGGCGCGACCCGGTCGGCATGCTCGGCCATCTCCTCGCGGGTGTCGCACAGCACGATCTCGCCGAGGTCGGCCCAGGCGGCCTCGGCGGCACCCCGGTTGGGCTGCGGCAGCTCGGCGATGCAGGCCGGGATCAGCGCCGTCACCGCCTCGGCCAGCGCGGCGCTGTCGGTCACCAGCCAGACCGGCGAGGTCTGGCCGTGCTCGGCCTGCCCGACCAGGTCCCAGGCCACCAGATGGGGATCGGCATCGCCGTCGGCGATCACCATGCTGTCCGTGGGCCCCGCGAACATGTCGATGCCGACGCGGCCGAAAAGCTGGCGCTTGGCCTCGGCGACATAGGCGTTGCCGGGGCCGACGAGGATATCCGCCGGCGGCAGGCCGAACTGGCCGAAGGCCATCGCCGCAACCCCTTGCACACCGCCGAGCGCGAGGATCCGGTCGGCTCCGCAATAGTCGAGCGCGTAGAGGATCGGCGCCGGGATGCCCTTGCCCGGACGCGGCGGCGACACCGCCGAGATATGTCCGACGCCGGCCACCTTCGCCGTCGTCACGGTCATCAGCGCCGAGGCGATATGGCTGTAGCGCCCGCCCGGCACATAGGCCCCGGCCGAGGCGATCGGGATCAGCCGCTGCCCGGCCCTGAGTCCCGGCCTGAGCTCCACCTCGGTCTCGCGGCAGCTTTCGAGTTGGGCGCGCGCAAAGCCGGCGATGTTGTCATGGGCATAGCGGATGTCGTCCTTCAGCCGCTGCGGAACCTCGTCCGCTGCCGCCTCGATCACCTCGCGCGGCACCACGATCTCGCCCGTCCAGCCGTCGAGCCGCTCGGCATAGCGCTGGGTGACGATCTCGCCGCCGGCCTCGATCTCGGCCAGCATCCGCGCCACGGTGGCCTGGACGCCGGCATTCTCTTCGGCCTTCTCGCCGCCCGACTGCTTGATGAACCTGATGCTCATTTTCTTCGATCCCATTTCATTGCCGCATCGGTCGGGCTTGACCCGATCCGATTGCGGGTTCACTTTTCTGAAACTTGCGACACCCCAAGAGGCTCCGCCCTTCATGCTTTCCAAAGGCATCACCCTGCGCGCGCTCGAACTGTTCGAGGCGATCGCCCAGACCGGCACCGTGGCCGAGGCCGCGCGGCTGATGGATCTGAGCCTGCCGGCCGCCTCGCAGCAGATCTCGAACCTCGAGACCACGCTCGGCACCACGCTCTTCGACCGCGCCCACCGGCCCCTGCGGCTCACGCCCGCGGGGCGCGTCTTCCTGCACCGGGTGCGCGACGCCCTGAGCCAGATCCGCCAGGCCCGCGCCGAGCTTACCGTGCTCGACATCTCGCATCTGAAGAGCCTGCGGCTCGGCGTGATCGACGATTTCGACGCAGAACTGACACCGGAACTGGTGATCGCGCTCGCCAAGAACCTGAAGAACTGCCGTTTCCGCCTGACCACGGCGCCGAGCCACGAGGTCACGGCGCTGCTGGCGAGCCGCCAGCTCGACATCGTGATCGCGGCCGCGCCGCAGGATCCGGTGCCGGGCGCGCATGAACATCGGCTGCTGCGCGATCCTTACGTGCTCGCCGTGCCGCGCGGCCTCTCCCTGCCGAAGGGGCGCGAAATCGACACGCTCACGGCGCTGCCCTTCCTGCGCTACGACCGCAATCAGCTCATGGGCCGCCAGATCGAGGCGCATCTGGCGCGCCACCGCGTCACGCTCCCCGACCGGATCGAGATCGACAGCAACCAGTCGATCATCGCGCTCGTCGCCAATGGCGCGGGCTTCTCGATCACCACGCCCTTGGCGTTGCTGAGGGCGCGGAGCTTCCTGCCGCAGATCGACATCCATCCCCTGCCCCTCGCCGCGATGTCGCGCACGATCTCGCTCTTCGCGCTGAGCCAGGAGGCCGGCAATGTCCCGGCCGAGATTGCGAAGATGCTGCGCGCGATGATGACCGCGCGGCTGATCGGCCCGGCCAAGGAATTCGCACCTTGGCTTGCCGACACGTTCGCGGTGATTCCGGCGCAGGGTTAGGATCACGGGGCGGGCTCCGGGGCGGGGTCTTCCCGGATAGGACGGCGCGGGGGACGCTGCGGCAAGCATCGCCCCCCGTTTTCTGCAAGATGGAAGCGCGGCTTCCGGAAACTGGAATACGCCGGGGTCAGCGCCGCCCATAGTAGAGACCGACGACATGCTCGGCCTCCGCGAAGAAGAGCCAGCGCGCGGCGAAGGCCCCGGCAAGATGGACGAGGGCTGCCAGCGCCACGGTCGCGACCGACGCGGGCAGGACCAGCAGGATCACCGCCGGCAGAAGCCCGGCCGCGACGACCGCGATCATCCGCAGCCGGGCGGCATGCTTGCGCCCCACGTCATGGATCATCTCGCGCAGGAGGTAGTTCGAACCGGTATGGGCCGGCGCGAACTGCCGCACCGATCCGACCGACCCGAGCCCGGTCGCGCTGCCGAGCGAGGCGCCCACGGCGGCGAACCGCCCGTCACCGAGACGGAAAGCCGCGACGAGCAGCAATCCGAGCGCGAGGCAGAGCAGTGCCGCCAGCACCGCCCGCCCCGACAGCATCGCCCCGGCGGCGAGCGCGAAGCCCATGAACAAGGCCGGCGTGGTCCAGAAGTTCCAGCGCGGGATGGTCTTGAGCTGGGTGTAGATCATCGAGGTAGCGGCGATGGTCACAAGACAGGATAACGCCCCCAGAACGCCCAGGGCCGCGGGCGGCTCCGCCCCGAAGACCGCCGCCAGCGCGACCGGAGCAAGGAGGGCAAGCGAGACGACCGCGGCCCAGGCCTCGCGGCTAAGCCAGCTCGTCCGCCACTGGGTGAAGGCGCGGAGCGCCCGCTGCGGGTTGCCAAGGTGGAAGGCCGAGGCGAGAAGCCCGATCCCGGCCAGCGCGTAGCCGAGCCCCCAGAGCAGGAGGGCCGCCCAGCCCGTGACCGCGACCGCGCCGAGCCCGAGGAAGGCCAGCAGCCCGAATCCGGCACCGGACAGTACCGTGAAGACAATGACGGAAGGTGCTGGATGCATTAGAGTTTCTCCAGAATCCGGTCGAGCCATCCGGCGAATCCGGTGGCCTTCACATCCAGAAGCGGCGCGAGCACGTCGATCTCCTCGGCCTTGCCCTTCGG
Source organism: Albidovulum salinarum (assembly GCF_025673475.1). Taxonomy (NCBI): domain Bacteria; kingdom Pseudomonadati; phylum Pseudomonadota; class Alphaproteobacteria; order Rhodobacterales; family Paracoccaceae; genus Albidovulum; species Albidovulum salinarum. Next base: position 129,470 of record NZ_JAOVQO010000001.1, on the reverse strand, counting down.
GCGCGGCGGCAGGTACTTGTTGACCGGCTTGGTCTCCATCTCCGGCATGAGGTCATAGCCGCCACGCTCGGCAACGAGCTTGCTCACGGCGCTTTCGGGATCGCCGAGATCGCCGAAATGCCGCGCCCCGGCCGGGCAGGTGCGGACGCAGGCCGGCTGGCGGTCCTCCTCGGGCAGGTTCTCGTTGTAGATCCGGTCGACGCAGAGCGTGCATTTCTTCATCACGCCCGCCGCCTGATCAAGCTCCCGCGCCCCGTAGGGACAGGCCCAGGCACAAAGGCCGCAGCCGATGCAGGCATCCTCGTTCACCAGGACGATCCCGTCCTCGGCGCGCTTGTAGCTCGCCCCGGTCGGGCAGACCGTGACGCAGGGCGCGTTCTCGCAGTGGAGGCACGAACGCGGGAAGTTGATGATCTGCGCGGGGCCCTGTTCAGGCTGTACCTCGTAGGAATGGACGCGGTTGAGGAACGTCCCCGAAGGTTCTGATCCGTAAGCGTTCTGATCCGACAGCGGCACGCCGTAGCCCTGATCGTTCCAGCCCTTGCAGGCGGTCACGCAGGCATGGCAGCCAACGCAGGTGTCGAGGTCGATGACGAGCCCCAGTTTCTTCGCGGAGGGCGGCGGAAGCGCAGTCATGGCCGGTTCCTCCTCGCTTGCGGCACGGGTGAGACGAGGTTCGGGAAGGCGGGCTGCGCCTCGCCCGGCGGATCGGCCTTCTCGACCCGCACGCGCAGGTCGAACCACGCCGCCTGGCCGGTGATCGGATCGGAGTTGGACCAACGCAAACCATCGCCCTTCTCGGGCAGAAGTTCGTGGATCAGGTGGTTGAGAAGAAAGCCTTTCGTCGCCTCCGGCGCCTCCGGGTCGAGCGCCCAGGCGCCCTTGCGCTTGCCGATCGCGTTCCAGGTCCAGATCGTGTTCTCGTTCAGCGCCGCCATGTGCGCCACCGGCACCGTGATCTCGCCCGAGGGCGAGGTCACGCGGGCCCAGTCGCCCTCCGAGAAGCCGCAGGACTCCCAGATCTTGGTTGGCACATAGAGCGGGTTATGACCGTGGATCTGCCTCAGCCAGGCGTTCTGCGAGCCCCAGCTGTGGTACATCGCCATCGGCCTCTGAGTCAGGGCATGGACCGGATAGGCGTCGCCCGCGCTCTCGCCGAAGGGTTCGTACCACATCGGCAAGGGGTCCATCGTCTCTTTCAGGCGCTGGCGCAGATGCTCGGGCGGCTGGCGCATTCCGTGGCCCTCGGCGGCCAGCCGGAACCGCTGCAACGGCTCGGACCAGAGCGTGAAGAGATAGGGTTGGGGTTTGTCGTAGAATCCGAGGCTTACCGCCCAGTCCTGATACGCCGCGTTCCACGGCTTGTAGAATTGAGCCTCCTCCGGGACATGGGCGACGTGGAACCCGCCATTGTCGATGTAGCGCTGAAGCTGATCGGGATTGACCGGCCCGCGCCCGGTCTGGTCGCCGTTGCCACGCCAGCCCATCAGCGGCCCGACCCCCGGCCGACGCTCGTGGTTGACCATGTAATCCGCGTAATCGCGGTACTTTGCGCGGCCTTCCTCATCCACGAAGCCGGGCAGCTTCAGCCGGTTCGCAAGCTCCACCAACACCGACTGGAAGCCCCTGACCTCGCGGTCCGGCTCGATCACCGGCCAGCGGATCGCGTCCGCCGCCGCCTCGGCCTCGCAGATCGGCCGGTCGAGGAGCGAGATGCAGTCGTGCCGCTCCAGGTAGGTCGTGTCCGGCAGCACCAGGTCGGCATAGGCCACCATCTCCGAGGCATAGGCGTCGGAATAGATGATGCGCGGGATCTTGTACTCGCCCGCCTCGTCCCTCTCGGTCAGCATCTCCATGACGCTGCGCGTGTTCATCGACGAGTTCCACGACATGTTGGCCATGTAGAGCAGGAGCGTGTCGATCTTGTAGGGGTCGCCGGCATGGGCGTTCGGGATGACCATGTGCATCAGCCCGTGCGCCGACATCGGGTTTTCCCAGGAAAACCCCTTGTCGATCCGCGCCGGCGAGCCGTCCGGCTTCAGCGCGAGATGCTCCGGCCCCCGCACAAAGCCGAGATGCGGCCCGCCCAAGGGCTTGCCCGGCACGCAGTCGCAATGCGGCGTCGGATGCGCCTCGATCGGCTTCGGATAGGGCGGCTTGAAACGGAACCCGCCGGGCGTCTCGACCGAGCCGATGAGGATCTGCAGCAGGTGCAGCGCGCGGGCGGTCTGGAAGCCGTTGGAATGGGCCGAAATGCCGCGCATCGCGTGGAAGGCGACGGGGCGGCCGACCATCTTCTCGTGCCGGTCGCCGCGGAAATCGGTCCAGGCGCGGTCGAGCACCACCGGCGCGTCGAAGGCGGCGTGGGCGATCTCGGCCGCGAGCCCCTTGATGCGGGCCGCCGGAATGCCGGTGCGCTCCGCCACCGCCTCGGGCGCGTAGTCGTCGGCGAGATAACGTTCCGCGAGGTGCTGGAAGACCGTGCGATGCCCGTCGTGGACGGCACCGAGATCGGGCCGGACGCCCTGCTGGTCGAAGGGCGCGGGCTTGCCGGTCGCCCTGTCGATCACCAGAAGCTTGCCGTCTCCATCGCGCAGCAGGAGCCCCTTGCCCGGCCCCTCGGTGCCATCCACCAGACAGGGCGCGTTGGTGAACCGCGCGAGATAGTCGAGGTCGATCTTGCCGGCTTTCAGGATCTCGTGGACCAGCGACAGGATCAGGAGCCCGTCGGTCCCCGGCGTGATTCCGTACCAGTCGTCGGCGACGCCGTTGTAGCCGGTGCGGATCGGGTTGACGCCGATCACCCGGGCGCCGCGCGCCTTGAGCTTGCCGATGCCGATCTTGATCGGGTTGGAATCGTGGTCCTCGGCGACACCGAACAGCACGAAGAGCTTCGCCCGGTCCCAGTCGGGCTGGCCGAACTCCCAGAACGCGCCGCCCATCGTGTAGATGCCGCCTGCCGCCATGTTGACCGAGCAGAAACCGCCATGCGCGGCATAGTTCGGCGTCCCGAAGCCCTGCGCCCAGAAGCTCGTGAACGATTGCGACTGGTCGCGCCCGGTGAAGAAGGCAAGTCTCTCCGGCGCGTCGTCGCGCAGGGGCTTCAGCCAGCCCACCGCGATCTCGAACGCCTCCTCCCAGGAGATCTCCTCGAACGCGCCCGAGCCGCGCGGACCGACCCGCTTCAGCGGCGCGCGGAGCCGCGAGGGTGCTGTCACCTGCATGATCCCCGAGGCGCCCTTGGCGCAAAGCACGCCCCTGTTGACCGGGTGCCGGCGGTTGCCCTCGATATAGCTCACGCGCCCCGACTTCAGGTGCACGTTGATGCCGCAGCGGCAGGCGCACATGTAGCATGTCGTGCGCCTGACCTCGTCCGAGACATTGGGAGAAGTGTCCAGCTTCGGCTCTTGAAAGCCCATTTTCGTTCCCTATCCCTGTTCGCGCGCGGAACGTTCTTCCCGATTGATCCTCAGATCAACCCGAATGTGCCCGCTTTCATTTTTTCGTATCGGTCGTTTGCCCCCCGAGTACCGCGACCACCTCGGCCGCGATGTGGCGCTCCTCGGCGGCCGGCACGATCACCACCGGCACCGCCGAACCGGCCCGGTCGAGCCGCGCCCCGCCCGCAGCATTCGCTGCCGGATCGAGCGCCACGCCCATGAAACCGAGCCCCTCGCAAATCGCCCTGCGCGCCTCGGCGTCGTTCTCGCCGATGCCGCCGGTGAAGGCGACGCAGTCGAGCCCGCCCATCGCCGCGATCATCGAGCCGGCGTGGCGCACCGCCCAGTAGCCGAAATGCGCGACCGCAAAGCGCGCCTCCTCGGTTCCCGCCGCGTGCAGCGCGCGCATGTCGGAGGCGCCGCCGAGGCCGAGAAGCCCGCTTCTGTTGTTGAGGAGCCGCTTTGCCCCGTCGATGCCGTGATCCTCGGCGAGCCGGAGCACGGCGTTGCCGTCGATCGCGCCGGTGCGCGTGCCCATCGTCAGCCCGTCGAGCGGCGAGTAGCCCATCGTCGTCGCCACCGACCGCCCGTCGCGGATCGCCGCGAGCGAGGCGCCGTTGCCGAGATGGAGCGCCAGCACCCGGCCCGGCAGCGGCGCGCCGAGCAGCTCCGGCAGCCGCAGCGTGAGGCTCGCGTAGGAGATGCCGTGAAAGCCGTAGCGGCGGATGCCCTTCGCCTCTTCCTCCGCCGGCAGCGCGTAGCGCAGCGCGACCTCGGGATTGGTGGCGTGGAAGGCGGTGTCGAAGCAGGCGACCTGCGGCAGCTCCGGCGCGAGCCGCCCGAGAGCCCGGATCGCCGCGAGATTGTGGGGATTGTGCAGCGGCGCGAGCGGTACGCAGGCCTCGATCGATGCCAGCACCTCGGGAGTGACCCGGACCGAGCCGGTCAAGGCCCGCCCGCCATGCACGACCCGGTGGCCCGCCGCCTTCAGCCGCGCGACCGGATGACCCGCCTTTGCGAGCCCCGCGATGAGGAGCGACAGCGCCGCGTCATGGTCGGGCGCCTCGCAGGCGCGCTCCACGCCGATCTTCAGCCGCGCGGCACCGCCGATCTCGGTCACGGCGCCGGTAGCGACAGTCTGAAGCGCGCCGTCGAAGAGCGCCACCTTGATCGAGGACGACCCGGCATTGACGACGAGGATCAGGTCATTCTCCATCTCAGATCACCGATTTCAGAAGGCCGAGCGTCGCGAGCCCGGCAAGGAGGAGAAGCGCGAAGCGGCGAAAGTCCTGCGGCTCGGCCTTGAGGAACTGCCGCCCGCCGAGCCAGATTCCCGCCGCCATCATCGGCAACACGAAAAGCGTGGCGCGGAACGTGTCGGCGCTGACCATACCGGCCCGCGCCATGATGGGCAGCGACCAGAGGTCCATCAGCGTGAAATAGGCGATGAGCGTCGCCCGGAACACCGCAGCCGCGACCGGCTGCGCCGTCATGAAGACCGCGACCGGCAGCCCCCCCACGCCCGCACCGTTGGCGAGGCCCGAGACGAAGCCGGTGCCGGTCGTCCCGACATCGCCGACGTGACCGCGAAAGCTCCAGCCGATCCAGAGCAACGCGCACATTACCAGCACGAAGAGCGCGATCACCGCCCGCGCGAGATCCGTGCCGATCGACGTGATGATCGTCACCCCCAAGGGCACGCCGGCCAGCGCGCCGAGCATCAGCGTGCCGACCCGCCGCCAGTCGATCCGCGCCCAGATCCCGCGCGCCTGCTGCACCGTCATCACGATGTCGCACAGGATCACCACCGGCACCGCATGGAGCGGGCTGGTGACGAGGCTCGTGGCCAGGATCACCAGTGCCGCGAAACCGAACCCGGAATAGCCCCGCACGAAGGCCGCGCCGAAGACGGCGACGGCGAGAAACGCCGCCGCCGCCGGTTCCAGCCCGAATGGGAGCGCCATCACGCCCCTTTTTGCGGGCGCATGTCGGCGCGGTTGATGCCCGCGACCTCGACAGGCTTCTTCATCGCGTCGCGGCGGAAGGGCTCGCCCAGTTCCTGGTTGATCATGGCTTCGATGAGCGTGGTCTTGCCATGCTTCATCTGGTCCTCGATCGCCTTGTTGAGCGCGGCCGTCAGCTCGTCCATCGTCCGGGCCACGACGCCCTGCAACCCGCAGGCCTTGGCGATGCCGGCATAGGACACCTGCGTATCCAGCTCGGTGCCGACGAAGTTGTCGTCATACCAGAGGGTGGAGTTGCGCTTTTCCGCGCCCCACTGGTAGTTGCGGAAGACGATCTGCGTGACGGCCGGCCATTCCTCGCGGCCGATGGCGGTCAGTTCCGTCACCGCGATGCCGAAGGCGCCGTCGCCCGAGAAACCGACGACCGGCACGTCCGGGCAGCCGATCTTGGCGCCGATCACCGCAGGCAGGCCGTAGCCGCAGGGGCCGAAGAGACCCGGCGACAGGTATTTGCGGCCTTCCTCGAAGGACGGATAGGCGTTGCCGATGGCGCAGTTGTTGCCGATGTCGGACGAGATGATCGCGTTCTTCGGCAGTGCCGACTGAATCGCGCGCCACGCTTTGCGCGGCGAGAGCCAGTCCGGCTTCGCGGCACGGGCACGCTCGTTCCAGGTGGTGCCCGGATCGTCCTGCTCGTGATCCATCGAGGTCAGTTCCTGCGCCCAGGCCGACTTAGTCTTGGCAATGAGCGCCTTGCGATCGTCACGACCGGCGTCGCCAGCGCTGTCCGAGAGCCGCTCGAGGATCGAGTTGGCGACCTTCTTCGCATCGCCGATGATGCCGACGGTGACCTTCTTGGTCAGTCCGATCCGGTTCGGGTTGATGTCGACCTGGATGATCGCGGCATCCTTCGGCCAGTAGTCGATGCCGTAGCCCGGCAGCGTCGAGAACGGGTTGAGCCGGGTGCCGAGCGCCAGGACGACATCAGCCTTGGCGATGAGTTCCATGCCCGCCTTCGAGCCGTTGTAGCCGAGCGGGCCCGCGAAAAGGGGATGCGAGCCGGGGAACGCGTCGTTGTGCTGGTAGCCGACGCAGACCGGGGCCGATAGGCGCTCGGCGAGCTTGATCGTGTCGCCGATGGCGCCGCCGAGCACCACGCCCGCGCCGTTCAGGATCACCGGGAACTTGGCGTTCGACAGAAGCTCGGCCGCCTTAGACAGCGCCTCATCGCCGCCGCCGGGGCGTTCGAACTCGACGATCTGCGGCAGTTCGATGTCGATCACCTGGGTCCAGAAATCGCGCGGCATGTTGATCTGCGCCGGCGCCGAGGCGCGCTTGGCCTGCAGGATCACGCGGTTCAGCACCTCGGCGACGCGCGACGGGTCTCGCACCTCTTCCTGATAGGCGACCATATCGCGGAACGCGGCCATCTGCTCGACTTCCTGGAAGCCGCCCTGCCCCATCGTCTTGTTGGCGGCCTGCGGCGTCACCAGCAGAAGCGGCGTGTGGTTCCAGTAGGCGGTCTTCACGGCGGTGACGAAGTTGGTGATGCCGGGGCCGTTCTGGGCGATCATCATCGACATCTTGCCGGTGGCGCGGGTGTAGCCGTCCGCCATCATGCCGCCCGATCCCTCATGGGCGCAGTCCCAGAAGGTGATGCCGGCTTTGCCGAAGATATCCGAGATCGGCATCATGGCCGAGCCGATGATGCCAAAGGCATGCTCAATGCCGTGCATCTGCAGGACTTTGACGAAAGCTTCTTCGGTGGTCATCTTCATGGGTCGTCTCCTTCAGCCGCAGCCATTCCGACGGGGCCACAGGCCCCGGTTCGAAACGTTTCTACGCCCCGTTACCGGCACCCTGTAGGGCCAGTCACGCCACCTGATTAGCGCCAGTTTCGCGCAACGCCTCGGCGATGAGCGCGATGCCCTCGGGAATCCGGTTCTGCGAGATCGAGGAATAGGCGAGCCGGTAGTAATTCCGCGGCGCCGTGCCCGGCGCGAAGAAGGCCCGCCCCGGCTCGATCAGCACGCCCTTCGCGCGCAGGTCGACCGCGAGCAGCCCGGTATCCACCGCCGCTGGCGCCCGCATCCAGAAGCTCGATCCGCCGAAGGCGCCCTGCCCGGCGATTTCCAGCCCGTGGGTTCGGATCGCCTCGTCCATCACCGTGCGGCGGCGCTTGTAGGCCTGGTTCAGCCGGTTGATCAGCGCGTCGTAATGGCCGAGCGAGAGGAAATAGGCCACCGTGCGCTGGATATGCCCCGGCGTGTGGCGCAGCATCGCCGCGCGAAGCGCGCGCGCCTCGCGGATGAAGGCCTCGGAGGCGACGAGATAGCCGAGCCGGAGCCCCGGAAACAGCGACTTCGAGAACGAGCCGACATGGATCACCCGGCCCTCGCGGTCGAGCGACTTCAAGGCCGGGGCAGCGGGCTTCAGGAACGACATCTCGAACTCGTAATCGTCCTCGATGACAAGGAAATCCTCGCGCCCCGCGCGCTCCAGAAGCGCGGTGCGTCGGCCGATCGGCATCGTCGCATTGGTCGGGCAGTGATGGCTTGGCGTCGTGAAGATCGCCTCGATCCCCTCCGGCACCGCCTCGGGCAGCAGGCCATCGGCATCCACCTCGACCGGCAGCACCTCGGCGCCGATCTGGCCGAGAATCGCGCGCAGGCCCGGATAGCAGGGATTCTCCACCGCTGCCCGGCTGCCCTGGCCGAGCAGGATCTCGGACGCGAGCCAGAGCGCGTTCTGCGCCCCCATGGTCAGGAGGATCTCCTCGGGCCGGGCGCTGATTCCGCGCCGGGGCAGGATCGAGCGCATGATGTACTCGATCAGCATCGGGTCGTCGCGCTCGTAGAAATCGGCCGTCAGCACCTCGAAGTCACGCTTGCCGAGCGCACGCAGCGCGCATTGGCGCCAGTTCTGGTGGTCGAAGAGCGTGGCGTCGGCCTGGCCGTAGATGAAGGGATAGGCATAGGACTGCCAGTCGACCGGCCGCGCGATCAGCTCGTGGCGCGAGAACCGGCGGCCGACGATCCGCTCCCAGTCCACGGTGTCGCGATGCGGCCGCTCCTCGAACTCGAAACCCGGCTGCATCGGCGCGGTGTCCGAGACGTAATAACCCGAGCGCCCCCGCGCCGTCAGGTAATCGCCCGAAACAAGCTCGGTATAGGCGAGCGTCACGGTGATCCGGCTGACACCGAGATGCTCGGCGAGCCCGCGGCTCGACGGCAGCTTCTCGCCCGGGCGGAAGCGGCCGCGCAGGATGCCCTCGGCCACCATCTGCTGGATCTGCTGCTGCAACGTCCCGTTGAAACCGGGCGTCAGGAAAAAGGCTTCCGCCGGGATCGACATTTCTGGCCTTATGCGCGCGCTGAACTGGACCTAGATCCAGAAAGCCGAAACGGGCGCCGCCGTCAAGCCGCGCCCGCTCCTTCTTCATTGTCCAAGTACCCCGGGGGAGTCGCCGCCCCGGCGGCGACGGGGGCAGCGCCCCCTCCTTGGCCTCAGCTGAAGACCTTGGTCAGCGCCTTGTCGATCGCACCGGTGATCTGGTCGATGTCGTCCGCGGTCGCGATCAGCGCCGGCGAGAGGCAGAGCGTGTTGTTGAAGCCCGGCAGCGAGCGGTTGGTCGCGCCGATGAGCACGCCCTGCGCCGCACATTCGGCGACCACGGCCTGCACCTTCTTCTCGTCCGCCGGCTCCTTCGTGGCGCGGTCCGCCACCAGCTCGGCGCCGCAGAAAAGGCCCTTGCCGCGCACGTCGCCGATCACCCGGTGCTTGTCCATCAGCGCGCGGAGATTGTTCATCGTCCGCTCGCCCATCTTGACGGTGTTCTCCAGGAGCCCCTCGTCCTCGATGATCCGCATGTTCTCGATCGCCGCCGCCGGACCGGCGGTGCAGCCGCCGAAGGTGGAGATGTCGCGGAAATAGTTCATCGGGTCCGAGGCGTCGTCCTTGAACATCTCGAAGACGGCTTCGGTCGTCACCATGCAGGCGATCGCGGCATAGCCCGAGGCGACGCCCTTGGCCATCGTCACGAAGTCCGGCTTGATGCCGTAGTGCTGGTAGCCGAACCAGGTGCCGGTGCGGCCGACGCCGCAGACGACCTCGTCGATATGCAACAGGATCTCGTACTTCTTGCAGATCTCCTGCACCCGCTCCCAGTAGCCTTCCGGCGGGGTGATGACGCCGCCGCCCGCGGTCACCGGCTCGAGGCAGAGCGCGCCGATGGTATCCGGCCCCTCGCGCAGGATCACTTCCTCGATCGCGTCCGCCGCGCGCTCGCCGTAATTCGCGACATCCCACTGCTTGCGGTATTCGAGGCAGTGCGGAACCTTCACGAAGCCCGGCACGAAGGGGCCGTACTGGGCGTTGCGCTCGTCCTGGCCGCCGGCCGACATCGTCGCGATGGTGGCGCCGTGATAGTCGCGGTCGCGGTAGAGGATCTTGTGCTTCTTGCCGCCGTAGCGCTTATGGGCGATCTGGCGGATCATCTTGAACGCCTTCTCGTTCGCTTCCGAACCCGAGTTGGTGTAGTAGACACGGCTCATGCCCGGCATCTTCTCGATGAGCCGCTTGGCGAAGATCGAGCCGGGAATCGAACCGGCGGAGTTGGCGAAGTAGTTGACCTTGATGAGCTGGTCATAGACCGCCTTGGCGATCGACTCGCGGCCATAGCCCACGTTGACGGTCCAGACGCCACCCGAAACGGCGTCGAGCAGTTCCTTGCCCTTCGCGTCCCAGACCCGCATCCCCTTGCCCTCGACGATCACGCGGGGGTCCGAGGTCTCGAACGGCTTGTGCTGGATCAGGTGATGCCAGAGATGGGCGCGGTCGGCCTCGACCACTTCGGAAATATCGTTCGAATAGACGGAGCTGTTCATCGTTTCTACCTTTTCTCGGTGCGCTGCCGGCCCGTCGGAATCGCGCCTCTATTCGGCCGGGACGGGGTCGGGCTTGACGCCGAAATCATCACGAAAGCCGCCGTTGCCGTAGGGCCAGAGACTACGCTCCGATAGTACCAGATTTCCACCAACATTCCACTTTCCGAAACCTGCACTTCGCCGCTTCGAAAAGCGCGACGGCGCGCTTGCCGCAGGGACCGGCGCCGATCCGAATGGAGAGGTCGGAAGGCGGGAGGCCATCTGGTACACTGCACGCGCGGGAGAAAGGCCCGGCGGCAGCCGGCAAGACAAGCCCGGATCCGGGAAAACTGGACTTAACACTGACACGGAATCTGGTCCTATACCGGCCATTGTTAGCGCCTCATAGTGACGGGCAACAAGGCAATCCGAACAGGACCAGGGTTAATCAGGGAGAACGACGCATGAGAACTACGACTTTCAGGACGGCGGTCGCGGTGGCAGCTCTGATGGCGGGGGCCCAGGCGGCCCAAGCGCTCGATGAGATCACGGTGGCCTACTTCCTCGAATGGCCGATGCCGTTCGAATACGCAAAGGTGATGGGCACCTACGAACAGGAGATGGGCGTCAAGATCAACTGGCGCAGCTTCGACACCGGCACCGCGATGTCGGCGGCGATGGCGAGCGGAGACGTGCAGATCGCCGTGAGCCAGGGCGTGCCGCCCTTCGTCGTCGCGACCTCGGCCGGCCAGGACCTGCAGGCGGTCGACGTCGCCGTGTCCTACGCCGAGAACGACAACTGCGTCGTGCGCACCGATCTCGAGATCACCAAGGACAACGCCGCCGAACTCGCCGGCAAGAAGGTCGCCGTGCCGATCGGCACCGCGGCCCATTACGGCTTCCTCAAGCAGATGTCGCATTTCGGCGTCGACATCTCGACGATGGAAATCGTCGACATGGCGCCGCCCGACGCCGCTGCCGCCTTCGCGCAGGGTTCGCTCGACATGGCCTGCGGCTGGGGCGGCGCGCTGCGGCGGATGCTGGAAAGCGGCAACGTGCTCCTGACCGGGGCCGAGAAGGAAGAACTCGGCATCCTCGTCTTCGACGTGACCTCGGTGCCGGCTTCCTTCGCGGCCGAACAGCCCGAGCTCCTGTCGAAGTTCCTCAAAGTGACGGCCGATGCCAACGCGATGTGGAACGAGGGCTCAAAGCAGGCCGAGATGCTGCCGGTCATCGCCCAGGACGCCGGCATGGACGAGACCGCGACCGCCGACACCATGGCCACCTTCGTCTTCCCCTCGGCCGAGGACCAGCTTTCGGCGAAGTGGCTCGGCGGCGGCGCGCAGGAGTTCATGAAGGGCGTGGCCGACGTCTTCGTGCAGGCCGGCTCGGTGCCGGCGGCGCTCGACAGCTACGACAACGCGGTCAACGTCGCGCCGCTCTCCTCGGCAGCGGGGATGTAAGCACCCCCACCCCGCGGCCCGGCCGCCAGCGGCCGGGCCGTCCCGCAACCAGATCCGCGAGGGGGGACCATGACCGGATTGATCATCGACAACGTGTCGATGCGATTTGACTTGCCCAACGGCTCGGCCGTTCAGGCGCTCAAAAACGTATCTCTGGAACTGAAAAAAGGCGAACTCCTGTCGGTCCTCGGACCCTCGGGCTGCGGCAAGACCACGCTGCTCAACATCCTCGCGGGCTTTCTCGCGCCGACCGAGGGCAAGGTCGAGCTGAACGGCCACCGAGTCACCGGCCCCGCCGCCGAACGCGGCATGGTGTTCCAGCAGGGCGCGCTCTTCGAATGGATGAGCGTCCGCAAGAACGTCGACTTCGGCCCGCGCATGAAGGGCATGGCCCAGGCGGAGCGCGACAAGATTACCGACCACCTGCTCGATATCGTCGGGCTTCAGGAGTTCAAGGAAAAGGCGGTCTACGAGCTTTCGGGCGGCATGCAGCAGCGCGTGGCGCTGGCGCGGTGCCTCGCGAACGACCCCGACGTGATCCTGATGGACGAGCCCCTCGGCGCCCTCGACGCGCTGACGCGCGAGAAGATGCAGGGCCTCGTGCTCAAGCTCTGGAAGGAAACCGGCAAGACAGTGATCCTCATCACCCACTCGGTCGAGGAGGCGCTTCTGCTCGGTGAAAGGCTCCTCGTCATGGCCCCGCGTCCGGGGCGGATCTTCAAGGAATATCGCCTGCCCTTCGCCGAACGCGGCGTCGGCCGCGACCTGCGCGACGTCAAGAAGTCCGAGGGCTTCGCGGAGACGCGCGAAGAGATCCTCGGCATGATCTGGGGCATGGAGGAAGAAATCATGGGCCGATCGGAGACCGCGGCATGACCGTTCTCATCTTCTACGTCGCGCTCTTCGCCGCCGCCTATTTCGTCGTGCGCTTCATCCGCAGACACCGCGAGGGGCGGCACGACTACACCAGCCTCAAGACCGTGACCTTCGGCGACGAAAGCGCGATCACGCCCGACCGCGTGGCCTCGGTCATCTCGGTGCTCACGATCTTCCTGATCTGGGGCGCCTTCACCGGCTCGAAACTGGTGCCGTTCCACGTCCCCGGCCCGTTCATGGGCGAGACCTCCTTCACCTACACCGCGACCAACGCCGCCGGCGAGACCGACGAGGCCACCGTCACCGTGCTCGTCCACGAGGCCGGCCAGAAACCGGCGGCGCCGGAAGTCGCGCCCGGCACCGGCTTCGCCAAGGACGACAGCGCGGCGATGCAGGCCTGGCGCAGCATGCTGCTGCGGCCCGCCTCGAACGACGAGGGCGGCTCGGAGTCGGGCTTCACCATCACCGCGATCGACGGCAAGCCGGTGCAGCCCGAGGTTCCCGCCGCCGTCGCCAACGGCAAGGTGACGCTGACCTCGAAGGGCTCGATGAACTTCGAGCCCGACAAGGGCTGGCAGATGGAGCCGATCTGGATGCCCGCGCCCGAGGCCGTGGCCGCGCGACTCGCCGAGATTGCCACCAACGGCTATCAGAACACCTCGCTCTGGGGCCATCTCGGCGCCTCGCTGATGCGGGTGCTCGGCGGCTTCATCCTCGGCTCGATCGTCGGCATTCCCCTCGGCTACGCGATGGGCCTGTCGAGCTGGTTCCGCGGCTGGTTCGACCCGATCGTGGAGTTCATGCGCCCGGTGCCGCCCTTGGCGCTGATCCCGCTCGTGATCATCTGGTTCGGCATCTGGGAGACCGGCAAGATCGTCCTGCTGTTCCTCGCCGCCCTGTGGATCATGACCATCGCCGCGCGCTCCGGCGTCTCGGGGGTCAGGATCTCCAAGATCCACGCCGCCTACTCGCTCGGCGCCACCAAGGCGCAGATCATGCGCCACGTCATCATCCCGAACTCGCTGCCCGACATCTTCACCGGCGCGCGGGTGGCGATGGGGGTCTGCTGGGGCACCGTGGTCGCGGCCGAGCTCGTCGCCGCGCAGAAGGGTGCCGGCATGATGATCATCGCCGCCTCGAAGTTCCAGCTCACCGACATCGTCGTGATGGGGATCATCCTGATCGGCATCATCGGCTACGGCATCGACATCCTGATGCGGATGGCCGAACGCTGGCTCGTGCCCTGGAAGGGCCGCGGCTGACCACTCTCCCGGCGGGGCGTTTGCAATTGCCCCGCCGACCGCTATCGTCAACCGGACGCGAGACGGAGGGCGGAGCGTGCATGAAGCTGGATGGCGCGATGCGCTGAGGGGGCGCCGGGTCTTCGTGACCGGCGCCTCCGGCTTTATCGGGCGCCGGCTGGTCCCCGCGCTCGCCGCCTCCGGCGCGGCCGTCACCGTGCTCGCCCGCTCCCGCGCCGCCGCGCGGGGCCTACCGCCCGGGGTCCGCGTCCTGCCGGGCAGCCTCGCGCCGGGGACGGACCTCGCCGCCGCGCTCGCCGGGCAGGAGGTGCTGCTGCACCTCGCCTACGACCTCCGCGCCGCCCCCGCCGCCAATCTCGCGGCCTTCGACCTTCTCGCCGATGCCGCGGCACGCGCCGGGGTCGGTCGGATCGTCCACGCGAGCTCGATCGTCGTCTATGACGGCTGGCCCGGCGGCGACCTCGACGAGGCCAGCCCCTGGGGCGGCTCCGGCGGCAGCGGCTACCGCGCGGTCAAGATCGCGATGGAACGACGCCTCCTTGCCGGCACGCTTCCCGCCGCGATCCTTCAGCCGACCATCGTCTACGGCCCCGGCTCGGCGCTCTGGACCGACAGCTTCGCTTTGGCGCTCGCGCGCGGCGCCGTCGTGGTGCCGGAGCCCGAGGGCCTCTGCAACGGCGTCTTCGTCGACGATGTGGTGCGGGCCGCCTTGCGCGCCGCGGCCCTGCCCGACCTCGGGCACGAGCGTTTCATCGTCTCGGGGCCCGAGCCCTTCGCTTGGTCGGCGCTGATCGAGGGCTACGCCGCAATCCTCGGCCGGGGCGAACTGCGCCGTGTGCCGGAGGCCGAGCTCCGCGCCCGCCTTGGCCCTCGCCCCGCCCCCGCCGGCCCCGCGGCCGCGCCGCCGCTCGCCGCCCGGATCAGCGCCGGCGCCCGCCGCCTGATCGGCCACCGCCGGTTCGAGGCGCTGACCAGCGCGCTCCGCCAAGGGCTCGACCGGGACGGCGTCATGTATCCCGACCACCACCTGCTCGACGAGATGACCGGGCGCGGCCGCTGCCGCATCGACCATGCTTGCGCCCGGCTGGGCTACGCGCCCGACCATAACCTCGCGCGAGGCCTCGCCGCGACGGCGGACTACCTGCGCAGCCGCCATCCCGACCGCCGCGCTTGACAGAAAAAAAAGATTATGCCCGGCTAGACCCTTAGAGGGCGCAGCAAAAGGATTCATGGTGATCATTGGCGCGCAGCTGGCGGGTATTGTTCGGGGCGTTGCAACAAAGCTTCTCCCTGACGACCTGCGCAAATGGATCCGGAAACAGCAGCGCCTGCTCAAGCTGCAATCGGTGCCGGTCGGCACGGTGGATTTCGGCGGCCTCCGGCGGCTCACCCCGATCAGCCCGATCTTCGGCATCGACCGCGACCTGATCTCGGTCGAACGCTATTACATCGAGCATTTCCTCAAGCGCCACGAGGCCGACATCCAGGGCCGCGTGCTCGAGATGGGCGAGCCGCTCTATACCGAGAAGTTCGGGGGCGCGAAGGTCACGCGGAGCGACGTGCTGAACTATGTCGAGGGCAACCCGAAGGCGACGATCGTCGCCGATCTCTGCGACGCGCCACACATCCTCGACGACACGTTCGACTGCATAGTGATAACCCAGACCCTGCAGATGATCTTCGAGGTCGACAAGGCGATCGCGACACTGCACCGGATCCTCAAGCCCGGCGGGGTCGTGCTCGCCACCTCGCACGGCATCACAAAGGTCGCCCGGCGCGAGGGCGTCGACGACTGGGGCGAGTACTGGCACTTCACCACCCAGTCGAGCCGCCGCCTCTTCGGCGACGTCTTCGGCCGCGAGAACATCGCGGTCGAGCCCTACGGCAACGTCCTGACCACGATCGCCTCGCTGCACGGCCTCGCCGCGCGCGAGCTCGACTCCGAGGAGCTCGACCACAACGATCCGGACTTCGAGCTTCTGGTCATGATCCGCGCCGTCAAGGCCGCGGATGCCGCCGATGCGGCAGCGAGTCCGGGCGGCACGAAAGCGCCGTGACCGGACCGGCGCAAACCGACCGGCCGATGCGGATCCTGCAGATCGGCACCCAGTTCGGGGTCGGCGGCATTGCCCGGCATGTCATCGATCTCACGCATTGGCTGCGCGGCGCCGGGCACACGGTCCATTTCGCCGGCGAACCCGGCGCCCTGCTCGACGCCAGCAAGGACGACCAGTTCCACGCGCTGCCGCTGGCCGGGGTCTCCGCACTGGGCGGCTCGGTTCCGGCGCGGATACGCAACCTCCTGCGCTGCGTCCCGCGGCTGCGGCGCCTGATCCGTGCCCATCCGGTGGACGTGATCCATTGCCATGAAAGCGCGCCAGCCCTCGTCACGAGCCTCGCCGTGATCGGCACCGGAATTCCGGTCGTGGTCACCTACCACGGCTCCGAACCCGAACGCATCCGCAGCTTCGGCCGCATCTGCCGGCTCGGCGCCGAGGTCGTGGTCACGCCCAGCCACCTTTGCGCCGGGCAGCTCCACGAGATCGGCGGCATTCCCGCCGACCGCCTCCGCGTCGTCGGTCTCGGCGTCAAGCCCGCCCCAGAGACCGACGCCGAAGAGGTCGCCGCGCTGCGCCGCGACCTCCTCGGCGCCGACGGCGAACTGCTCGTCCTCTCGCTTTCGCGCGCCTCCTACCAAAAGGGGCTCGACATCCTCATCGAGGTCGCGATGGAGGTGGCCAGGCACCGGGGCGACATCCGCTTCGTCGTGGCCGGTGCCGGGCCGCTGCTGGAGAACCTCCGGGCCGCGGCCCGCGCCAAGGGGGCCGAGCGCCATGTGCGCTTCATCGGCGCGACGCACCGGCCCTACCTCCATCTCCTTGCCTCGGACATCTACCTCCTGACCTCGCGCTGGGAGGCGCTGCCGATCTCGATCGTCGAGGCATTCCGCGCCGGCGTTCCGGTGATCGCCTCCGACACCGGCGGCGTCCGCGAACTGGTCGACACCGATGTCGGCGCTGTCGTCCCGGTCGGCGACGTGGCGGCCTGCGCCAGCGAGATCCTGCGGCTCGCCGGCGATCCCGGCTTGCGCGCCGCGATGGCCGCCGCAGCGTTCGAACGGAGCCGCGAGGACCGCTTCACGCCCGACTTCATCCACCGCCAGTTCGAAAAGCTCTACCGCGACCTCGCAGCCAAGCGGACGGGCTAGCCGCCGCTCCGGCTCCGCGCGCTGCACCGGTCACTTGATCGCGAGGAACCCCTCGAAGCAGAGGTATTTCTGCACCGTTGTGATGTCGACGAACCCCGCCCGCGTCATCAGGTCGAGGTTTCCTTGTGTCGAGAAAGGCTCGAGAATGCCCTTCAGGCTGCGCGCCTTCGAGACGATCTCGTCGCCGGTGAAGCCGTTGCGCAGCTTGAAGTCGGCATAGAGCGTGGTGAGGATGTCCTGGAACCGCGCATCCGGCGCGCGGACCTTTTCAAACATGATCAGCGCCCCGCCCCAGTGCAGCGCCTCGTAGAGCTTGTCGATGAGCTGCTGGCGGTCGCGCGGCGGGATGAACTGCATCGTGTAGTAGGACACGATCAGATCTGCCTTCTGGTAGTCGAAGAGCCGCGCGTCCTCGTGCAGAAGCTCGATATTCGCGATCCCGGCGCAATGGTCGCGCGCCTTGTCGATCATCGGCCCGACCGGATCGATGCCGATCCACTTGGCCCCGGTCTTGGCCTGGTTGTGCACCGCGAGCTTCTTCAGAAGCTCGCCCGTCGAGGTGCCGATCTCGTAACAGGTCGAGACGTCGGAGACGAAGAAGTCGCTGAGCTGGCAGACGAGGTCATGGCCCTCGTCATAGAGCGGGACAGACTGGCGGATATGCTCGACGAAGGTGTCGGCGGTCTTGCCGTCGAAGGTCCAGCCGGCATTCCCGGCTTCGATCTTGTGGCCGACACCCATGTTTAACCCCGCGTTCCGCTCACCCGTTACCCGCCGATGCACGTTCCCGCACATCGGAACATCAACGGATGATCACCCGGAACACGCGGAAAATCAACGTTCCGTCATGATCCCGGCCGTGCGCGCCCGGCCCGGCAGACCTCGCGGCCGGGCTCAGACCCGCCCGAACGCATCCTCCATGCGTTCGATATCGTCCTCGCCGAGATAGTCGCCAGTCTGGACCTCGATCAGTTCGAGCGGCCCCTCCGCCGGGTTGGCGAGCCGGTGCACCGCGCCGATGGCGACATAGGTGCTCTCGTTCTCGCGCAGGATAAAGACCTTGCCTTCGAGCGTGACCTCGGCGGTGCCGCGCACCACGACCCAGTGCTCGGCGCGGTAGCGGTGGCGTTGCAGGCTGAGCATCGCGCCCGGCTTCACCACGATGCGCTTGACGCGGAACCTTTCGCCAAGATCGGTGGTCTGGAACCAGCCCCAGGGCCGGTGGGTGCGGGCATGTTCGGTCGCTTCCGGCCGCCGCCGCTCGGTCAGCGCGCCGACGAGTGCCTTGACGTCCTGCGCCCGCTCTCGCGGCGCGACCATCACCGCGTCCGGCGTCTCGACGATCGCGAGCCCCTCGACCCCGAGCGCACAGACCAGACGCCCCTCGGAATGGATCATGTTGCCGCGCGCGTCGATGGCGAGCCCCGCGCCGCGGATCGCGTTGCCGTCGCCGTCCTTCTCGGCCGCGGCCCAGACCGCGTTCCAGTCGCCGAGATCGGACCAGCGAAACCCGGCCGGCACCACATGGGCGTCCCGCGTGCACTCCATGAAGCCGTGATCGAAGGAGATCGCACGGATGTCGGCGAAGTCAGACCCCGGCACGAGGAACCCGTGCTCGCGGCGGAGCCCGCCCACCGCGCGCCCGACCGCCGCCACCGCCTGCGGATCGACCGTCTCCATTGCCGCGACCAGCCAGCCGGCGCGGAAGCAGAAGATGCCGGCGTTCCACAGGCAACCCTCGGCGATGAGACGCCGCGCGAGCGGTTCCTCTGGCTTCTCGACGAACTTCGCGACCGAAAAACAGCCCGCCCCGCTCGCATGGCCCGGCCGGACATAGCCATAAGCGGTCGAGGGCGCGTCCGGCACGATGCCGATCACCGCGACGCCCGCCTCCCCGACCCGCGCCGCCGCCATCGCGACCGCGCTACGGAACGCATCCCCGTCGCGGATCAGATGGTCCGAGGGAACCACCGCCACGACCGCATCCGGATCGTCGCGGGCGATGATCGCCGCCGCGAGCAGCACCGCCGCCAGCGTGTCGCGCCGCTCCGGCTCGACCACGATCCGCGCGCCGGGCACGATCGCCTCGACCTGATCGCGCAAGGTGAACCGCTGCGGCGCGGAGCCGACGACCACGGGTGCGGCGAAGCCGGGGCCCATGACCCGCCGGAGCGTGATCTGCAACAGCGTCTCGCCATCCTGCATCGCGAGAAGCTGCTTGGCCATGCCGGCGCGCGAGACCGGCCAGAGCCGCGTCCCGGTTCCGCCGCAGAGCACGACCGGGATGATCGTCTCGCGCCGGGCGGCGAACCCCTCGAACCCGCCGTCCATCATCGCGCCGCACCGCCGCCGATGCCGCGATCCGCCTGTCCGCACGTTCCTCTCGTGGCCATTTCCCGCGTCCTCCCCGCAACCGCAGGCACCAAGCGCCTTTCCCTAGAGTTGCGGCGAATTTCTTAATTTTTCCTTTACCTTGACGTGAGATCGCTTTCGGAGGACGCTAGGGTAGATGGCGAGGTGGGAAGGCTATGACCATCGGTTTTGGCACCAGCGGGCTCCGCGGGCCGGTGGCGGACCTGACAGACGCGATCTGTGCCGCCAATGCGCGCGCCTTTCTCCAGGCGGTGCCGCATAGCGGCCTTCTGATGCTCGCGCGCGACCTGCGCCCCTCCTCGCCGCGCATCTCCGCGGCAGTCGCGGCCGGCGCGGCGAGCCTCGGTGTCGCGGTCCGCGACTGCGGCACGCTGCCGACACCGGCGCTGGCACTCGCCGCGATGGCCGCGGGCGTGCCGGCGATCATGGTCACCGGCAGCCATATCCCCGCCGACCGCAACGGGCTCAAGTTCTTCACCGCGCGGGGAGAGATCACCAAGGCCGACGAGACCGCGATCCGCGCCGCCCTGCGCCCGCCGCCGCCGATGCGGCCCGTCTGTCCCGAGACCGACGCCGCCGCCGGCGCCGGCTATCTCGCCCGCTACGGATCCGCCTTCGCGCGCGACACGCTCGCCGGGATGCGCCTCGGCCTCTATGAGCACAGCTCGGTTGCCCGCGACCTCCTCGCCGGACTTCTCGCCGCGCTCGGCGCCGAGGTCGTGCCGCTCGGCCGCAGCACGACCTTCGTGCCGCTCGACACCGAGGCGATCGACACTTGCACCGCGGCGCGCCTCGCCGGCTGGGCCGCCACGCTCGGACTCGACGCGATCGTCTCCACCGACGGCGACGGCGACCGCCCGCTCGTCGCCGACGCGGCCGGGCACGTCATAGCCGGCGACATTCTCGGCACGCTCACCGCCGCGGCGCTCGGCGCCGACATCGTCGTGACGCCGGTCACCTCGAACTCGCTGATCGAGACCTCGGGCCGCTTCGCGCGCACCCGCCGCACCCGCATCGGCTCGCCCCATGTCATCGCCGCGATGGCCGAGGCGATGGCGCGGCCCGGCCCCCGGGTCGCGGGCTTCGAGGCCAACGGCGGCTTCCTCCTCGGCTACACCGCCGAAACCCCGGCGGGGCGGATCGCGCCGCTGATGACCCGCGACGCGGTGCTGCCGATCCTCGTGCCGCTGGCCGAGGCGGCGCGGCGCCGGCTCCCGCTCTCCGCCCTCGTCGCCGAACTGCCCGGCCGCCGCACCGCGAGCGACCGGCTCGCCGGCATCGCCCCGGCGCAGGGAGAGGCGCTCATCCAGCGCCTCGTGGACGACCCCGCAGCCCGCGCCCGGTTCTTCGCCGCCGCCGGACCGGAGGCCGCGATCGACCTCACCGACGGGCTGCGCCTGCGCTTCACGAGCGGCGCCGTCGCGCATCTGCGCCCCTCCGGCAACGCCCCGGAGTTCCGCTGCTACGCCGAGGCCGAGGACCAGGAGGCCGCCGACCACCTGCTCGGCACCACCCTCGACGCCACGCGCCGCGCCCTTGGTTGAGCGCGAATGAACGCCCCCCGGCGCGATCCCCGCGCCGCCGCCCCCATCCGCGACCAGATCAAGGCGGGCACCTTCCCGGTGCGCCTCAAGCCCGGGGACTGGCAGCCGGGCGGCGTCAACCGGCTTCTCGACATCATCGCGCGGAACCGCGAAACGACGGGCCGGGTCATCGCCAATGCCAAGCAGATGGCGAAGAAGGGGAACCTGAGGCTCCATCCGAACGTGACGCGCCTCGTGGACGCCGAGGTGCTGAAGAAGATGGGGTCCGAGAAGGCGGGCGGGCCGGAGCAATGATATGACCGGGCTGATGACCCGCAGGGCGGTGGCGGTCGGGGCGACGGCCGCGATGTTGGGCGGCGGCGTCCAGGCAGAGGGCGCGGAAGAGCGAAAGGTTGAAGGAATGGTCTATCACATCTCGGGCGGCAAATACGTCACCGACTATCTCGGCTCGCAGACCTACTACGATGCGCTGGACGGGGACTTCGACAAGGTCGAGATCGTCGATCCGACGCCGGATGGGGGGGGCTGATCACCCGGCGTGGCCTGAAAAGCGGCCGCCCGATGAAGCCCGACCACAGGCCGACCAAACTGCAGCGGATCGGCCGCGGCCTCGATATCTCCCCGCTGCTCGATGTGGACAGCTATACGAGCTGCCTGCTCGTCAACCAGACCTTCAAGGACATCCTCGAGGAGCTGGAGCCCGGCGTGCATCAGTTCTTTCCGATGGAGATCTTCATCAAGGACGAGAAGGTCGGCGACCGCTACTGGCTGAACATCTGCAACCGGCTGGATACCTATCACCCCACGCTGACCTACCCGCGCAACGAGCGAGGGTTCTTCGAACCAGTGAAAGGTGAGCCGTTCTCCGTCGTTTTCTCCGTTGATGCGATCGGGAACCATCACGCCTGGCACGACAAGTTTGGGCAGGGCACGTACATCTCCGACACCTTCGCCGAGAGACTGCAGGCGGCCGTGTTAAGTGGGCTGCATTTCAGCGAACCGAAGCCGCAGCAGTAGCGCGCACATGCCGCAGTAACGATTTCACAAAGGGTATTGGATCAGATGGCATTTGACAGCGGTGACAACCGGATCGTGCGCCCCGACATGGGGGCTCTGCCCGGTTTCGTGGGCCAGAAGGGATTTCAGGGCGCGCATGTGCTGGGCGAAGTCACGCTCGGCGGGCGGTCGGTTCCCCAGAAGATGGGGGCGACCAGCGGAGGAGTTGCCACACAATGACCTGCTATTTGGGAGACCAAGCGCTCGGGCACACGAACCTCTGTTTCGACGTTCTCGATGGCGGCATGAAGAAGGTCGAGAACGAGGACCGCAGCATCAAAGGAGAGTTGAAATGGCCTGGTGTGTGATCGATCCGCTCAGGGATGGCCTGTGCTGCCCGACCGCGTCCTTCTGGGGCTTCGAGGAGAGCCTGACCAAGTACACCGCGAGGAAATGACCGAGGAGGAGCGCGCGCGCATCTTCCCCCAGCACGCTGGTGCGTACATTTCGACCGTATCGCGAAAGTTCCGTCATGAAATCGGCACCACATTCGACCACCGGGTGATCGAACCGCTGGCGCCGCACGAATTCCCGACCGAGTTGAGGCTGGAAAGAACCT
This sequence comes from Albidovulum salinarum, assembly GCF_025673475.1. NCBI lineage: Bacteria > Pseudomonadati > Pseudomonadota > Alphaproteobacteria > Rhodobacterales > Paracoccaceae > Albidovulum > Albidovulum salinarum. The sequence continues at coordinate 106,860 of NZ_JAOVQO010000001.1, read as the reverse complement.
ACGGCGGTCTCGGCGACTGGCTGCTTCTGGATTACGGGGTGATGGCGGTCGAGGAGGGCCTGAAGGCGCTGATCGAGGAACTGGATCCCGGCGCGCACCGGTTCTGGCCCCTGCGGATCACGACGCGCAAGGGGCAGGACGTCCCCGGCCGCTATCACGGCATGGTCATCGACCGGTTCCTGGAGGCGTTCCGGCCGGAGGAAACGAGCACGAAGGCATTTGAAGGCGAAGACTACTACTCCATTCGCGGCGTCTGGAGCAAAGCCAAATACACCTCTCTGGTCATGTCGAAAGCCGCGATCGGCGATGCGCATGTCTGGCGCGAGCGCAAGCTGACCGATCCCAACATCTTCATCTCGGACGCGCTCATGGCCGCGATCGACGCGGCGGGGATGAAGATCCTGCCCCATTACCAGACGAAAACCGTCTGATGCCTAGATCACCCGGTAGCCGTGATCCGGCGTGTAGATCGCGCGCGCGTCCTCGACGAAATCGTTTATGTCGAAGGCCCATGACGCCTGCGGCCAGCGCAGCTCCATCTGGCCGAGCCGCGGCCGGTAGACCGCCGTGTAGAGCGTGCCGAAGCCGAGCGAATAGGCGGTCGAGTAGAGCGGCGGGCGCAGGAATGCCGAGATGAACTTCTCCTGCGGCTCGACATGGAGCGTGAGCCGCTGCAGGAGGAACCGCTCGCGCTGCACGGTCGCGGTCATCCGCGCGTGGCTCATCCATTCCACCGTCTTCTGGTGGTTGGTGGCCACCGCCGCATGGGTGAGCTGCGCCGGCCGGTCGGGCGCCATCAGCGCGGTGAGGAAGCGGCGCTTGGCGTCGAGCACGGTGACGTTGTAGCTCATGTGCGTCGGCACGCGGGCGAGCACCCTACCCGCCTCCTCGGCGGTTTCGCAGGTCTGCAGCACATAGCGCAGGATCAGCGGCACGCCGAAGCCTTCGCCGACGATCCGCCGTCCGCCGAAGGTGAGCGAGACCGCGAGCCCGGCATCGTTCATGCCGTCGACGAGCCCCCAGAGCCCGTCGCTGGTGCCGAGCACCGTACGGCCAAGCCAACCGGTCCGAAGCATGAGCCGGTCGAAGGCACGCGGGCTGTAGTCGTAATTCCGGACCAGGACCGGTTCACGTCCCGGCCAGATCGCCTGCGAACAGCCCGAAAGGTAGGGCGGCGGCCTCCAGAACGACAGGAATCGCGCCGCTTGGTCGCCGCCGCCGGCAAGCTCGCAGAGCCGCTCGTAGAGCGGCACCAGCTCGGGCATGTGGTCCTTCAGCGCCCTCTTGCTCTCCCAGTAGGGCGGGCGCGGCTCCTCGCCCTCCCGCAGCCACCAGCGGTGGTAGTCGGGCCAATACTCGTGAAAGAGCGCGGCCCATTTCGGGCCGGGCTCGGTCTCGTCGATGGCGCGCCAGAGAAAGTCCATACCGGGAGGACCGGCCCATCCGGGCCGGCGCTACATGATCTTGAAGGCCGGGTCGGCGAAGGCCGGCCCTGCCTGCACCGCCTCGAACGGCTTGGCGGCGAAGCCCTGCTTGATGCCGTGGATCCACTTCTTCGCCCGTTCGTTGAGCTTGAACCCATTGGTCATCGAGCGGCCGCGCGTGACGAGGATGCCAAGGTCCGCGCCCTCGTAGCGGAAATCGCCGGGGCGCAGGATCCTGAGGAAGAAAGCCTCGTTCTCGCTCTCGACCGCGCGGCGGTGATAGTCGAAGCGGTCATAGACGACGCGGCCGTCCTCCAGCATCCGGTAGATCCCGGTCTGCGGCGCATGAGTGACGATGTCGACGCTGTCGTCGGTATGCTTGATCACCATCTGGCTCCACGAGTCGATCATCTCGGCATCGGCCCAACGAGCATTCAGCGCCTCGACGTCGAGGTGGAACTTCTTCTTCGAGAACTCCAGCAGGTGGAACAGGAACAAGGGCGCGTCGGCATGGGCGAAGGCCGCGTGGTTGGTCATCGACGAGGCGCCGGTGATGCGCGGGTTGAGTTCGCCGAGCCAGATCTCGCCGGTCTTCTTGTCGATGAGGAAATCGAGCTCGAAATAGCCGCGATAGCCCTCCTTCCGAAGCTGCTCGCCGAACTGGAAGGTCAGCTCCCGCGCCCGCTGCCGGGTCTTCGGCGGGAAGGCGGTGGAGAAGATCTCGTTGCCGCACCAGCCGCCGCGATAGGGGGTCAGCTCCTTGAAGCCGACAAGCTCGGTCATCAGGGGTCCGACGATCGTGCCCTCCTTCGTCGCACAGGCCTCGATCGCCGAGCCGCGGCAGTCGATCCGCTTCATGATCTTGATCTCGCCCTCGCCGACGATCTCGTGCTCGTGGCGGCGGAAATCGGCCTCGGACTTGATGAAGAAGGTGGTGTGGCCGCTATCGCCGAAGGCCGATTGCAGCACAAGGTCATGGCCGAGCCCGGCCTTGTCGCAGATCTTCTTCAGATGCTCGTAGCTTTTCACCTCGGAAAGCGTGTTCGGCACCGAGGGCACCCCGGCCTTGTTGCCGATCCTCACCGTCTCGATCTTGTTGTCGCACTTCGTGCGCAGCTTCGCCTTCGGGAACCAGACCTCGGCGCCAAGCTCCTTCGATAACCGCTCGGTCTCCTCGTCGAACATCAGGAAGACGAACTTCGGCTTGCCGCCGCGCCGCTTGATGAGGTCGATCACCTCCTTGTGCTGCAGAAGGTAGTTGTTGATCTCCTCGATCGACTGGAACTCGGCATGCGGCTGCTCGGAGGGGCAGAAGACGTTCGGGTGGCGGCCATCATAGCAGTCGATATAACATATGTATTTGAAATTCTTGCACCATTCGTCGATGCCCAGCAGGTTGAAATTGGTTGCCGAGATGAAATAGACCGGATCCTCGTTGCGGTGAAAATGCCGGCGGATCTCGGAAATGTTCTGCAGTTCTCTGGTCGCCATCTGTCTCTCCCCTGTTTATTCCGCCGCTTTCGGCAGCTTGTTTTTCACCAGATTGTCGAGCGCCTCTTCGGTGAAGACGCGAAGCCCGAGGTCGGGCCGGTAGCCGTGGATCTCGTTGACGTCGAGCGCACGCATGAAGGCGAGGATCTCCTCGCTGACCACCTGCCCCGGCACCAGGATCGGAAAGCCCGGCGGATAGGGGATGATAAACGAGGCCGAAACCACCTCGCGCCCCGATTTCATCGCCTGCCGGATCGAGCCGTCGAGCGCGAGGTAGTCGCAGTTGTTCTCGTCGTAACTGAGGAAGAAGGCGGTGCGGATGTCGCCCTCGGTGGTGCTCTGGTCGCTGCGGAAGGCGTCGTGGAAACGCGAGAAGTCCGGCAGGGGCGGCAGGTCAACCATCAGCGCCTTGACCCGGTGCTCGAAGGCCAGCCGCTCCATCTTCGAGGCATCGTCGAGCCGCTCGTCAAGCTCGTTGGCGATCTCGACCAGCACCTCGATGAGATAGGCGACCGAGGACCGCGTCGTGCCGATATTGGTCATGAAGAGGACCGTGTTGCGCGAGGTCTTGTTGATCTGGATCCCGTACTTGTCCATCAGGATCTTGGTCTTGAACGTGTCGCCGTCCCAGCCGGTCCCGCCGACCGCGAGCGTCACCCGCGTCGCGTCGAGAACGAACTCGTCGCGCTCCCAGCATTCCCAGATATCGGTCCATCCCTGATGGGGATCGTAGTAGCTCTCGACGCCGCTCTCGCGATACTCGGCCGGGATCATGTCGCCCGCAGCCAGCACCTTGAAGTACTTCTGCAACAGTGGATGGGTCGCGATCGCCTTGCGCATCGACATCGCCGCCTCGACCTGGCGCTGGACGAACTCGAACCCTTCAAGCTCGACCTGCCGCCGCCCGACATCGAGCGAGGCAATGATCTGGTAGTTCGGGCTCGTGGAGGTATGGGTCATGTAGGCTTCGCGGAAGCTCTGCTCGACCTCGCCCTTGAAGTCCTGGTCGTTGACATGGATCATTGAGCCCTGCCGGAGCGAGGTCAGCGTCTTGTGGGTCGACTGGGTCGCATAGACACGCACCCGCGCCTCCGGCGGCGCCACGAGCCGGGTCTTGAGGAGCGTCGCCTCGTCGGCGTCCTTCAGCTTCTCCTGTTGCTTTTCCCAGGCCTTGGCCTGTTCGGGGCTCCTGAGCTTCTCGCGCAGGTTGTTCGCGGCGTTCATCGCGGTGCGCTGGCGGTAGGTCGGGCCGAAACGGGCGAAGGCGAACCACGCCTCGTCCCAGAGGAAGATCAGGTCGGGCTTGATGGCGAGGCATTCCTCCATCACCCGCTCGACATTGTAGACGATGCCGTCGAAGGTGCAGTTCGTGAGCAGGAGCATCCGAACCTGGTCGAGCTTGCCCGCGGCCTTCAGCTTCAGGAGCTGGTGCTTGACCTCCTTCAGCGGCACCGCGCCGTACATCGAGTAGTCGTTCAAGGGATAGCTGTCGAGGTAGACGACCTGCGCGCCCGCGAGCACCATGCCGTAATGGTGCGACTTGTGGCAGTCGCGGTCGATCAGCACGATGTCGCCCGGCCGCATCAGCGCCTGCACCACGATCTTGTTGCAGGTCGAGGTGCCGTTCGTGGCAAAGAAGGTCTGCTTCGCGCCGAATGCCCGCGCCGCGAGTTCCTGCGCCTTCTTGATCGGCCCGTGCGGCTCAAGAAGGCTGTCGAGCCCCCCGCTCGTCGCCGATGTCTCGGCGAGGAAGATGTTCGGCCCGTAGAACGCCCCCATGTCCTGGATCCAGTGCGAGCGCGAGATCGACTTGCCGCGGCTGATCGGCATGGCGTGGAAGACGCCCGTCGGCTGCTTGGAATACTCCACCAGCGCGGTGAAGAACGGCGTCTTGTAGCGCGACTGCACGCCCCGGAGGATGTTGAGATGCAGTTCGAGGAAGTCCTCCTGATTGTAGAACACCCGCCGGCAGATACCGAGATCGAGCCCGGCGATCTCCTCGACCGAGCGCTCTGTGACGAGATACGCGTCGAGCTCGGGCCGCACTTTCGCGATGAGCCGACAGAGCTCGGGCCCGTAATCCTCTGCCTTCAGCGACTCGATCCCCTCCGCGCCGCCGGCGCGGTTCAGGTAGCGTTTCAGGATCGGCAGATCGGTCTTCGACTTCAGGGTCAGCCCCGGCCGCACCACGACCGCCTGGACGTTGTGGTTGAAGAGGATGCCGATCAGCGCGTCCTCCAGGCTCGGCACGACCACGGTCTCGTAGACGAACGGGTCCTCCGGCCGCCGCATCCGCTGGACGTTGTTCCTAAGCCAGCGTTCCTGATGCTCGTTCAGGTCGTCGACGATCATCACCTCGAAATAGTGCCGCGCCAGAGCCCGCGCCTCGGGCGAGAGCATCGCCTCGTCCTCGTGATCCTCGGCATCGGCACTGTCGCGGTCGAGTGGGATGTGGCGGCGGCGATAGGCGCCGGTGGCCAGCGCCCGCGCCGCTCGGTGGGTGCCGAAGGCAAGATCGTCGAGATTGCCGTGCTCGAACTGCCGCCGGAGATGGTCGAAGGCCTGTACGCCCGGAAAGGCCCAGTAGGTCTCGACCAGCGCCAGCGCGTCGAAGAGCCGTTCGATCTCCTTGCGCAGGGCGTCCGCCTTGCGGCCCGAGGGGTCGCGCGCCAGCGCGGCGGTGGCCGCGCGCAACGCGCTCCACCGGTCCGAGCGGAGCTGGATCGCCGAATAGTAGTCGTTGACCGATTGCATGGCCTCGTCCCCGTTTTATACGGCGACCGAGGATTTGCGGGTCAGCGCGCGCTCGGCAGACCCGAGCGCTCAGCCGCTCGCTGATTTGTCCGCCAGTGGTGGCGGAAGGTCCTCCGCATCCGATCTCGCCGAATGGAAGGCCAGATTGTGAACAGCATGCGACATTGTGTGAGCGCTCACAACCGGTATTTCCAGCCCGAGCCGCGAGCCCTGACGCGGCATCTCCAGAGGCCCGAGGGTCTTGAGATAGGCATCCGCTCCGCTCGTCCGGTCGTAGACGCTGAACTCCGCCGAGCGGTCGCGGAAGCTCTTCAGCACCTGGCCCAGGCCCTTGATCCCGGTCTCGCGCTGACGCCGGACCTGATCGAGATCGACCTCGATCGGGAACATGTCCTCCTGTCCGCCCGACTGGTGCAGCACCGTCGCCGCCGGATCGACGACGAGCGAACGCCCGACGCCGCCGGCGCTCAAGCCGTTCACGTCGATGACGTAGCACTGGAACTGCGCCGCCGTCGCCCGCGCGATCGCCAGTTCCGCGTCGCGGTCGGTGGTGCCGGTCAGCACCGGGTGCAACAGCACCTCGACCCCGGCCGAGGTGAGCTGGCGCGTCGTCTCCGGGAACCAGATGTCGTAGCAGATCGAGAGCCCGAAGCGGCCGACCTCGGGCACGTCGAAGACGCAGAACTCGGTTCCGGCCTCGACTTCCGATTCATAAGGTCTGAACGGGAACATCTTGCGGTAGCGGCTGACCACATGGCCCGTCGGGTCGATGACAGCGGAAGTGTTGTAGATCCGCCCGTCTTCGGCCTTCTCGAACATCGAGCCGGGGATCAGCCAGACCTTGTAGCGCCGTGCCGCGGCGCGGAACTGGTCGAGCGCCTCGTTCTCGAAGGGCTGCGCGAAGCGCGGCAGCGGGCCGTAGGGCGCCAGCTCCGAGAAGAGCACCATCTGGGTCCAGGGGAAGCGCGCCATCAGGATATCGAGGCGATGGATCATGCCTTCAACGTTGGAGTTGAGCGCGCTGACATGCATCTGCACGCCGGCAATGGCGAAAGGGGTCATATCCGTATCTCCGTCGGCCGTCCGCCCCGCGAGGCAGGACAGGCCTTAGTCCGTTCGTCGCTCTCCATAGCGGCAAATCGACGGCACGGAAACCAGATCGCGCAAAAGTGTGGCGCGGCCGCCGCACCGGCCGGGCGGGACCGCGCGGCGGCGGCCGTTTCCACAGCGTCAATTATCGGTGGCAAAATGTCGCTTTCGACGCTCCACCTCTGTCGTTTTCGGCTCATAAGCGCCCGGCATTCCACCCACGGCCGCCGGCCGCCTCAAGGACCCCGCCCATGCTTCGCGATTCCGACATCCTCTCGCAGCTACTCTCGCGCCGCTCGAAGACCTCGCTTGGCCGTGACTTCTACACCGCCCCCGAGGTCTACGACGCCGACATGCGGCTGATCTGGACCCGCGACTGGGTCTACGTCGCCTCCGCGCCCGAGATTGCCAAGCCAGGCAACTTCGTCACCGTCCAGATCGGCGACTATTCGGTGATCGTGGTGCGCGGCAACGACAATGTCGTCCGCGCCTTCCACAATTCCTGCCGCCACCGTGGCAGCCGGATCTGCCAGACCGCCAAGGGCTCGAACCCGAAGCTCGTCTGCCCCTACCACCAGTGGACCTACGAGCTTGACGGCCGCCTCCTCTGGGCGCGCGACATGGGCAAGGACTTCGACGCGTCCAAGCACGGGCTGAAGCCGGTCCATTGCGACATGGCCGCCGGCATGATCTTCATCTGCCTCGCCGAGACCGCGCCCGACTTCGCGCCCGTGAAGGCCGAAGCCGACCGCTACACCGCCAAGCACACGCTCGCGGACCTGAAAGTGGCGCACCAGTCGACGATCATCGAGAAGGGCAACTGGAAGCTCGTGCTGGAGAACAACCGCGAGTGCTACCATTGCTCGGGCTCGCATCCGTCGCTCTGCCGCACCTTCAACGACGACCCGAACCTCGTCGGCGCCGACGACAGCGTCTCCTCGCCCGCCGGCGCGGCCCATGTCGCGCGCTGCGAGGCCGCGGGCCTGCCCTCGAAATACATCATCGACCCCAACGAACAGTGGCGCCTCGTCCGCATCCCCTTCGTAGGCGACGCGGTCAGCTACACGATGGACGGCAAGGCGGCGGTGAAGAAGATGCTGCCCGAGATGCCCTTCGCCAACGCGGGCTCGCTTCTCTTCTTCCACTACCCCAACACCTGGAACCACTTCCTGTCGGATCACGTCCTGAACTTCCGCGTCCTCCCGGTCAGCCCGACCGAGACGCAGGTGACCACCACCTGGCTCGTCCACAAGGACGCGGTCGAGGGCGAGGATTACGACATCCAGCGCCTGACCGAGGTCTGGGAAGCGACCAACGACGAGGACCGCCACGTCGTCGAGCAGAACCAGCTCGGCATCAACTCGCCCGCCTACGAACCCGGCCCCTATTCGGACCTGCAGGAAAGCGGCGTGATCCAGTTCATCGACTGGTATGTCGCGACGCTGCAGAACCGGATGGTCGGCCGCAAAGTCATCGCTGCGGAGTAACGCCCATGATCCCGATGCCGCGCGAAAACACGCCGCTCTGGAATGACAGCGAACCCCTGGAATGCGTGATGGTCATTCCCGAGGCGCCGAACGTGAAGACATTCTCGTTCCGGCCGCCCTCGGGGGGCACGTTCCTGTTCCGGGCCGGCCAGTTCCTTACGCTGGAACTGCCGGCGCCGGGCGGCACGGTGTGGCGGACCTTCACCATCTCTTCGAGCCCGACCTCGAACGCCTATGTGACGATCACCGCCAAAATGCAGCCCGACAGCGTCGGCGTGCGCTGGATGTTCGAACACCTTCAGCCGGGCATGCGGATCAACGTCAAGGGGCCGGGCGGCGTCTTCCACCTGCCGCGCCAGCCGGACGGCAAGTACCTCTTCATCTCGGCCGGTACCGGCGTGACGCCGATGATGTCGATGGCCTCGTTCCTCTTCGAACGCGGCGAGGATCCCGACATCAGCTTCGTCACCTGCGCCAAGCGCCCGTCGGACATCGTGTTCCGCAAGCGGCTGGAATACATGGCGAGCCGGGTGCAGGGCCTCAGGCTCAACTTCGTCGTGGAGCACGAGGAACCCTACGAGGTCTGGACCGGCTATCGCGGCTACTTCAACCAGCTCATGCTCGGCCTTATGGCGCCCGATTACCTCGAGCGCGACGTCTATTGCTGCGGCCCCGAGGGCTTCATGCAGTCGGTGCGCGACATGCTCCACGCGCTCGGCTACGACATGTCGCGCTACCACCAGGAGACGTTCCAGGCCCCGGTGCTCCGGGTCGAGGACATCGAGATCCCCGACGACGTGGTGCCGCAGGAAACCGCGAAGGCCGAGATCGCCTTCGTCAATTCCGAGGTCGTCTCCACCTGCGCCGAAACCGACACGATCCTCGCGGTCGCGAAATCCTCGGGGCTCAACATCCCCTCGGGCTGCAATATCGGCGTCTGCGGCACCTGCAAGGTCAAGACCCGCTCGGGCCAGGTCCACATGGTCCACAACGGCGGCATCAGCGAGGAGGACGTCGAGGCGGGCTATGTGCTGGCCTGCTGCTCGCACGCGATCGGCCGCGTCGAGGTCGAGATCTGACCCCCGGCCCCGGGCGCGGCTTGACCGCGCCCGGCGGCTTTGCGACGGTGCGTCCTGCCCCCCGCATGAAGGACCGCCATGACCCGCCTCGCCACCACCCTCGCCGCCATCGACGCCGCCAATAGTGCGGACCCCGACCGTCACGAGGGCGCGCCGGCCGCGCGGCTCTACGGCGAGCGCATGACGGCGGAACTGGAGCGACTCTTTCCCGAGGCCTCGGATGCGCTCCGCATCGCCGCACGCGGCCAGCACATCGAACGCTGGACCTCGCCGCGTTCCGACTATCCCGAGGGCCGCGAGGGCTATCTCACCTGGCGCCGCGACCTCGCTGCCTTCCATGCCCGCCGCGTCGGCGAGATCATGGCCGAAGCGGGCTATGACGACGCCACGATCGCCCATGTCGGCACGATGCTGCGCAAGGAGGGCATCAAGCGCGATGCCGATGTGCAGGCGCTCGAGGACGTGATCTGCTTCACCTTCCTGCGCTGGTACTTCTCCCCCTTCGCCGAGGGCCGCGATGCGGGCGAGCTTGAACGCATCGTCGCCAAGACCGCGCGCAAGATGTCCGCAGAGGCCCGCGCCCGGGCGCTCGCGGAGTTCGACCTGCCGGAGCCCTTCGCCGCCGCCTTCCGAGCGTAACCGCCTGACTTCCCTGACGAGTCCGGGCCGCCGATCCGCCCGATCCCGGACGAGACTCACCCCGCAATCGACGGTTGCGGCCTCCCCCCGATACCCGCCTGAAGCCGTTTCCGTATCGGCAATCGTGACCTATCGCGCACAGCGACTGTTGCCGAATTGACCCGCATTCCGGCGGCTTTCCGCGCTGCGGCTAGGCGTGGAAGCCGAAGAGGCGCAGAATCGACTTGACGGTGCCGGATCACGACCATATCTGCGCCGCGCCAAAGCCACCGTCACGTGTTGGCATGGCATGAGGACAGGCTACCGAATGCGGCCCGTGGGCCGCGCTGCAAGGAACGAAGAGATGGAATACCCAAGGCAGATGGACGCGGGCCAGGAACGGTCCGAACAGACTTCCGTCGGCACCCCCCGGCCCCGCCAGCAGAGCGCGGAACAGCCGGTCTCGCGGCAGCAGCAGTCGGAAGGCGAGCGCGTCTCCGGCCAGATGGGCGCGACGATCTTCACCGACTGGGCCTCGATCTGAGCCCTTGCGGGCGGCGCGCCCGCGCCGCTAGTCTCGGGGCTCCGACCGAGGAGTCCCGATGCCCCGCTCCGTATCCGCGATCCCCAATCTGGGCCCCGCCTCCGAGGCCGCCTTCGCCCGCGCCGGCATCGGCTCGGCCGAGGAGATCGAGGCGATGGGCGCCGACGCCGCCTATCTGAGGCTGCTGCAATCGGGAACGCGCCCCCATTTCATCGGATATTACGTTCTGGTCATGGGCCTTCAGGGAAGGCCCTGGAACGATTGCGCGGGGGCCGAGAAACAGGCGCTCCGTGCCCGCTTCGACGCGCTCAAGGCCGAGGCGATGCCCTCCAAGGGAAAGGACCGCTCCCGGCTGGAAGCGGTCCTCGATGAGATCGGGCTTCTCCGCCCGCGCTGAGACGATTTTTAAGGAAAAATCGTCCGAAAATTCTTAAAGAATTTTCGTCAGCCGACGAGTTCGAGACCCGAGAAGAAGAAGGCGATTTCCTGCGCCGCGGTTTCGGCCGCATCCGAGCCGTGGACCGAGTTCTCGCCCACGGAGAGCGCGAATTCCTTGCGGATCGTACCGGCGTCGGCATTGGCGGGGTTGGTGGCGCCCATCACTTCGCGGTTCTTCGCGATCGCGTTCTCGCCCTCGAGCACCTGCACCACGACCGGGGCAGAAGCCATGAACTCGCACAGTTCGCCGTAGAAGGGGCGTTCCTTGTGGACTTCGTAGAACTTGCCGGCCTGCTCCATCGAGAGCTTGATGCGCTTCTGCGCGACGATGCGGAGGCCCGCGTCCTCGAACTTTGCGTTGATCTTGCCGGTCAGGTTGCGGTTGGTCGCGTCGGGTTTGATGATGGACAGCGTGCGTTCGATCGCCATGTGATGTGCCTTCTGATTGGGGGACGCCGGGCGTCGTGCCGCGCGTCGGATGATCCGCGCGCCTGCTAGCATGGGTCTTCACGAATGAAAAGGTGGCGCGGGCGTCGGGTGCGGATGCCTCCGGCGGGGATATTTGCAGCAAGATGAAGGCAGGGCGCTTCCAGCGGCAGGGCGGCTCTGCTATGGCGGCGCCCATGCTCAGGATCGCCGACATCACCTATTCCGTCGAAGGCCGCCCCCTGTTCGAGGGCGCCTCGGCGACGATTCCGGCCGGCCACAAGGTCGGTCTCGTGGGCGCCAACGGCGCCGGCAAGACCACGCTCTTCCGGCTGATCCGCGGCGAGCTCGCGCTCGAGGGCGGCGAGATCGCGCTGCCGACCCGCGCCAGGATCGGCGGCGTGGCGCAGGAGGTGCCCTCGTCGGCGACCTCGCTCCTCGACACCGTGCTCGGGGCCGATACCGAGCGTGCCGAGCTGATGGCCGAGGCCGAGACCGCGACCGACGCGCACCGCATCGCCGAGATCCAGCACCGGCTCGCCGATATCGACGCCTGGTCGGCCGAGGCGCGGGCAAGCGCGATCCTCAAGGGGCTCGGCTTCGACAATGACGACCAGCGCCGGCCCTGTTCGGACTTCTCCGGCGGCTGGCGGATGCGGGTGGCGCTCGCGGGCGTGCTCTTCGCCCAGCCCGACCTTCTGCTGCTCGACGAGCCCACCAACTACCTCGACCTCGAAGGTGCCCTCTGGCTCGAGAGCTATCTCGCCAGGTACCCCCATACCGTCATCATCATCAGCCACGACCGCGGGCTTCTGAACCGCGCGGTGGGCGCGATCCTGCACCTGGAGAACCGCAAGCTCACGCTCTGGTCCGGCCCCTACGACCAGTTCGCCCGCCAGCGCGCGGTCCTGCGCGCGGTGCAGGCGGCCGAGGCGAAGAAGCAGGACGCGCGCCGCGCGCATCTGCAAAGCTTCGTCGACCGCTTCAAGGCCAAGGCCTCGAAGGCGGTGCAGGCCCAGAGCCGGGTCAAGATGCTGGAGAAGATGACGCCGATCCTCGCCCCCGAGGAGGCGAAGAAGGTGGTCTTCACCTTCCCCGAGCCCGAACAGCTCTCGCCGCCGATCGTCACCATGGAGGGCACCTCCGTCGGTTATGACGGCCCGCCGGTGCTGCGCCGCCTGTCCCTGCGCATCGACCAGGACGACCGGATCGCGCTTCTGGGCCGCAACGGCGAGGGAAAATCCACGCTTTCCAAGCTTTTGGCGGGCAAGCTTCAACCGTGTGACGGCAAGGTCGTACGCTCATCGAAGCTCCGAATCGGCTATTTCGCCCAGCACCAGGTCGACGAGCTGCATCTCGACGAGACGCCCCTGCAGCACATCCAGCGGCTCCGCCCCGAGGAGGGCCAGCCGCGCCTGCGCGCGCGGCTCGCGGGTTTCGGCCTCGGCGCCGACCAGGCCGAGACCGTGGTCGGCCGGCTCTCTGGTGGCCAGAAGGCGCGGCTCTCGCTCCTTCTGGCGACGCTCGACGCGCCGCATCTCCTGATCCTCGACGAGCCCACCAACCACCTCGACATCGAGAGCCGCGAGGCGCTCGTCGAGGCGCTGACCGAATATTCCGGCGCGGTGATCCTCGTCTCCCACGACATGCATCTGCTCGGCCTCGTCGCCGACCGGCTCTGGCTCGTGAAGGGCGGCGCGGTCGCGTCCTATGACGGCGATCTCGACAGCTACCGGCGCGAGCTCCTGGCCGGCGACGAGGCGGCGAAGCCCGCCGAGAAGGCGAAGCCGAAACCGGCGCGCGCGGTGTCGCGCGACGCGGTCCTGGCGCTCAAGGCCGAGGTCCGCAAATGCGAGGAGCGGCTCGAAAAGCTCGCCGAGATGCGCGAGCGGCTGTCGGCCAAGCTCGCCGATCCCGCGCTTTACGAGGACGCCCGCATCCAGGAGCTCGAGGGCTGGAACCGCAAGTTCGCCGAGATCGAGGAGGCAACTGCCCGCGCCGAGGCGCTGTGGATGGCCGCGGCCGAGCGGCTGGACGCCGTGGAGGCGGTCTGAGCGCTCTTGCCGAAACCGGCCCCCGGCCCTAAGGCTTGTGCATGGATACCGCGTTCCTGATCACGGCCTTCGCCACGCTCTTCGTCGTCATCGACCCGCCGGGGCTGGTGCCGATGTTCATCGCGCTCACGCAGGGCATGGATGCCGACCATCGCCGCCGGCTCGGGCTCCGCGCCTGCCTGATCGCGGGCGGCCTCCTGACGCTCTTCGGCCTCTTCGGCGAGTCGATCCTCGGCTTCATCGGCATCTCGATGTCGGCCTTCCGCATCGCCGGGGGAATCCTGCTCTTTCTCACCGCGCTCGACATGCTGTTCGAACGCCGCACCCAGCGGCGCGAGGGCCAGCACCCCGACCCGCATCACGACCCCTCGGTCTTCCCGCTCGCGACGCCGCTGATCGCCGGGCCCGGCGCGATCGCCACGATGATCCTCCTGATGGGGCAGTCGGGCGGCGGCTGGCAGGGCACGCTGACGGTGCTCGGCCTGATGTTCGCGATGCTCACGGTCACCTTCCTCTTCTTCCTCGCCTCGCCGCCGCTCGAGCGGCTGCTCGGGCGCACCGGGACCGTGGTGATCACCCGGCTCCTCGGCATGCTCCTCGCCGCGCTTTCGGTCCAGTTCGTCATCGACGGCGTGCGGGAAACCGGGATGGTTTGACCCGTGGAGAGCGGCGACTTTCCGCGGCTCGTCTACCTCGGGCTCCTGCTCGCCGTGATCGCCGGCTATTTCCTGTTGGCCAACCGCCGGCACCTCGGCAAGGTCGCGCAGCAGGCCGCGATCTGGGGGCTGATCTTCCTCGGCGCGATCGCCGTCGCCGGGCTCTGGGACGACATCCGCCGCTCGGCCCGCCCAGCCGAGGCGGTGATCCGCGGCGACAGTATCGAGGTTCCGGCGTCTGCGGACGGGCATTTCTACCTCATGGCGGAGGTGAACGGCGTGACGGTCCGCTTCGTCGTCGACACCGGCGCCACCGACATCGTGCTCACCCAGCGCGACGCCGCGCGGGCGGGGCTCGATCCCGAAGGCCTGAACTACTTCGGCACCGCGATGACCGCGAACGGCCGCGTCGCGACCGCGCCGGTGCGGCTCGACACGCTGGCGCTCGGCGGCGTGAGCGATGCCAACGTGCCCGCCGTCGTCAATGGCGGCGAACTTGACACATCACTACTCGGAATGAGCTATCTCGGCCGCCACGAGGTAACATTCTCGCGCGACAGGATGATCCTGAGGCGCTGACCGGATCGCGGCGCGCCAGGCTTGAATGCCGCTGCCGCGGATCCTGCAGCGCCCCCCAAACAGGAGGCGCCGCCCATGACCGTCGAGGCGCTCGTCATCAGCCTTCGGTCCGCCGCGGCCCGGCGGGCGATGCAGGAGGCGCAGCTTGGCCGGCTCGGGCTTCCGCACCGGCTCCTCGATGCCGTGAACGCTGCCGGGATTCAGGCCGCCGATCTCGCGCGGTGGCAAAGAGCGTGGTGCCGGCCGCTCAGGGCCAGCGAGATCGCCTGCGCCCTGAGCCACCGGCAGGCCTGGTCCGAGGTGGCCGCCGGTACCCAACCGCGGCTCATCCTCGAGGACGACGCGGTGCTTGGCCCCGCCACTGCCGCCGTGCTTGACGTGCTGCAGCACAGATCCGGTCTCGACTGCGTGACGCTCGAGACCTTCACCCTCCCCAAGCTCCTCGGCCGGCGCATTGCCATCGGCGCGACGGGTCACATGCTGGCGGAGGTGTTCCGCGACAGCGCCGGGGCCGCGGCGTACCTGCTCTGGCCCGACGGCGCGCGGCGGCTGCTCGCGAGTCTGCCCGGTCTCCTGCCGCCGGCGGATGCCGCCATCAATCTGACCGTCGGACTGCGCATGTACCAGGTCGAGCCGGCCTGCGCGATGCAGGCGATATTCCTGCCGCGGGGCGAAGGTATCACGCCCGAGGTTGCCGAGACCACGATTTCGAACGCGCCGCGGCCGAAGGTGGACTCGGCCGGCGACTGGCTCCGCTACAAGCTCCGCCGCCTTCGCGTCTCGGCCATCCTGCTCAGAAAACGCCTGCGAGGGCTTGGTCGGTCGCAAAAACGGATCGTCGAGTTTCGCATCGCGTAACCGCCGGCTTCAGCCGCTCTCCGCCTTCTTCTGCCAGCGGCCGCTCTCCTCGCTCCAGTACTGCGCCGGTACGCCGGCGCCGGTCAGCGCCTTCCACTGGCCGCGCGCGCGTTCGACCGCCGCCGGGTCGTTGCCGTCGAAGATCACGCAGACCCGCTCCAGCGCGCGGCATTCCTCCGGAGCGATCTCGGCGCCATCGACCGCCATCAGGCACTGCGCGCCGTTCGGCGCCTCCGCCCCGAGGGTCAGCAGAACCGGCTGCAGCGCGTCATGCGGCCCCCCGGCGATGCCGTGCGGCAGGAAGCTCTCCTCGCCCCCGAGCCAGAGCTTCTGGTCGAGCCAGTCGAGACGCTCCGCCCCGCGCCCCCGCACCACCACATGCCAGCCCGCCTGCAGCGACTTCGCCAAGAGCATCGGCAAGGTCGCCTCCAAGGGCGACCGCGTCAGGTGGTAGAAGAGCGCGTTGCCCATCAGCCCTCCAGCATGTCGCGTACCAGCCGGTCGAGCGCCATCACCCCCCAGCCCGACGCCCCCTTGGGCGCGAGCACGGTCTCCTTCGGCGGTAGCGCCACCCCGGCGATGTCGAGATGGCACCACGGCGTCTCGTCCTTGACGAAGCGGCGCAGGAACTGCGCCGCGGTGATCGAGCCCGCGGGCCGCCCGCCGGTGTTCTTGATATCGGCGAGCCGCGACTTGATCAGCTCGTCATAGGCCGGCCCCATCGGCATCCGCCAGGCGCCCTCGCCCTCGGCCTCCGCCGCCTTCAGGAACGCCGCGCAGAGCTTGTCGTCGTTCGAGAACACGCCCGCGTTCTCGTGGCCGAGCCCGATGATGATCGCGCCCGTGAGCGTCGCGAGGTTGATCATGCCGGTCGGCTTGAACCGCTCCTGCGCGTACCAGAGCACGTCGGCCAGCACCAGCCGCCCCTCGGCATCGGTGTTGATCACCTCGATTGTGTCGCCCTTCATCGATTTGACGATGTCACCCGGCCGCTGCGCCTTGCCGTCCGGCATGTTCTCGACGAGCCCGACGAGGCCGACGACATTGGCCTTGGCCTTCCTCAGCGCGAGCGTCCGCATCACCCCGGCGACGACGCCGGCGCCGCCCATGTCCATCGTCATCTCCTCCATGCCCAGGGCGGGCTTGATCGAGATGCCACCGGTGTCGAACACCACGCCCTTGCCGACGAGCGCGAAGGGCGCCTCGCCCTTCCTGCCGCCGTTCCACTGCATGACGACGACCTTGGAGGGGCTTTCCGACCCCTGCCCCACGCCCAGAAGCGCCCGCATCCCAAGCTTTTCGAGTTCCTTCTCCTCCAGCACCTCGACCGCGAGGCCGAGCTTGTTCATCGCCGCCAGCCGGTCGGCGAAGTCGCTGGTGGTCAGCACGTTGGCGGGCTCATTGACGAGATCGCGGGTGAAGCAGACGCCCTCGGCCACCGACGCCATCGGCGCGAAGGCCGCCCCGGCATCCTCGGGCTTGTCGACCATGACCACCGCCGCGCCCTTCGCGGGCTTCTCGGCGGTGCGGTACTCGGCGAACTCGTAGCCCCGAAGCGCGAGGCCGAGCGCGATCTCGGCGGCGCGCGGATGGTTCGCGGCAAGGACCGTTACGCCACCCTCGCCCAAAGCCTTGCCGATCGCGGCACCGGCCTTGCGCGCCTCCGCGACCGAAGCGCGGCGGGCGAGCTTCACGAGCTGCACCGCCTCGGCCTGAAGCCCCGCCGGGTAACCCAGGTCCATCGCCTCGCCGGGCTTGAGCTTGCCCCAGGCCTTGCCTTCCATCGCGCGGGTGATCGCCCCCTTCATCTGCCGGTCGAGCCGGCGCGCGACCGTTCCGGGCCGCGTATCGGGCGCGAGGATCACGGCGATCCGGCCTGTGGCAGCGGTCAGGGCATCGAAATCGGTGGCGGTGAAGGTCACGGCGACGGGTGCGCTCATCTGGGATCTCCGGCGTGGTTTTGCCGGACCCTACAGGCGGCTCCGGTGCTTGGCCAGATAGGAGTTTTCCCGCCCGGAGCTTTCGGCTAGGGATGGGCGCGCAGGAAACAGGAGAAGACGAAGTGTCCAGATTCGACAGGTATATGCTGTCGCAGCTGATGATGCTTTTCGGCTTCTTCGCGCTCGTCCTCGTGGCGGTCTACTGGGTCAACCGGGCGGTTCTGCTCTTCGACCAGCTGATCGCCGACGGTCAGTCGGCCTGGGTCTTCCTCGAATTCACCGCGCTCACGCTGCCCAACGTGATCCGCCTCGTCCTGCCGGTCGCGGCCTTCATCGCCTCGGTCTACGTCACCAACAGGCTCTCCTCGGAGAGCGAGCTCGTGGTGATGCAGGCGACCGGCTTCTCGCCCTTCCGGCTGGCGCGGCCGGTGCTCTATTTCGGCCTCGTCGTCGGCCTGATGATGGCAATCCTCGTCCATGCGCTGGTCCCGGCGAGCCGGGCCAAGCTCTCCGAACGGCGCGCCGAGATCGCCGAGAATGTCGCCGCGCGGTTCCTCGGCGACGGCGACTTCCTGCATCCGGCGCCGCAGATCACCTCCTATATCCGCGAGATCACCCCGAGTGGCGAGCTGCTTGACCTTTACCTCTCCGACATGCGTTCCCCGGGCGAGCGCACCGCCTATACCGCCGAACGGGCGCTCCTGGTCCGGACCGAGTCGGGGCCGAAACTGGTGATGTTCGACGGGATGATCCAGACGCTCGACACCAAGACCAAGACGCTCGCACTGACGCGGTTCGAGAACTATTCCTACGACATCGGCGCGCTGATCGGCCGGCCGGGCGAAGGCAAGCCCACGGTGGACGAGGCTTCGACCGCGACCCTGCTCTGGCCCGATCCCGCGATGGCCGCGCAGATCGGCGCGAGCCGGAACGAAATGCTCTTCGCCGGCCACGAGCGGCTCTCGCAGCCGTTCCTCGCCGTCGTCGCCGCGCTGATCGGGTTTTCGACGCTCCTGACCGGTGGCTACAGCCGCTTCGGGCTCTGGCGCCAGATCGTGGTCGCGGTCTTCCTGCTGATCGGCGTGCAGTTCCTCGTCAACGGCGCCACCAACATGGCCACCCGCGACCCCGAGCTCTGGCCGGTCGTCTACCTGCCGATCCTTGCCGGTCTTGCGGCCGCCGTCGCGCTCCTGTCGATCTCGGGGCGGAGCCGGCGGGTGCGGCACGACCTCGTCGGGGCGGTGGCGTCATGATCCTGTCGCTCTACATCGCCCGGCGCTTCTTCACCATGTTCCTCATGGTCTTCGCCGGCTTCTTCGCGGTGCTCTACCTGATCGACATGGTCGAGGAGATCCGCCGCTTCGCGGACCAGGGCCTCAGCCTCGCCGCCACCGCCGAGCTGGCGCTCCTCAACACGCCGCAATCGGCCTACCGGATCCTGCCGATGACGGTGATCCTCGCCGCGATCGCTCTCTTCCTCGCGCTCGCGCGCTCCTCCGAACTGGTGGTGATCCGCGCCGCCGGCCGCTCGGCGTTGAGCATGCTCATGGCGCCGCTCGCCGCCGCCCTCGTCATCGGCGCGATCGCGATCACGATCCTCAACCCGATCGTCGCGGGCACCGCCAAGCGGTACGAGGAACTGTCGAGCCGCTACAAGCTCGGCGACGGCAACGTGCTGTCGGTGTCCCGCGAAGGCCTCTGGCTCCGCCAGGGCGGCCCCGACGGCCAGACCGTGATCCGCGCCGCGCGCGCCAATTCCGACGGCACCACGCTCTACGGCGTCTCGTTCACCACCTTCGCGCCGGAAAGTGGCCCGGTTTCGCGGGTCGACGCGGCGGAGGCGACGCTGGGCGAAGGTGCCTGGATCCTGAGGGATGCCAAGCGCTGGCCTTTCGTGCTCGGCGCCAATCCCGAACGCGACGCGACCCGCTTCGATGTCTTTCGCCTCGCCTCCGACCTCACCGCTGACCAGATCCGCGAGAGCTTCGGCGCGCCCTCGACGATCCCGATCTGGGAACTGCCGGCCTTCATCGACAGCCTCGAACGCGCCGGTTTCTCGGCGCGCAAACACAATGTCTGGCTACAGATGGAGCTCGCGCTGCCGCTCTTGCTCGTCGCGATGGTGCTGGTCGGCGCCGGCTTCACGATGCGCCACGCCCGCTCGGGCCGCACCGGGATGATGGTGCTCCTGGCGATCGTCTCGGGCTTCGCGATCTTTCTCCTGCGCAACTTCGCCCAGGTCCTCGGCGAGAATGGCCAGATCCCGGTCGCGCTCGCCGCCTGGAGCCCGCCGCTCGCGGCGGCCCTCCTGTCGCTGAGCCTCGTGCTGCATCTGGAGGACGGCTGATGCGCCTGATTGCCGCCGTGATCGCGGCCCTTCTGCTCGCAAGCCCCGCCGTCGCGCAGGATGATGCCGCGCAGGCCACGGCAACGCTCGTCGCCGACCGGGTCTACCTCACGGGCGACGACACGCTCACCGCCGAGGGCGCGGTCGAGGTGCTCTACAAGGGCGCCCGGCTCACCGCCGAGAAGATCGTCTACGACAGCACCGGCGACCGGATCCTCATCACCGGCCCGATCAAGCTGATCGACGGCCAGGGCGCGGTCGCGCTCGCCGATTCCGGCGAAATGTCACGCGACCTGACCGAGGGGGTGCTCCGAAGCGCGCGGATGATGCTCGACCAGCAGCTCCAGCTCGCCGCCGTCGAACTGCGGCGCACGGGCGGCGGCCGCTACACCGCCTTCGACAAGGTCGTCGCCTCCTCCTGCCAGGTCTGCCCGAGCAACCCCGTTCCGCTCTGGGAGATCCGCGCCCGCCGGGTGATCCACGATCGCGAGAAGCGCATGCTCTACTACCAGCACGCGCAGTTCCGCGTCTCCGGCGTGCCGATCTTCTACACGCCGCGCCTCCGGATGCCCGACCCGACGCTCGACCGCGCGCCGGGCTTCCTGATTCCGCGCTTCCGCACGACCTCGGCGCTCGGCTTCGGCGTCAAGCTGCCCTATTTCCTGCCGCTCGGCGACAGCCGCGACGTCACGTTCACGCCTTATCTCTCGTTAAGCCGGACCCAAACGCTGGAGTTCCGCTACCGCGAGGCGTTCCGCACCGGGACGGTCGAGTTCAACGGCGCCCTGAGCGACGACGACATCGTTCCCGGCAAGACCCGCGGCTATCTCTTCGCCGAAGGCAGCTTCCGACTGCCGCGCGACTTCCGGCTCGACTTCACGCTGCAAGGCGTGACCGATGACGCCTACCTGCTCGACTACGACATCAGCGAGACGGACCGGCTCAGGAGCGGCGTCTCGGTGACCCGGACGCGGCGCAACGAACATATCGACGCGCGGCTCTTCCGCTACTGGTCGATCCGCTCCGGCGACGACAATTCGGTACTGCCGACCTGGGTCGGCGATGTGACGTTCAAGCGCCGCTTCGCGCCCAGCCAGCTCGGCGGCGAGGGCCAGATCACGGTGCAGTCCCATTCCCTGCGCCGCAGTTCCGAGATCGACACCGACGCCAACGGCGACGGCATCACCGACGGCCGCGACGTCGCGCGCGCGACGCTCCGGGGCGACTGGCGCCGCAACTGGGTTCTCGCCAATGGCATGGTCGTCTCGACCGAGCTCCAGGCCACCGCCGATGTCTACGCGATCAGCCAGGACGCGAGCTATCCCGGCACCGTGACCCGGTTCACACCGGCCGGCGCGGTCGAGCTCCGCTGGCCCTGGGTCCGCTACGAGGATCGCGGCGCAAGCCAGGTGCTCGAACCGGTGGTCCAGCTGGTCTGGAGCCCCGACACGGCCGACGACGTACCCAACGAGGACAGTCAGGTGGTCGCCTTCGACGAGGGCAACCTCTTCGGCTTCAATCGCTTCCCGGGCGCCGACCGGCACGAACTCGGCACGCGGCTCAACGTCGGGTTCGGCTGGACCCGCCACGCGCCCGGCGGCTGGTCGATGGGCGTGACGGCCGGCCGGATCTTCCGGGCCGAGGACCTCGGCCAGTTCACGCCGGGCAGCGGGCTCGACGGGACGGCGTCGGACTGGCTCGTCTCGGCGCGGGTAGATTCCGGCCAGGGCCTGACCGTGGTCAACCGCGCGCTCTTCGACGACGGGTTGGATTTCAGCCTCGACGAGCTCGGCATCGCCTATGCGCGCGACCGCTACGCCGTCGCGGCGAGCTATCTCTGGCTCGTCGAGGACCCGATCGAGGGCCGGCCGTCGCCAAGCTCGGAACTGCTGATGAACGCCCGCTGGGACGTCAGCCGCAACTGGCGCGGCCGGATCTCGGGGCGCTACGACTTCGAGGCCGCGAGCGCGGTCCGCGCCGGGCTCGGCCTGACCTATCTCAGCGAATGCGCGACGATCGATCTTTCGCTCTCGCGTCGGTTCACGTCCTCGACTAGTGTGAACCCCAGCACGGATTTCAACGTCTCGGTGGTCATGAACGGGTTCGGGACCGGCAACGACGGGCGACGCTACCGCCGCAGTTGCTCTTACTGACGACGACGGGACGGAAATCGAAACGAAGAACAGAGCAGACGGACGACAGACGATGCGCTTCCCCTTCCTCCTCTCTCTCGCCCTCGCGGCGGCCACGACCACCGCGCTGCCGGCAATGGCGCAGGGCAGCCGGTTCTCGACGGCGGTGATCGTCAACGACTCCGCGGTCACCCAGTACGAGCTCGAGCAGCGAATCCGCTTCCTGCAGCTCCTGCGCGCGCCCGGCGATCCGGCGGTCGAGGCCGAGAAGGGCCTGATCGACGACCGGCTGCGCAGCCAGGCCGCCGAGGCCGCCGAAATCACCCTGACTGAGGAACAGATCGCCGCCGGCATGACCGAATTCGCCGCCCGCGCCAATCTCAGCGCCGAGGAGTTCGTCACGGCGATCGGCCAGGGCGGGGTCGCGCCCGAGACGTTCCGCGACTTCGTCAGCTCCGGCCTCGCGTGGCGCGAGGCGGTGCGCGCACGCTACGCAAAGCAGATCGTCATCTCCGACGCCGAGATCGACCGCGCGCTCTCGGTCGAAGCCGGCCGCGGCGCGGGCCCGCGCGTGCTCCTCTCCGAGATCCTGCTGCCGGTCCGCCCCGACACCTCCTTCGAGATCCGCCGCCTCGCGACCGAGCTCTCCGAGACGATCCGCTCCGAGGGTGATTTCGCCCGCGCCGCCCGCGCCCATTCCGCCGCGCCCTCGCGCGACCGCGGCGGCCAGATCGGCTGGATCCCCCTGACCAACCTGCCCGCGCAGATCCGCCCGGCCGTGGCGGGCCTCGCCCAGGGCCAGGTGAGCCCGCCGATCCCGCTCGGCGACGCCATGGCGATCTTCCGCATGCGCGGCACGAGCGAAGGGGGCGAGATCAAGCCGGCCAACATCACGGTCGATTACGCGCAGTACCTGATCCCCGGCGCCGGCACCGCCGATGCCCAGGCCGAGGCCGCGCGGATACGCGCCAAGGCCGACACCTGCGACGACCTCTACCGCGTGCTCCGCGGCGCCCCTGCCACCCAGCTGATCCGCGAGACGCGGCCCCTCGGCCAGGTGCCCGCCGACATCGCCTCCGTCCTCGCCGGGCTCGACGAGAACGAGGTCTCAACCGCCCTCACCCGCGGCAACGCGCAGGTCTTCCTGATGCTCTGCGACCGCGACGCGACCCTCGCCGAAGGCGGCGCCCCGGTCGTCGACCCGGCCGCGATCGCCCCCGAGGGCGCCCCGGCCATCGATCCCGAGCTCGGCTTCGGCGCCGGCCCGAGCCGCGCCCAGATCCGCGAGGAGCTGACCAACCAGCGGCTCGGCAACCTCGCCGACGGCTATCTCGCCGAACTGCGCTCGGCCGCGATCATCCACCGGCCGTGACGCGGACCCGATGCAGGATCTGCCCATCGCGCTGAGCTGCGGCGAGCCTTCCGGCATCGGCCCCGAGATCGCCGTCAAGGCGCGGGCCGCGCTCGGCGCCTCGCTGCCCTTCTTCTGGATCGGTGACCCGGCGCACCTGCCGCCGGGCACCGGGCTTCAGGAGATCGCACATCCCGCCGAGGCACTCGCGGTGCCCGCCGGCCGGCTGCCGGTCCTCACCCACGCCTTCCCCGAGGCGGCGCCGCCGGGCGCGCCCCGTCCCGCCAATGCCCGCGCCGTGATCGAGGTGATCGCGCGCGCGGTAAGGCTGGTCACGCGCGGCGAGGCGGCGGCGCTCTGCACCGCGCCGATCCACAAGAAGTCGCTGAAGGACGGCGCGGGCTTCGCCTTTCCAGGCCATACCGAATATCTCGCCGACCTGGCCGGCGGCGCGCGCGTCGTGATGATGCTCGCCTGCCCCGACCTGCGGGTCGTGCCCACGACGATCCACATCCCGCTCTCCGAGGTTCCCGCCCGGCTCACGCCGGCGCTTCTCGAGGAGACGATCCGCATCACCCATGCCGGCCTGATCCGCGATTTCGGCCTCGCCGCGCCGCGCCTCGCGGTGGCCGGCCTCAACCCCCATGCGGGCGAGGGCGGCGCGATGGGCGACGAGGAGACGCGCGTGATCGCGCCGGTGCTCGAGCGCCTCCGCGCCGAGGGCATCGCGGTTGCCGGTCCACTTCCCGCCGACACGATGTTCCACCCCGCCGCGCGGGCACGCTATGACGCGGCGATCTGCATGTATCACGACCAGGCGCTGATCCCGATCAAGACGCTCGATTTCGCCGGCGGCGTCAACGTGACGCTCGGCCTGCCCTTCATCCGCACCTCGCCCGATCACGGCACCGCCTTCGACATCGCCGGCCAGGGCGTCGCCGACCCGGCAAGCCTGATCGCCGCGCTGAAACTTGCGCGGGAGATGACCTGCGCCCGTCAGGCAGACCGCGCATGAGACCGTTCCAGCAGCCCCCGAATTTTCCGCGGAAGTTCGCCGATTTTTCGCAGAAAAATCGCATCCCGAAAGCCGGAGGGAACGACACATGGCGGCACTAGACGGCCTGCCGCCGCTGCGCGAGGTGATCGCCACGCACGGGATCGCGGCCAAGAAGAACCTCGGCCAGAACTTCCTTCTGGACCTCAACCTGACTGCCAAGATCGCCCGCTGTGCCGGCGACCTGACGAAGTGCGACGTGCTCGAGGTCGGGCCCGGTCCCGGCGGTCTTACCCGGGGGCTCCTCGCCGAGGGCGCACGCCGCGTGCTTGCCGTCGAGAAGGATGCCCGCTGCCTGCCCGCGCTGGCCGAGATCGCCACCGCCTATCCCGGCCGGCTCGAGGTCATCAATGCCGACGCGCTCGAGATCGATCCGCTCACCCATCTCACACCGCCGATCCGCATCGTCGCCAACCTGCCTTACAACGTCGGCACCGAGCTTCTGACCCGCTGGCTCACGCCGCCCGCCTGGCCGCCGGTCTGGGACAGCCTGACGCTGATGTTCCAGAAGGAGGTGGCCGAACGGATCGTCGCCCAGCCCGGCTCCAAGGCCTATGGCCGGCTCGCGCTCCTCGCCCAGTGGCTCACCGACGCCCGCATCGTGATGACCCTGCCGCCCGAGGCCTTCACCCCGCCGCCGAAGATCCACTCCGCCGTCGTCCACCTCACCGCGCTGCCCGCGCCGCGCTTTCCGGCCGACCCGAAGATCCTCAACCGGATCGTCGCGGCCGGCTTCAACCAGCGCCGAAAGATGCTCCGGGCCAGCCTGAAATCGGTGGCGCCGGGAATCGAGGCAAAGCTCGAGGCCGCCGGGATCGCGCCCACGGCGCGGGCCGAAGAGATATCGCTCGAAGCCTTCTGCCGCCTCGCGCGGCTGCTCGCGGAAGGCTGAACGCAAACGGCCCGAACCTTGAGGTCGGGCCGTTCGGGGTATTCCTTGAAAACCGAGGTTATTCGGCCACGTCGACCGGGTTCCCGTCGCCCGGCGTGTCGTCCTTCGCCTTGGGCTCGGCGGCGCGCTTCTCGCGCGGCTTGCGGGGCCCGCGTGACCCGCGGCCGGTCTTCTTCTCGGCCGCCGGAGCGGGTTCCTCGGTCGGCTGCGGCAGTTCGGGCATCATCGTCGCCGACGGCATGGCACGCGGGCTCGATTCCGGCGTCTCGACCAGACCCGGACCGTCATCCTCAGCCTCGTCGCGCGCCGTGGGCATCGGCCCCGAGCGGAACTCGCCCGCGTCGCGGCCGTTACGCTCCTCGTAGC
Source organism: Albidovulum salinarum (assembly GCF_025673475.1). NCBI lineage: Bacteria > Pseudomonadati > Pseudomonadota > Alphaproteobacteria > Rhodobacterales > Paracoccaceae > Albidovulum > Albidovulum salinarum. Next base: position 81,281 of record NZ_JAOVQO010000001.1, on the reverse strand, counting down.
GGGGCCGTTGGTTCTGGCGCTCGCCGCCATTGCCGCCCTGCCCCTGCCCGGGCTGGGCCGGACCGTTGCCGCCCTCGCCCTGCTGCTGGCGCTGCTCCTGCTCGCGGCTCATCTCGCGCTGCGCCTCGCCCAGCATGCGCGTGTAGTGCTCGGCATGCTGGAGGAAGTTCTGCTCGGCCACCCGGTCGTTCGAGAGCTGAGCGTCGCGCGCCAGCGTCAGGTACTTGTCGATGATCTGCTGCGGGGTGCCGCGGACCTTGCCCTCCGGGCCGGAGGAATCGAAGACCCGGTTGACGATGTTACCGAGCGAGCGTTGACGGTTCGATTTCGAACGCGAACGGGATTTGGATGATCTCATGTGCTTTCGTCTGTCCGAGCCAAAGGGCTTGTGAGCGGGCTTGCCCGGTTCCGCGTCCTGTGCCGGGACTGTCCGGCGTCGGCCTGCGGTTCCTGATCGTGCTGGGCGAAGCGGTCCGGGCGGCGCCAAACGCTCCACCCGTCACGGCTCCCTTAATGCATGATGTGCGGGCCTCGGCAAGCGGAATCTCGCGGCGCCGGCGGATTTCCACTATCGCTGCGGTAATCTTAGCGCAAAAAGCACCCCGATGTCACCTTTCGGCCACCACGACCCGGTCGCGGCCGTCGAGATCGGGCCGGACCGTCACCCGTGCGAACCCCGCCGCGCGGAACAGTTCCGCGACCGCCGGGCCCTGGCTCGCGCCGATCTCGACGATGACCGTCCCCCCGGGCACAAGATGCGCCGCCGCGCCGCCCGCGATCGCGCGGTAAGCGTCGATCCCGTCTCCGCCGGGCGTGAGTGCGAGGTGCGGCTCCCAGTCACGCACCTCGGGCGCAAGCCCGGCCATCTCGTCTGCGGCGATATAGGGCGGGTTCGAGACGATGAGGTCGAAGCGCCCCGTGACGCTCGCGAACCAGTCCGAGCGCAGGAACCGGGCGCGCTCCGCGAGCCCGAGCGCCGCGGCATTGCCGCGCGCGACATCGAGCGCGGCCGGGCTCAGATCGGCGCCGAGCCCCTCGGCCTCCGGCCTTTCCGCCAGAAGCGTCAGGAGGATGCAGCCGGTTCCGGTGCCGAGGTCGAGGACAGTGCCGAAGCGCCGCTCCAGCGCCGCGGCGATCAGCGCCTCGGTTTCGGGGCGCGGATCGAGCGTGTCGCACGTCACCCGGAAGCGCCGTCCGTAGAAATCGCGCCCGCCGGTGATCTGGCTCACCGGCTCGCGGGCGATCCGCCGCGCGACGGCCGCCTCGAACGCGGTGAGCGCGGCCGGGCCGACAGGGTCTGGCAGGATGAGGCTCACCCGCTCCGGTGCGATGCCGAGCGCATGGGCGAGGAGCCGGCGGGCATCGCGCGGCGCGCCCTCGATCCCCGCCGCGCCGAGCCGCCGCACGGCGGCGGCGAGCAGTTCCGACCCGGTCACCGGCGCGCCCTGCCGCCGATGGTCAGGGCCGCAGGCCCGAGAACGAGGCGTCTCACGCCTCCATCTCCGCAAGCTTCGCCGCCTGGTCCTCGGCGGTGAGCGCGTCGATGATCTCGGTCAGGTCGCCCTGCATCACCTGGTCGAGCCGGTAGAGCGTGAGGTTTATGCGGTGATCGGTCAACCGGCCTTGCGGGAAGTTGTAGGTGCGGATCCGCTCGGAGCGGTCGCCGGAGCCGACTTGCGCCTTGCGCTCGGCGGCGCGGGCATCGTCCGCGCGGCTCCGTTCGAGGTCGTAGAGCCGGGCGCGCAGCACCGCCATCGCGTTGGCGCGGTTCTGGTGCTGGGACTTTTCCGATGAGGTGACGACGATGCCGGTCGGAAGGTGGGTGATCCTGACCGCGGAATCGGTGGTGTTGACGTGCTGGCCGCCCGCGCCGGAGGAGCGCATCGTGTCGATGCGGATGTCGGAGGCCGGGATCTCGATATCGACCTCCTCGGCCTCGGGCAGGACCGCGACGGTCGCGGCCGAGGTATGGATGCGGCCGCCCGATTCCGTTTCCGGCACGCGCTGGACCCGGTGGACGCCGGATTCGTACTTGAGCCGGGCGAAGACCCCCTCGCCCTCGATCCGCGCCATCGCCTCCTTGACGCCGCCGAGCTCGGTCTCGCTGAGTTCGAGCAGTTCGAAGCGCCAGCCCTGTGCCTCGGCGTGTTTCTGATACATCCGGAGGAGATCGCTGGCGAAGAGAGCGGCCTCCTCGCCGCCCGTCCCGGGCCGGATCTCGAGGATCGCGGGGCGGGCATCGGCGGCATCCTTGGGCAGGAGCGCGATCCGGAGCCTTGCCTCCATCTCGGGGATCCGCGCCTTGAGGGCCGGGATCTCGTCCTCGGCGAGCGCGCGCATCTCGGGGTCGGCGAGCATCACCTCGGCCTCGTCGAGATCGTCGAGCGCCTGGCGGTAGGCGGCGATCTCGGCCGCGACCGGCTTCAGCTCGGAATATTCGCGGCTGAGCTGGGCGATCTCGGCGGGCGCGGTGCCGGCCGAGAGCTTGGCCTCGAGGAACTCGAAGCGGCGGGTGATCTGGGCGAGCTTGTCCAAGGGTACCATCGGTGCGGTTTCGCTCTTGTCCGGGCGTCGGTCAAGGGGGGAGCGGCCGGGGGTTTCACACCCCCGGGCCCCCGTGGGGTATTTCGGCAATGAAGAAGGCAGGCGGAAGGTGCCGGTCATGCCGTCGCTCCGCTGTGTACGCATGTCGCATGGGATGGGTACGCGGGGCCGACGGGGCGTCGGGTAATGGAATGCGGGGGGCCGGAAGATCTGATCACGACCCTAAGGCGTCGTTAACGCGGCGGTCCAGTCCCGGAGCCGGGCGGCATTGACGCCGAAGTCGTCGCGGCCGAAGCGTTGACGGGCGTGCAGCGTGAGCTCGACTTCAGATCCGTTTTGAACCGCCTGCGCCGTTGTGTAGTCGGGGAAGCCAAAGGCGGCGGACCGGGTGAGCCAGGTGATGCGGCCCTCCTCCGGGCTGCCGGCAAGGCGTGTCGTGCGCCTCGTGGCGCGCGCGATGGCATCGAGCCGGGCGAGGACCTCGGCGGGGCTCCGGCCAGGCAAGGTCAGGGCTCCGCGCGCGCCGCCCGGCTCTCCGGTCAGGGTGTCGGCGCCGGGCACGGCAGGATCGACATGCCAGCGCGCCGGGTCGGAGGGGGCGAGGCGAATCCACGCCAGGCCCGCTCCGACGAGAAGCGCAAGGAGGAGGAGCGCCAGCCTCACCCTTTGCGCTTCTGCCAGCAGTAGAGGCAGATCAGCTCATGCGCGACATGGGCGCCGGCGATCGCGGTGGCGCCCGTGGTGTCGTAGGCCGGCGAGACCTCGACGACATCGCCGCCGACGAGATTGATGCCGGCAAGGTCGCGCAGGATCGCCGCGACCTGCCACGAGGCGAGCCCGCCCCAGACCGGGGTGCCGGTGCCGGGCGCGAAGGCGGGGTCGAGGCAATCGATGTCGAAGGTGAGGTAGGTTGGGCGGTCGCCGATCACCGCCTTGATTTTCCTTGCGACTTCAGCCGCACCGGTCTCGTGCACCTCACGCGCGTCGATCACGTTCACGCCCATGAAGTCGTCGTTATGGGTGCGGATGCCGACCTGCACGCTGGTTCTGGGGTCGACGATGCCGGACTTGATCGCCTTGTAGAACATCGTGCCGTGGTCGATCCGCTCGAAATCCTCGTCGACCCAGGTGTCGGAATGGGCGTCGAAATGGAGAAGCGAGATCGGCCCGTACTTCTCGGCATAGGCCTTCAGGATCGGGAAGGTGATGTAGTGGTCGCCGCCGAGCGTTACACTGCCCGCACCGGCCGCGAGGATGCCGCGGATGTGCTCGGTGAGCGTGTCGGGGAAGGCCGAGACCTTGGCATAATCGAAGGCGAGGTCGCCGTAATCGACGATGTCGAACTCGTCGAGCGGCGAGTAGCCCCAGCCATAGGGCGGATCGCAGGGCTGAAGCGCGGAGGCCTCGCGGACCGCGCGCGGCCCGAACCTCGTGCCGGTGCGGTTGGTCACCGCCTGATCGAACGGCACCCCGGTGATCGCGAGGTCGACGCCGGTCAGGTCCTTGCTGTAGCGCCGCCTGAGGAAGCTCGTCGCGCCGCCGAACACGTTCTCGTAGGCGAGCCCGCGCCGCGTCTCGCTGGTGAAGGCCAGATCGACCTGGGTCTTTGCATCTGCCAATGCCATGGAACCATCTCCGTGAAGTTTCGGACATCGTTCGGGGCCGGAGATGTCGCCGATCCGGGTGCCCCATAACGCGCCGCGACCGGTCGATTTGTCAAGATAATTTGATCAAATCACGGACATGTCGAAACCCGAAGGTGCGGCGCCGCTGTCTTGGTGTCAGGTATTTCATATAATTTTCATATCGTTACGGCGCGATATGAAAGCCGGAAGATCTACCCGAGCGGCTGGGCGCGCTCCACCAGCCGGGCGAAGAAGCTCGCGCCATAGGGGGCGGCTTCGTCGTTGAACTCGTAGGCCGGGTGGTGCAGCCCCGCCCCCTTGCCCTGGCCGAGGAAGAGGTAGCAGCCGGGGCGCTTTTCGAGGAGGTAGGAGAAATCCTCCGCCCCCATCTCGCGTCCGCCCTCGGCCTCGACCGCCGCGGCGCCCGACACGTCGCGGGCGGTCTCGACCGCGAAGGCGGTCTGGTCGGGGGCGTTCACGGTCGCGGGGTAGCCGAGTTCGTAGTCGATCTCGGCCTGCACGCCATAGGCGGCGGCATGGCCGGCGACGATCTCCTCGAACCGCGTCTGGATCCGGGCCCGCACCTCGGGGCGGAAGCTGCGGATCGTCGCGCCGAACCAGGCGGTCTCGGGGATGATGTTCGAGGCGGTGCCGGCGTGGATCTCGGTCACCGAGACCACGACCTCGTCCAGGGGATCGATGTTGCGGCTGGCGATCGTCTGCAGCGCGCCGACCATGCCGACCAGCGCCGGGATCGGGTCGACGCATTCGTGCGGATAGGCGCCGTGGCCGCCCCTTCCGGTCAGTGTCACGCGGGCGGTATCGACCGAGGCCATGATCGGGCCCGGCGTGGTCACGAAATGGCCGAGTGGAACGGTCGGCGAGTTGTGGAGCGCATAGACCTCGCCGATGCCGAAGCGTTCGAGGATGCCCTCCTTCACCATGACCTCGCCGCCGCCGCCATCCTCCTCGGCGGGCTGGAAGATCAGCGCGACGCGGCCGCGGAAGCGGCGGGTCTCGGCAAGGTACTTGGCCGCGCCGAGGAGCATCGCGGTATGGCCGTCATGGCCGCAGGCATGCATGACGCCGGGCACTTCCGAGGCGTGTTCGACGCCAGTCGCCTCGGTGATCGGCAGCGCGTCCATGTCGGCCCTGAGACCGATCACCGGCCCCTCGCCCTCGCCGTCGATCAGCGCGACGATCCCGGTCTCGGCGATCCCCTCGTGGATCTCGTCGACGCCGAACTCGCGCAGCTTCGCGGCGACGAAGGCCGCGGTCTTGTGGCAGGCGAAGCGCAGCTCCGGGTGGCGGTGCAGTTGGCGGCGCCATTCCGCCATCTCGGGGGCGTAGGCGGCGATGCGGTTGAGGACGGCCATGTGGACTCTCGGGCGCTATTGCGAATACTGCGCCCCAGATGACCGCAAAATCCCGGAGCACGCAATGACCCTCGACCGCCACGCCTCGGACCGCCTGATCCACGATCCCGAGGGCGGGCTGCCGCGGCTTCTGGAGATCATGGCGCGGCTCAGGGATCCCGCGACCGGCTGTCCCTGGGACATCGAGCAGGATTTTACGACCATCGCGCCCTACACGATCGAGGAGGCCTACGAGGTCGCCGACGCGATCGAGCGCGAGGCCTGGGGCGAGTTGCGAGGCGAGCTGGGCGACCTGCTGCTGCAGACGGTCTATCACGCGCAGATGGCCTCCGAGGCCGGTCATTTCGGGTTCGCCGAGGTAATCCGCGCGATCTCCGACAAGATGGTCGCGCGCCACCCCCATGTCTTCGGCGACGAAAGCCGCGACAAGAGTGCCGAGGACCAGACCCGCGACTGGGAGCGGATGAAGGCGGCCGAACGCGCGGGCGCGGCGGCGCGCGGCACGCTGGATGGTATCGCGATGGGGCTGCCGGCGCTGACGCGGGCGGTGAAGCTGCAGAACCGCGCCGCGCGCGTCGGCTTCGACTGGCCCTCGACCGCCGAGGTCGTCGACAAGATTACCGAGGAGGCGCGCGAGCTGCAGGAGGCCCGCGCCACGATGACGGAGACCGAGATATTCGAGGAGTTCGGCGATCTTCTCTTCGTGATCGCCAATCTCGCGCGGCATCTCAGGATCGACCCGGAGGCGGCGCTCCGGGCCGCCAACGCCAAGTTCACCCGGCGCTTTGCCTCGATCGAATCCGCGCTCGCCCACCGGGGCAAGCGCCCTGAAGAGTCCGACCTCGCCGAGATGGACGCGCTCTGGGACGAGGCGAAACGGCTGGAGAAGGCGGCGAAATAGCCGGCTGCCCGACGGCTCTCGGTCTCCGCACCCAGCCGGCCTCGGCAATCGCTTGCGGCACGCAGGGCTGAGCCGGTATCGTTGATCCCGGCACGGGGCGGTGCCGGCGCTTCCGGTCCCCGAGCCAGCGCTCGCTAAACGGGGATCGCACATGCCAACCGCCAAGACCACGATCTGCCTCTGGTACGACAGGGACGCGGAGGAAGCGGCCCGCTTCTATGCGGCGACGTTCCCCGAGAGTTCGGTCGGCGCGGTCTTCCGCGCGCCCTCCGACTATCCGTCGGGCAAGGCGGGCGACGTGCTGACGGTCGAATTCACGGTCCTCGGCCTCCCCTGCTTCGGCCTCAACGGCGGTCCGGCCTTCTGCCACTCCGAAGCCTTCTCGTTCCAGATCACCACCGACGACCAGGCGGAAACCGACCGCTATTGGAACGCGATCATCGGCAACGGCGGGCAGGAAAGCGCCTGCGGCTGGTGCAAGGACCGCTGGGGGATCTCGTGGCAGATCACGCCGCGCGTCCTGACCGGAGCGCTGGCGGCCGGCGGCGAGGCCGCGAAACGCGCCTTCGACGCGATGATGACGATGACCCGGATCGACGTCGCCGCGATCGAGGCCGCCGTTCGCGGCTGAAATTGCCGGGGATGACGCCTGCGGCCAAATAGGCGACCAGTTTAATCAGGTATTGACGCGCCCCTGCAGGTCGGGAATAAGGACGCCAGAATATCTGACCAAAGGAGTCGACTATGTCCCTGCGGACACCGCTTTTCGCCCTTTCGCTCGCCGCTCTCGCCGGACCTGCGCTCGCCGAAGAAGTCAACGTCTACTCGTCGCGCCAGCCGGAACTGGTGCAACCGCTCTTCGACGCCTTCACCGCCGAGACCGGCATCGCCGTCAATGTCGCCCATGTCGACAAGGGCCTGGTCGAGCGGCTATCGAGCGAGGGCGACCGCAGCCCGGCCGACCTCGTGATGACCGTCGACATCGCCAAGCTCTCGCAGGTGGTCGAGGCGGGCGTGACCCAGCCGGTCTCCTCCGAAGTGCTCGCCGCCAACATCCCGGCGGAGTTCCGCGACCCCGGCAACCAGTGGTTCGGGCTCACGACCCGCGCCCGCATCGTCTATGCCTCGAAGGAGCGCGTGGCCGATGGCGAGGTGACGACCTACGAGGATCTCGCGGACCCGAAATGGCAGGGCCGGATCTGCACCCGTCCGGGGACGCATGACTACAACCTCGCGCTGATGGCGGCGATGATCGAGCATCACGGCGCCGAATATGCGAAGGAATGGGCCACCGGCCTGCGCGCCAACCTCGCCCGCAAGCCCGAGGGCAACGATCGGGCGCAGGTGAAGTCGATCTGGGCCGGCGAATGCGACATCTCGCTTGGCAATACCTATTACATGGGCGCGATGCTGAGCGATCCCGAGCAGGTCGAATGGGCCAACTCGGTGCGCATCGTCTACCCGGTGTTCGAAGGCGACGGCACCCATATGAACGTCTCGGGCGTGGCGATGACCAAGTCGGCGCCGAACCATGACGCGGCGCTGAAACTGATGGAGTTCCTGTCGTCCGACGAGGCGCAGAAGATCTATGCCGGGCTCAACCACGAATTCCCGGTCAAGCCGGGCGTGGCGCGGTCGGAAGTGGTCGCAAGCTGGGGCGAGTTCACCCCGGACAGCCTCAACCTCATGGATGTCGCGAAGTCGCGGCCCGAGGCGCTGAAGTTGATGGAAGAAGTGAACTTCGACGGCTAATCCGCTGTTCAAGAAACGAAATGCGCCGGGCCCTTCCCGGCGCATTTTGCATTTTTGGCTGCCGTCAATCGAGCCGAACCGACGGCCCGCTCGTCACCTCGCGCGCGGAAAAGCCCGCGCGGTCGAGCGCAAAGTCAGCCAGGACCGCGATTGCGGCGGCCGACAGGAACGCGAGCAGCATTACCTTCATCGCCTCTCCTTCCCGCTCACTCGGCCGGGGCGCCCGGCGGGTGGTCCGGCGCGGCGCCGGTCACCTCCTCGTACCACAGCGAATGGTGCTCCTTGGCCCATTGCACGTCGACCTCGCCCGATCCGACCGCGTCGAAGGCGCCTTCCATGCCGATCGAGCCGAGGTAGATATGGGCGATGATGATGGCGATGAAGGCGAAGGCGACGATGCCGTGCCAGGCCTGCGCCAGTTGCATTTCCTGATGCGGCCCAAGCACCTCGGGCAATGGCCCGAGGCCGACAAGCTGCGGAAGGCCGGTCGCGTTCAGCACCTCGAAGGTCTTGGCGAACATCGGCAATTCGAACGGAAAAAGGAGCGAGAGCCCCGAGAGCGAGATCGACAGGCCGAGCACCACAACCGCCCAGAAGACGATCTTCTGACCCGCGTTGAACTTGCGCGCCGGCGGGTGCACACCCTTGCTGAAGAGGCCGCCCCCCTTGGCGAGCCACACCAGATCGTGCCGGTTCGGGAGGTTGTGGCCGATCCAGACCACGATGACCAGCGCGAGCCCGGCCATGAAGGCCCAGGAGAAGTTGTTGTGCGCCCATTTCCCGGCCGCGGCGAGGGGCGCATAGGCCTCCTTGCCGAGGAGCGGGATCAGCGCGATCCGGCCGAAGAGAATCATCAGCCCGGTCAGCGCCAGCACGATGAACGAACCCGCCATCAGCCAGTGGCCGAAGCGTTCGACCGCGCCGAAGCGGCGCACGGTTTGCCCGGTGCGCCCGCCCTCGATGCGGATCCGGCCCCGGAGAAGGAAGAAGGGCAGGATCACCGCGATCATGGCGATGAGCCCGTAGCCGCCGTAGATCAGCAGCGGCCCCTCGCGGAACTTCAGCCAGCGCATGCCGCCGTCCTGGATCACCACGCCCGCCGCGGGCGCCGAGGTCGAGACCGTCACCGAAGCCTCGCCATAGCGTAAGGCGCGCCAAAGCTCGGGGTCGGAGACGCCGCCGAGCGTGCCAAGCTGCTCGGAGGGGTCGGCGGCCGACGCGGGATCACCGGTTTCCCCGCGCCGGAAGCTGTCGTCGATCTTTTCGCCCCGCTGCCGCGCGAGGATGTCCTCGAGCGTCTGCGCCCCACCGGTGGCAGCGCGCGGATCCTCCGCGCCGCCCTCCACGGTCTGGGCCAGCGGCGCGGTGGCCGCGAGGCCCAGCGCCAGGATCGCCGCCGAGAGGATGCGAATGCCGCGAACGCTCATGCTCTCCCCCGATCGCAGGTGCCGGTCAGTTGCCCGCCTTCTGTTCATAGGCCGTGCCCCAGCCCCAGGCGCCCGAGCCGAAGCCGCGCGCCACGACCCGCTCGCGGTAGATCGCCGAGACCACGTCGCCGTCGCCGGCGAGAAGCGCCTTGGTCGAGCACATCTCGGCGCAGATCGGCAGCTTGCCTTCCGCGATGCGGTTGCGGCCGTACTTGGCGAACTCGGCGGTGGAATTGTCCGCCTCCGGGCCGCCGGCACAGAAGGTGCATTTGTCCATCTTGCCGCGCGAACCGAAATTGCCGGCCTGCGGATACTGCGGCGCCCCGAAGGGGCAGGCGTAGAAGCAATAGCCGCAGCCGATGCAGAGGTCCTTGGAATGCAGGACGATGCCGTCCTCGGTCTGGTAGAAGCAGTCGACGGGGCAGACCGCCATGCAGGGCGCGTCCGAACAGTGCATGCAGGCGACCGAGATCGACCTTTCGCCGGGCTTGCCGTCGTTGATGGTCACGACCCGGCGGCGGTTGATGCCCCAAGGCACCTCATGTTCGTTCTTGCAGGCGGTGACGCAGGCGTTGCACTCGATGCAGCGTTCGGCGTCACAGAGGAATTTCACGCGTGCCATATCCGTTCCTCCCTATGCTGCGCTGATCTTGCAAAGCGTGCACTTGGTCTCCTGCATCAGGGTGACCGAGTCGTAGCCGTAGGTCTGCGCGGTGTTGGAACTTTCGCCGAGGACGTATGGGTCGGCGCCCGGTGGATACTTGTCGCGCAGGTCGTTGCCCTGGAAATGCCCGCCGAAATGGAAGGGCATGAAGGCGACGCCCTCACCCACCCTTTCGGTCACCATCGCCATGACCTTGACGGCCGATCCCTCGGCGCCCTCGACCCAGACCTGTTGCCGGTCGCGGATGCCGAGGTTGTTGGCGTCGCGCGGGTTGATCTCCACGAACATGTCCTGCTGAAGCTCCGCGAGCCACGGGTTAGACCGGCTCTCGTCGCCGCCGCCCTCGTATTCGACGAGCCGCCCGGAGGTCAGGATCATCGGATAGTCCGCCGTGAAGTCCTTCTCCTGGATCGAGGCATACATCGTCGGCAGTCGGTAGAGCTTGCGGTCGTCATAGGTCGGGTAATCGGCCACGAGGTCGCGCCGCGGCGTGTAGAGCGGTTCGCGGTGCAGTGGCACCGGGTCGGGGAAGGTCCAGACCACGGCGCGGGCCTTGGCATTGCCGAAGGGCGCGCATTCGTGCTTGATCGCGACCCGCTGGATACCGCCCGAAAGATCGAGCTTCCAGTTGGCCGTGGGCCCGCCCACCGCCTCGATCGCGGCACGCTCCTCGTCGGTGAGATCCCCGTCCCAGCCGAGGTCCATCAGCATCTGCATGGTGAACTCGGGGTAGCCGTCCTGGATCTCGGACCCCGCCGAATAGACGCCCTCGGCCAGAAGGTTCTCTCCGTCGCGCTCCACCCCGAAGCGGGCGCGGAAGGTGAGGCCGCCCTGGCTGACCGGCATCGACATGTCGTAGAGGTTCGCGGTGCCGGGGTGACCCATCTCTGGCGTGCCCCAGCAGGGCCAGGGAAGCCCGTAAAACTCGCCGTCCGCCGGTCCGCCCACTGCTCGCAGCGTCGTCTTGTCGAAGGTGTGCTGGTTGGCCATGTGCAGCTTCAGCCGCTCGGGGCTCTGGCCGGTGTAGCCGATGGTCCACATGCCGCGGTTGAACTCGCGGGTGATGTCCTCGATCACCGGCTCGCCGTCCTTGACCTCGATATTGCGGAAGAGCCGGTCTGAGAAGCCGAACTTGTCGGCGAACATGCGGATGATCGTGTGGTCCGGGAGCGATTCAAAGACCGGCTCCACCACCTTCTCGCGCCATTGCAACGAGCGGTTCGAGGCGGTCACCGATCCGCTCGTCTCGAACTGGGTCGAGGCCGGCAGGAGCCAGACGCCGTCGGTGCGGTCATGCAGCACCGCCGAGACGGTCGGATAGGGGTCGATCACGACGAGCATGTCGAGCTTTTCCATCGCCGTCTTCATCTCGGCGCCGCGGGTCTGCGAGTTCGGCGCATGCCCCCAGAGCACCATGGCCCGGACATTGTCGTTCTGGTCCATGTTGGCCTTGTCTTCCAGGACCCCGTCGATCCAGCGCGAGACCGGGATGCCGCTCGTGTTCATCAGGCTGATGTCGTTGCCGTCGCCGTCCTTGGCGACATTGCCGTCGGCATCCTTGAGCATGTCGAACCGGCCCTTGAGCCAGTCGAGATCCTCGCCCCAGACCCGGCTCCAGTGCGCCCAGGCGCCGCCCGAAAGGCCGTAATAGCCCGGCAGGTCGTGGGAAAGGACACCGAGGTCGGTGGCGCCTTGAACGTTGTCATGGCCGCGGAAGATGTTGGTGCCGCCGCCGGCAGTGCCCATGTTGCCGAGCGCGAGCTGCAGCACGCAGTAGGCGCGGGTGTTGTTGTTGCCGTTGGTGTGCTGGGTGCCGCCCATGCACCAGATCACGGTGCCGGGCCGGTTGTTGGCGAGCGTCATCGCCACCCGGCGAAGCTGCGAGCCCGGCACGCCGGTCACCCGCTCGGTCTCCTCGGGCGTCCACTTCTTCACCTCGTCGCGGATCTGGTCCATGCCCCAGACACGGGTGCGGATGAACTCCTTGTCCTCCCAGCCGTTCTCGAAGATGTGCCAGAGGAGGCCCCAGATCAGCCCAACGTCTGTGCCGGGCCGCAGCCGCACATATTCGTCGGCATGGGCAGCGGTGCGGGTGAAGCGCGGATCGCAGACGATCAGGGCCGCGTTGTTCTCCTCCTTGGCCTTCAGGAGATGCATGAGCGAGACAGGGTGCGCCTCGGCCGGGTTGCCGCCGATGAGGAAGATCGCCCTCGAGTTATGGATGTCGTTGTAGCTGTTGGTCATGGCGCCGTAGCCCCATGTGTTGGCCACTCCGGCGACCGTCGTCGAATGGCAGATCCGCGCCTGGTGGTCGACGTTGTTCGATCCCCAATAGGCCGCGAACTTGCGGAAGAGATAGGCGCCCTCGTTGGAATGCTTGGCCGAACCCAGCCAGTAGACGCTGTCAGGCCCGCTTTCCTCGCGGATCTTGAGCATGCCGTCGCCGATCTCGTTGATCGCGTCCTCCCAGCTCATCCGCTTCCACTCGCCGCCTTCCTTCTTCATCGGGTACTTGAGGCGGCGCTCGCCATGCGCATGCTCGCGGACGCTGGCGCCCTTGGCGCAATGGGCGCCGAGGTTGAACGGGCTGTCCCAGCCCGGTTCCTGGCCGATCCAGACGCCGTTCTCGACCTCGGCGATGACGGTGCAGCCGACCGAGCAATGGGTGCAGACCGTCTTGACCGTCTTGACCGCCGTCGCGGCGGCCTCCTGTGCCTTTGCGCGGCGCACCGTGCCGCCAGTGGCGCCGATCGCGGCAAGCCCGCCGATGGCGAGCCCCGATCCGCGCAGGAAGGCGCGGCGGTCGACCGTGGTTTCACCTGTAGCGGACAGGGCCGTCATTCGCTGCGTTCCGGTCGCAGCCCTGCTCGTCTTTTTCCTGAGCATCCTCATCTCCCTTGCTGGTCCGGCCGCGAAGGCCGGTGGCTGGGTCAGTCCCCTCGCGCCGGGGCCAATCTTCCGCCGGCCCGGGGGGGCGCGTCCCGGTCTCAGAACCGGGCGCTGGCGTAGTAGGCGCGGGTATGGGCGGTGTCCTGCAGCCCCTTGGTCTTCGGCTGCTCCTCGGCCGCCGCCTCGTCGGGGCCGAGTGCGGCCGCCGCCGCCGCCGCCGGCGCGGCGGTCGATGCCAGTTTCAGGAAATCGCGGCGAGTGGTCCGGTCCGCATCCCTGGTCTTGCCCATCGGTCAATCCTCCCTTGCAACCTTGCGGCGGGTCCTTCCCGCCTTCCTTGTTCACTCCCCCAGAAGGCGGAACGCCTCCTTCTCGATCACCATGAACTCGCGCCCGATCGTGCCGACCGGGGCATAGAGAACCGATCCTTTCGCGGTTTCGAGATCGGCAAAGAAATGCCCCGCCCAGGGCGCGACATGGCGGTTGAAGAACTCTTTCTGGCGGTCGAGCGGGCGGACCATGCCGAAACGGCCGTCGATCAGCCCCGCCATCATCTCCATCAGACTCGCGATGTTGTCCTCGGGCTCGTAGACGCTCTCGGACCGCGCCAGCCCGAGCGTCGCCATGTCGCGGCGCAGGAGCATGAGCGGCTTTTCGTTGAGGAACCCGGTCAGGTAGTAGCTCGCATAGGGCAGCAATTCGCCCCGCCCGAGGCCGATGAAGAGCCGGGTGAACTCGCGCTTGGCCGAGACCGGCGTCGCGGCGGCGGCGAGCTTTGCCAGCGCCGCGATCGCCCGGCCGAGCGGGCTCGCGTCGCCGGTCAGCGCCGCGGTCTTGTCCAGAAGCGCCCGGTCGGGCGGCGCGGCGAATAGCGCCGAGAGGAAGCCGTAGAGATCGGCGCGGAGCCGGTCCTCCTCGGTGATCGCGGCGTGAGGCATGGCGGTGCCGGTCATGTCCGCAGCTCCGTGCATGCGTCATCGAACGTGAAGCGCATGTGGCGGCGCGTCGGCGCCCTTTCTTCCTCCACTACCTGCGGCGCCGTCTCGATCGGATCGACCGAAGCGACCATGTCTTCCGGGGCAGGCTCCGGGATCTCGTCCGGCACGGCGGCCTCGACCACGGTCTGTTCCGGCGCCGCCAGCGCCGTCAGATGGCGCAGCATGCCGCGCCCGACCTGGTAGGCGGTGCGCAGGTCCGGCCTGACCGTGGCGGCGTCGGTATAATCCTCGCCGTGATCGACGAGCCCGTCGAGATTGGAGAGCACCGGATTGCTCCGCCACAGCCGCCTGAGCGCGCGGCGGCGCAGATGCTCCGGCACGGCCTCCTTCAGGAAGGCCGCGAAATCGTCGCCGCGCTCCAGCGTGTCGGGATCGGCGAGGCCCAGCGCGTCGAGGATTTCCGCGTCGCTCTTGCCCGCCAGTGCCGCCTCGCGCGCGGCGCGCTCCGCCGTGGCTTCTGCGGCGCGGGCGTCTTCGGCCTCCGCCTCGGCTTCGGCGACCACCGCGGCGCGGCGTCGGCTCCAGAAATCGCTGTCGGGGCGCGCGGGGCTCATCCCGTCCCCTCCCGCGTCGAAAGGCCCGGCGCCCGGTAGACGTCAGCCTCCTGCCGGATCCGCGGATCGCCCCGCCCCTCTTCGGCCGTGTCGACCCGCGCGCGGTCGCGGCGGCGCTTCACGAAGGGCGTCTCGACGTGGTGGGCCGCGACGAAATCGCCGATCCAGGCGATCAGCCCTGCGGGCATCGGAACGCATTCGATGAGCCCGTCGCCGCTGTCCATGTAGTCCTGGCCCTCATAGGCCGAGGCGGTGACGAGGACCGGCGTCCAGGGCATCGGTGCGGCGGGATCCTCGGCGCTGCGCAGCACGACGACGAGGCCCGGCTCGCGCGCCGAGAGCGTCGCCCTGTAGCCTTCGGTATCGCTGGACCAGAGGTCCAGCGGCAGCGTCGCAGCGTGGTACTCGACCGTCTCGCCCTCGCGGCGGATCACGCGCCAGCGTGCAGGCCCCGCCCCCGGCAGAAGCGCCGTCACCTTCCACGCCCAGGCGGCCCAGCGGGTCACACCCGGCGATTTCCGGACGACGATGCCAACAGGCAAAGATGCACGCGCAAGCGCCATCGCGCTCTACGATCCTCCCCCCTTTTCTGCCCGCATTCTCACGGTCGGTGCTGAACCCAAGCCTGCACCACACCGCCCGCATCACAAAGAGGAATCACGCCGAATCGCGAAAACGTGCACAGTCAAGGGATTGAACCGGTGGTATTTTCACACGACGCAACGGAATGTTCGCACAGCCAGCCCCGATTTTCGGGAATATTTTCCCAAAGTTTCGCAGAAACCGCGAACGAATCGATTTCGACTCGCGATCACGGCCTTTACGCGGCGGGCTCTTTCATGCTCGCATTCACGCCAGACGGTCGGCGCCGCCGCACACCGGGGAAACACATGCCCAAGCGCCTCTTGCTCTGCGATTGCCTCGGAAGCCAGAAGATCGACGCCAAGGCACTCGCCAATGCGACCGAACTTGACGCGTCACGCGTCCATTCGGCGCTCTGCACGCGCGAGATCGCCGTGGCCGCCAAGGCGATCGGCGAGGAGGAGGTGGTGATCGCCTGCGCCCAGGAGGCCGCGCGCTTTGCCGAGCTTGCCGCGGACCTCGACCGCCCTGCCCCCGCCTGCATCGACATCCGCGACCGCGCCGGCTGGTCAGACGGCAGCGACACCGCGCCGAAGATGGCCGCCCTTCTCGCCCAGGCGCTGCTGCCCGTGCCGCCGACGAAGACGGTCGATGTCGTCTCGGAGGGGACGTGCCTCGTCATCGGCCGCGCCGAAGTCGCCCTGCCGGCGGCAGAGCGGCTGGCCGAGGCGCTCGCCGTCACGGTCCTTCTCGATGCGGGCGGAGAGCTGCCGGTGACGCGCGGCTTCGAGGTGGTCACCGGCCGGATCGTGAGCGTGACCGGGACACTCGGCCGCTTCACGCTTAGGCTCGACACGCTCCGGCAGTTGGAGCCCGGCGGGCGCGGCGCCTTCGCGCTGGGTCCCGCGCGCGATGGGGCCGAGACGCGCTGCGACGTGATCCTCGATCTTTCGGGCGGAGCACCGCTCTTTCCCGCGCCCGAGAAGCGCGACGGCTACCTGCGTGCGGACCCCGGCGATCCGAACCGGGTGGCGGCGGCGGTGTTCGAAGCCGCCCAACATGTCGGCACGTTCGAAAAGCCGCTCCATGTCGCACTTGCCCCCGAACTTTGCGCCCATTCTCGGGCCGGTCAGACCGGCTGCACCCGCTGTCTCGACGCCTGCCCGACCGGCGCCATAACGCCGGACGGCGACCATGTCGCGGTGGATCCGATGGTCTGCGCCGGTTGCGGCGCCTGTTCCGCGCTCTGCCCCTCGGCCGCGATCGCCTATGACGTGCCTCCGGTGGCGTATCTCTTGCGCCGCATCGCGGTTCTGGCAGACACCTATCGCGCTGCAGGTGGCCGCGCGGCCCGGCTACTGGTCCACGACGCCCCGCATGGCCGCGAGATGATCGCGCTTGCCGCCCGCTTCGGCCGCGGTCTGCCGGCAGAGGTGATTCCGCTCGAGGTCGCGGCGCTGGCGGGCTTCGGCCATGCCGAGATGCTGGCCGCACTCGCGGTCGGGTTCGATGGCGTCGACGTGCTGACGGCGCCGCGCACCGACCGCGACACGCTTGCACGCGAAGCGTCGCTCGCGGCGGCGATGGGCGCAGGCGGGCGGGTCCGGCTCCTCGATCTTGCCGATCCCGAGGCGCTGTCCGACGCGCTCTATGGCACGGCGCCGGAGCCTCTGGACATCGCGCCGGTCTTGCCGCTCGGCAGCCGCCGGCAGGTGGCGCGGCTGGCCGCAAAGGCGCTGGTGGGCGACGCGGGGCCGCTGCCGCTGCCAGCGGGCGCGCCCTATGGCGCGGTCCGCGTCGATACGGATGCCTGCACGCTTTGCCTCTCCTGCGCCTCGCTTTGCCCCTCGGGAGCGCTTCTCGCCAATCCGGACAAGCCGCAGCTTCGCTTCCAGGAGGATGCCTGCCTGCAATGCGGGCTCTGCGCGACGGTCTGCCCCGAGGACGCGATCACGCTCGAACCGCGCTTCGATCCCACCGACGCGGCCCTTGGCCAGAGCGTCCTCAAGGAGGAGGAGCCCTTCGCCTGCATCGAATGCGGCAAGCCCTTCGGCGTGCGCTCCACGGTCGAGCGGATCGTTGAGAAGCTCGCCGGCAAGCACCCGATGTTCGCCGACAGCGCCGCCGGGCGGCTGATCCAGATGTGCGACGACTGCCGCATCCGCGCCCAGTATCACGGCGAGGCCAATCCGCTGGCCGCGGGCGAGCGCCCGGCGGTGCGGACGACCGACGACTACCTTTCCAAGCGGCGGGATCACTGAGGATGGCGTTAACGGCTCTGGATATCCGCCCCGAGATCGGCCGCCGGGATGCCGGCGACATAGGCGCGGAGTGCGGCGGCCTCGGCCGCGGTGATCTCGACCGGCACGATCGGCGGCGGGCGCGCGGGGTCGAAGGGCGGGCTGATGCCCTCGACCCGAAGGAAGGCGGGATGGGGGTTGAGCGCGTAGAAGGCCGCGAAGCGGTCGGCCCAGTCCGAGAGCGTCTTCAGGGCCGCGAAGGAGGGCGTCGAGCCGAGCGTCATCGCGGTCAGGCCCGGCGCCACGCGGTGGCAGCGGGCGCAATGCTCATGGGCCACCTCGCGGCCGAGTGCCGCGTCGCCCTCGACGGGCGCGGGCGCCTCCTGCACCACCTCGGGCGGCGCGGAGAACGGCGACCCATCGGTCGGCGCGAAGGAAGCGAGCGTGTTCCGCCCGACCTCGGAGCCGAGCCAGTCGGCGAAGCGATGCGCCGCGTCGTTGTCTCCGGCAAGGTCGAGCGCGTAGAGCGCCTGCCCCCGCGCCATCACCGGTGCCGCGCCGGGTCCGGCCGGGCCGAGCCTCGCATCGGCCGCGCCCTCGACCAGCCGCGCGCGACGGCCGGTTTTCAACGCGAAGCGCGGCAGGATATAGTCGAGCAAACCGCTGGCCACGATCTCCGGCGGAGCCGAGAGCGTGAACTCGCGCGCCTCCTCCGTCCGCGCCGGCAGCGCGGTGAGGGCGAGGAACAGGATGGCAAGCCGGATCCGCATGGCGCGGCCCTCCCGGCACCAAGGCTAGGGGCGCGCCGGCGGCCCGGTCAACCGTTGCGGAAAGGACGGGATCATGGATGACGATTTCAACATGTCGATGCGCAAGTTCCTCAAACAGGTCGGCGTGACCTCGCAGCAGGCGATCGAGAAGGCCGTGCGCGAGGCCGGGCCGGCCGCGGCGGGCAGGACCCTCTCGGCCAAGGTGGTGCTGACGATCGAGGGGCTCGACGTCGAGCATGTGGTGACCGGCAAGATCACCGGACCGTCTGCATGAGCATCACGCGGGACGCCGTTCTTGACGTCCTGAAGTCGGTTGCCGACCCGGTCGGCGGCAAAGACATCGTTTCGGCCGGCATCGTCCGGGCGCTGACGGTCGAGGGCGGCACGGTGCGCTTCGTCCTCGAGATCGACCCGGCGCGGGCGCAGCGGATGGAGCCCGCGCGTGCCGAAGCCGAGGCGCGGCTCCGCGCCCTGCCGGGCGTCGACACCGTCTCGGTGGTGATGACCGCGCACAGCGCCGCACCTCAGCCGCCCGACCTCAAGGGCGGCGCGCGGCCGAAGCCGCAGGGGCCGGAGAAGGTGCCGGGCGTCGAGCGCATCGTCGCCATCGCCTCCGGAAAGGGCGGTGTCGGCAAGTCGACCGTGGCCGCCAACCTCGCCGTGGCGCTGGCCGCCGAGGGGCGCCGGGTGGGCCTCCTCGATGCCGATGTCTACGGGCCGTCGCAGCCCCGAATGCTCGGCGTTTCCGGCCGTCCCGCCTCGCCCGACGGCAAGACGATCCTGCCGCTGAGGAATCACGGCGTCACGCTGATGTCGCTCGGCCTGCTCACGCAGGAGGACGAGGCGGTGGTCTGGCGCGGGCCGATGCTGATGGGCGCGCTGCAGCAGATGCTGTTTCAGGTCCAGTGGGGCGCTCTCGACATTCTCCTCGTCGACCTGCCGCCCGGCACCGGCGACGTGCAGATGACGCTCGCGCAGAAGGCCGAGGTCACGGGCGCGATCATCGTCTCGACGCCGCAGGACATAGCCCTTCTCGACGCCCGCAAGGGCATCGACATGTTCCGCAAGATGGGCACACCGATCCTCGGCATGATCGAGAACATGGCGGTTCACATCTGTTCGAACTGCGGCCACGAGGAGCATATCTTCGGCCACGGCGGCGTGCGCGCCGAAGCCGCGCGGCTCGGCGTGCCGCTCCTGGCCGAGATCCCACTCCATCTCGACATCCGCACCGCCTCGGACGGCGGCGCGCCGGTTGTGGCGTCGAAAGCAGCCTCGCCCCAGGCCCGCGCCTTCCGCGAGCTGGCTCGGCGGCTCGTCGCCGAGGGGCTGGCATGAGCGCGGCGCCGGTCTTCCCGCCCCTGATGACGGGGCGCGCGGCCGAAGCCGAGGATCCCTTCCTGCTGGCCTGCAAAGAGGCCGAGTCCGATGGCGATCCCGGCCTGCTCGTCTGGCGCGTCACCTCCGAAACCCTGAGCGCGGCGCTGGTGCTGGTCCCGGAATCCCTGCTCGAACCGGCGATGGCGGGCTTCATCGCCTGCGCGGTCGGATTGCAGAACGCGCTCGGCGCGCTGGCGCCTCCGGAAACGGCGGTGCATCTCGACTGGTCCGGCGGGATCATCCTCAACGGCGCGGAGGCGGGACGGCTGCGGGTCGCCGCACCAAGTCGCGATCCGGCGGAGGAGCCCGACTGGCTCGTCGTCGGCTTCGACCTCGCCCTATCACTGCCGCCCGGCGCCGAACCTGGAGAGAACCCCGGGCGCACCGCGCTCGATCAGGAGGGCTGCGGCGGGCTCGATCCGCTGCGGCTCCTCGAAGCCTGGTCGCGCCACACGCTCCTGTGGCTCAACGCGCTTGACGATGCCGAGGGGCGCGCAGACCTGCACCGCGAATGGCAGGGGCTCGCCTGGAAGCTCGGGGAAACCGTCGCGGTGACCGTGGCGGGCCTGCAGGAGGCGGGCCGCTTCCTCGGCGCCGACGAGAATTTCGGCATGCTGATCGAGACCGGCGGCACCACCCGGTTGATCCGGCTGTCGGCCCTGATCGAGGAGGTCTGACGTGCAGCTCGCCCGCGCGATCCATTTCGACGAAAGCGACAGGAACGTCTTTGCCAGCCCGGCACGGACCGGGGAATGGGCGATTTCCGGCGGCTTCGAGTTTTCGAACTGGGGCGAGGCGGACCTCGTCGGCAAGCAGCGCCAGGCCTTCACCAACGGCTGGCTCGGGATCGAGACCTTCGGGCGCGTGACCTTCGTCGCCGTGACCCGGATCGAGGCGGCCGAACTGGCGGCGCTCACCGAGCGGCTGGCGCGGCATTTCGTCGAGGTCTACGGCGCGCCCTCCATCGAGGCGGCGCGCCCCGTGGCGGCGGAGGAGCTTGCGCAGATGGCCGATCTCTGCGCCGAGCATGCGCCGAACACGGTTCTGACCGTCTGGCGCGACCTGACCGATGCCGGTGTGCGCGAGCAGTACCGCTTCATCGAGGCGACCGAGGCCGGGATCGACCAGTTCGCGATCCACGGGCAGCTCGAGGATTAGCGGCCGGCACGATTCCGACGCACGAACCGACATATTTCCGTTGCCCCGAATCGCTATTGCCGCCTTCGTCAGGGACAACTGCCAAGGGGGGCCGGAATGGCTGCGACCGACAACATCCTGTTCGTGGTGATCGACCAGCTCCGGGCCGACTGCCTGTCCGGCGCCCTGGCCGGGCATGCCCGCCTGCCGAACCTCCGCGCGCTGATGGCGGATGCCGCGAGCTTCACGCGGCACTTCTCGGTGGCCAATCCCTGCGGCCCGTCGCGCGCCTCGCTGCTCACCGGCCAGTACGCGATGAACCACCGCTCGGTCCGGAACGGCACGCCCCTGCCGCATGACACGCCAAACCTCGCCACCGAGATGCGCAAGGCCGGCTGGCTGCCGCTTCTCTTCGGCTATACCGACGCGACGCCGGATCCGCGCGTCCACACGCCGGGCGATCCCGTGCTCAAGAGCTACGAGCAGGTGTTGCCGGGGTTTCAGGAGGCGGTCGAGATGCGGCTGGAGGAAAGCCTGCCCTGGCGCGCCGACCTGATGGCGAAGGGCTATGACGTGCCGCCCTACCCCGAGATCTTCCGCCCGACCGGTCCCAACCCCGACGATCCTGCGCTCTACCGTGCCGAGGACAGCGACACCGCCTTTCTCACCGACGAGACAATCCGCGCGCTCCGGGCCCGCGCGCCCGGCTGGTTCGCGCATCTGACCTATATCCGCCCGCACAATCCGCTGGTCGCGCCCGAGCCCTACAACCGGATGTACGATCCCGCGACGATCCCGCTGCCCGAGCGGATCGGCACGATCGAGGAGGAACAGGCGGTCCACCCGTTCATCGCCCCCTGCCACGCGAAGAACCCGATCTCAGGCATGGTCGAGGGCTTCCCGGACATGGAGCCGAGCGACGCCAACATCCGCAAGCTGCGCGCGATCTACCTCGGGCTGGCGACCGAGGTCGACTACCATCTCGGACGCATCATCGACTTCCTGAAGGCGACCGGCCAGTACGACCGGACGCTGATCGTCGTCACCGCCGATCACGGCGAGATGCTGGGCGACCGCTACATCTGGGCGAAATCGACCTATCACGACGCGGCCTATCACACGCCGCTGATCATCCGCGACCCGGCCCTGCCCGGCTCGTTCGGCACGAGCCACGACCACCCGACGGAATCCGTCGACGTTGCGCCGACGATCCTCGACCGGTTCGGCCTCGACGTGCCGCAGACGATGAACGGCCGGAGCCTGATGCCGTTCCTGCGCGGCGAGGAACCGGCCGGCTGGCGGCGCTTCACCTGGTCGGAACTCGATTTCGGCAACCCGGTCGAGCCGACGCCCGCGCAGACCACGCTCGGCCTAGACCCGGAGACGACGAACCTCGCCGTCTTGCGCGGCAAGGACCACACGCTGGTGCATTTCAACGGCGGCCTGCCGCCCCTGCTCTTCGATCATCGGGCGGACGGCGAGCGGCGCGACCTTGCTGGTGATCCGGCGATGCGCGAGACGCTCCTGAGCCTCTACCGGGAGATGACGGACCATCGGATGCGCCACGCGGCGAGCCGCTTCACGCGCACCATGATCACCGCCGACGGCGCAGTCACGGTGCCGCGTGAATGAAAGCCCTGAGATAGAATCGCCCGGCAGAAATGCAAACGGTGCAATTACTTGACGGCGTCTCTGTGGCGCGGACATACTCGTTCCGAGACGGAAGAACGACTGGATCGCGCACCCCGGGACCGTCCGCCGGTCACCGCGCGGTTTGAACATCAGAGGGAGGGAACTGGAGACACGCACCACTGCCGGCCGATCTCGGCATTCGGACTGAGGGCCGGATTCCAGGAAGAATAATAATTCATAAATAAGCCAAGCAACGGGAGAAATCATGAAACGACTACTTTTCGGCAGCGTCGCGCTGCTGGCATTTCCGATGGCCGCGGCGGCGAGCTGCCCCGGCATCACGGTCGCCGACATGGGCGGCATCGCCCCCGGCGCCTTCCCCCAGCAATACGACCTCGCGGACTTCCAGACGGCCGCCGGCTGCACGATGGAATTCACCGAGAACCCCGCGATCGCCGAGCTGAACGGCAAGATCCGCGGCAACCCCGAGATGCCGGCGCTCGCCGATCGCCTGCCCGAGGAACCGCTGGTCGTCGTGCCCTATGACGCGGTGGGCAAGTATGGCGGCACGCTCGATGCCCTGTCGAATGCCACCGAGGCCGGCACGTCGGACTTCCTCTCGGTTCGCCACGTCAACCTCGTGCGCTATTCCGACGACCTCGAGACCATTGTCCCGAACGTCGCCAAAAGCTGGGAATGGAACGAGGACTACACCCAGCTCACCTTCCATCTCCGCAAGGGCCACAAGTGGTCGGACGGCCAGCCCTTCACCTCGGCCGACGTGAAGTTCTGGTACGACAACCTCGCACTCGATCCGAATGTCAACGAGAAGCCGAAGGACTATGTCACCGTTGCGGGCGAACGGATGGAGGTCGAGACGCCCGACGATCTGACCGTCATCTTCAAGTTGCCGGCGCCGAAGCCGGGGCTTCTGGCCCATTTCGCCACGCATTTCGCGCAAGGGTTCCAGCCGAAACACTTCCTCGGTCAATTCCACCCCGACATCAACCCGGACGCCGACAAGCTGGCGCAGGAGATGGGCTTCGAGAACGGCTATGCCGTGATCATGGCCTATTTCGGCAATTCGGACTGGACCGACACGCCGACGCCGCAGCTGAACTCGCCCGACAAGATCGCGAAGATGCCGGCCGACACGATGCCCACGCTCGAAAGCCACATCGTCATCCGCGACACGACCGAGGGGCGGCACTTCGTGGCTAACCCCTATTTCTTCCAGGTCGACACGATGGGCCAGCAGCTGCCCTATATCAACGAACTGGACGAGGTCTATGCCAACGACCAGGAGGTCCGTCTGCTGAAACTCGTCAACGGCGAGGCCGACTACAAGACACAGTCGCTGCAACTCGCCGACGCGCCGATCCTCCTGGAAAACCAGGAGAAGGGCGGCTATTCGGTGCAGCTGAAGCCGAAGATCACCATACATGCGGTGTCCTTCAACGTCACATCGGCGGATGAAGAGAAGCGGAAGGTCTTCGGCGACCTGCGCTTCCGTCAGGCGATGTCGATCGCGATCAACCGCGAAGAGATCAACGAGACCGCCTATTTCGGCGAGGGCGTGATCCAGCAATATACCGGCTTCTCGCCGCTGCCGGATTACGTCGACCCGAAATGGAAGACCTTCGCGACCGAGTATGACCCAGACGGCGCCAAGGCGCTTCTCGACGAGGTCGGCGTCGTCGACAAGGACGGCGACGGGTTCCGCGACCTGCCGAACGGCGCGCCGCTGGTCTTGAACCTGCAGTTCGCGACGCAAGGTATCGCCGGCCAGGTCGTCGAACTGATCGGCCAGCACTGGGCCAATGTCGGCATCAAGACCACGGTGAAGGAGATCACGCCGGACGAGTACCGCTCGGCCCAATCCTCCAACCAGCTTGACGTGGGGCTTTGGGAAAAGGGCCAGCCGGTGGGCATCGTCCTTGGCAACAACGAGCTCTGGGTGCCGCCCTTCAACAACTACTTCGACCACCGAACCGGCATGCTCTGGGCCGAATGGGTCGACACCAACGGCGCGAGCGGCGTCGAGCCGCCCGATTACGTCAAGCAGATGATGGACGACATCAACACGCTGCAATCGGCGCCGTCGGGCACCGACGAGTTCAAGGCGACCGCGAACCGGCTGGTGGAGAACATGGTCTCGAACCTCCTCTTCATCGGCACGGCGCTGACACCGGACCCCATCTACCACCGCAACGCGCTGAAGAACTTCCCGGAGTTCAAGACGGCGTCCTACGAATACTACCGGACGTATCCGTATCGGCCGAGCCAGTGGTACTTCGACGAGTGATGTCGTGACTACCTGAAACCCGGCCGGGGCGGACCTGACTGTCCGCCCCGGCCGCAGAGGCCCGCTCTCGGACTGACAGGACGCGCATCCACATGGCCCAATTCGCCCAATTCGCGCTGACCCGCGCCTTTCTGGCGCTGATCACGCTTCTGACCGTCTCGCTGATCGTCTTCACGCTGATGGAACTTGTACCCGGCACCTGCGCGGAGCGTTACCTCGCCTTCAAGAACACCCAAGGCTCGCAGATCACCATCGCCGACATCGAGGCGGAGGAGAAACGCCTCGGCCTCGACCGGCCGTTCCCGGAGCGCTGGGGGAAATGGGTCTACAACGTCTTCGTCCACGGCGAGTTCGGCGACAGCTGCATCCTCAGGCTCAACATCAACCAGCTTCTGGCGGACAAGTTCTGGATCTCGCTCGGCATCTGCATGGCGGCGCTGATCCTGTCCTATGCGATCGCGGTGCCCATCGGCATCATATCCGCAAGCTCGACGAACCCCGTCACCAACAACTCTTTGAGGTTCGTGAGCTATCTCGGCCTCGCGCTGCCGAATTTCCTTCTGGCGCTCATCATCATGCTGATCTCGACGGTCCTCTTCGGCGACAGCCTGACCGGGCTCTTCTCCAAGGCATACCGCGACGCGGCCTGGAGCTGGGCGAAGTTCGGCGACTTCCTCTCGCGCGCCTGGCTGCCGGTCTTCATCCTCGGCTGGTCGGCCACTGCCTTCGCGCTGCAGACCGTTCGGGCGCTGATGCTCGACGAGATCGGTAAGCTCTATGTTACCGCCGCCTCGGCGCGCGGCGTCTCGGGCGCGAAGCTCCTCTGGCGCTACCCGGCCAAGCATTCGCTCGGGCCGGTGATCAACTCGCTCGGTTTCGACCTCAACCGGATCTTCAACGAACTGCCGATCGTGGCGCTGATCCTGACGCTGACCGAATCCGGCGCCCTTCTCTTTGAAAGCCTCGCGCGCTCCAACGACCAGCAGTTGGCCGGCGCGATCATCTTCCTTCTCACGGCGAGCATCGTGGCGCTGAACTTCGTCACCGACATCCTGCTCGCCCTGATCGACCCGCGCGTCCGCCGCGGCATGATGGGGTAAGCGCATGTTTGGACGCAGGAAAACCGCCGCCGGAATCGACCAGAGGGCCAAGGAGGCCTATTTCACCGCCTCGCAGGGGCAGCTCATCTGGGCACGCCTCAGGGGCAACCGCACCGCGATGATCGCCGCCTGGGCGCTTGTGATCATGATCCTGATGGGGCTCTTCGCGCCGTTCCTCTCGCCCTACGACCCGACCATCGCGGGCCGGGACGAGAACTACGAGAACGGCGCACCGCAGTTCCCGAAATTCTGGGACGAGAACGGCTTTTCCGCCCGCCCCTTCGTCTACGCGACCGAGCGAGAACGCTCGATCAAGACGAACTTTCGCTGGGTGGTGACGGAAAACCGCGACCACCGGCTCTACATGCGGTTCTTCGTTCGCGGATGGGACTACAAGCTCCTCGGCGTCATCCCCTCGAACATCCATCTCTTCGGTCTCGACGAGGGCGGCAAGATCCACCTCTTCGGCACCGATGCGAGCGGCAAGGACATCTTCGGGCGAACCCTGCACGCGATCTGGACCTCGCTCGCGGTGGGGACCCTCGGCGTCCTCATCTCCTTCGTGCTCGCTCTGGTGATTGGAGGGGTGGCCGGCTATTTCGGCGGCTGGATCGACTCGGTCCTGCAGATGATCACCGACGCGATCCGGACGGTGCCGTCGATCCCCCTCTTCATGGCGCTCGCGGCCTTCATGCCTGACCACTGGTCATCCGAGACGCGGTTCTTCTTCATCTCAATCATCCTCGGCCTCATCGGATGGCCGACGCTGGCGCGACGGATACGAACGCATCTTTTGACCGAGCGGACGCAGGAATATGTGCTGGCGGCCGAACTGTGCGGCGCCCCGCCGGGCCATATCATCCGCCGCCACCTGCTGCCCTCGTTCACAAGCTACATCATCGTCGACCTGATGATCTCGTTTCCCTACATGGTCCGGTCCGAGACCGCGCTCTCGTTCATCGGGCTCGGGCTCAAGGACCCGGTGAACTCGCTCGGCGCGCTGATGCAGAACGTCTCCAAGGCCGACGTGCTCCTGAACTACCAGTGGTATTTCATCCCCGTCATCTTCTTCGTGGCGCTGGTTCTCGCCTTCGTCTTCGTCGGCGACGGATTGCGCGACGCGGCTGACCCCTATTCGGATACCAAGAAATGACGGCACTGATCGAAGTCAAGAACCTGACCATCCAGTTCCGGACCGATGAGGGCCTGGTGACGGCGGTCGACGATGTGAGCTTTTCCATCGACAAGGGACAGGTGATGGGGCTCGTCGGCGAAAGCGGATCGGGCAAGTCGGTGACGGCCAAGGCGCTGATGAATCTGAACGCAAGGAACGCCGTTTACGGCCCCGAAAGCCGGATCACGCTGCACACCGAGGCCGGCCCGGTCGAGGTCCTGAAGCTGAAGACCGCGCGGGATCTGAAGATCGTGCGGGGCGGCGCGATCTCGATGATCTTCCAGGAGCCGATGGCGAGTTTCGCGCCCGCCATCACCATCGGCGACCAGATGGTCGAGCAGCTCCGGCTCCATGCGGAAATGTCGAAGGCCAAGGCGAAGGAAGTATCGGTCGAGATGCTCGACCGCGTCGGCATCTCCGACCCGTCCCGCCGCTTCGGGCAGTACGCGTTCGAACTGTCGGGCGGCATGCGCCAGCGGGCGATGATCGCGATGGCCTTGTCGACCAAGCCGAAGCTTCTGATCGCGGACGAGCCGACGACCGCCTTGGACGTGACGATCCAGGCGCAGGTGATCGACCTGATGAAAGACCTCGTGAACGAGTTCCACATGGGCATCATCTTCATCACCCACGACCTCGGCGTCATTGCCCAGACCGCCGACAAGGTCGCGGTCAAGTATCTCGGCCGGATCGTCGAGGAAGGCCCGGTGCGCGAGGTGATCCGCAACCCCAAGCACCCCTATACCCAAGGCCTGCTGGCCGCGTTGCCGAAGCTCGACGATCTCGACGCGCCGCTGACGCCGGTCGCGGGGGATATCCCCTCGCCGCTGGAGCGGCCGACGGGATGCGTCTTTCACACACGCTGCCCGAAGATCGTCGGCGATGTCTGCAAGACCGCCCTGCCCCATGACAGCCGCGTCGACGCCTCGCACCGGGTCGCCTGCCACATCCATGCGGAGGTCCCGGCATGAGCGAGACCCTGATCAAGGCCCGCGACCTCTCGGTCGGCTTCAAGATCGGCTCGGGATTCTTCGGCCGCTCGATCCTGAAGGCGGTGGACCATGTCGATCTCGACATCGAGAAGGGCTCGTTTTTCGGCCTCGTGGGCGAAAGTGGTTCGGGAAAGACGACGTTGGGCCGGGCGCTCCTGAAGGCGGTGCCGATCACCGGCGGGTCCGCGAGCTACGCCGACGGCGAGGTCGACTACGACCTCACGATACTCGCCGGGCCGGAGTTGAAGGATTACCGCAAGCGCGCGCAACTGATCTTCCAGGACCCCTACGCCGCGCTCTCGCCACGCATGACGGTCCGAGACATCATCGCGGAACCGCTGGAGGTCATGGGGCTGACCAAGACCCGCGAGGAGACCGACGCGAGGGTACGCCAGATCGCGGCCAAGTGCCGGCTGAACCTCGAGCATCTCCGGCGCTTCCCGCATGCCTTCTCGGGTGGCCAGCGCCAGCGCATCTCAATCGCCCGGGCGCTCGTCTCGGGACCAAAATTCGTGGTTGCCGACGAAAGCGTCGCTGCCCTCGACGTGTCGATCCAAGCCGATGTTCTCAATCTTCTGAAAGAGTTGCAGCGCGATCTTAAGATTACGTTCCTGTTCATCAGCCACGATCTCTCGGTCGTCGCCCATACCTGTGACCATGTCGCGGTGATGTATCTCGGACGGCTCGTCGAATCCGCGCCGACCCGCGAGCTCTTCAAGGCGCCGCGCCACCCCTACACCAAGGCGCTCTTCTCGGCGATCCCCTCGCTCGATCCCGACGACCGGGGCCGCGCCCAGAAACTGATCGGCGAGATCCCCTCGCCCACCAACCAGCCCTCGGGCTGCAAGTTCCACACCCGCTGCCCCCATGCGGTCGACCGCTGCAAGAAGGACGAGCCGATGCTGGAGCATCCCGGCGACGGGCACGAGGTCGCCTGCCACCGCTGGCGCGAGCTTCTGGAGAGCGCGGCGGCCTAGCCGACGGCGATAAAGACCTCGCCGTTCTCGATCCGCACCGGATAGGTCGCGAGATCGGTGCAGACCGGGGCCGACAGGGCCTTGCCGGAGGGGATGTCGAAGCGTCCGCCATGCAGCGGGCATTCGATGACGCAGCCGATCACCAGCCCCTCATCGAGGCTCTGATGCTCGTGCGTGCAGATGCCGTCGGTGGCGAAGAAGCCCTTCTCGGTGTTATAGATCGCGTAGCTGTGGCCGCCGTGATCCCAGCGGATCAGGTCCTCTTCGTCGATCTCGTCCGCCGCGCAGGCGCGAATCCATTGGGTCATGACGCTCGCCTCACATCGTCCGCTGTGCGACCCGCTCGACGCGGCCGCCCTCTGTGATCATGTGCGGCGCCTGCCGGATCGACGGCGCCCTGGTCGAAAGCCCCAGAGACCGCCTCAGCACGACCCCGAACACCTCGGCATTGGTGCGCCAGAAGCCGGGGTCGGGTTCGGGCACCTGCGCCTCGATCGCCTTGGCGAGTGTCGGCAGCGCATGGAACGGCACTTGAGGATAAAGGTGGTGCTCCACATGGTTGTTCATGTTCATGTAGAGGAACCGGCCGAGCCAGGAGGTGCGGAACGACCGCGTGCTGTCGAGGATCGAGGGCGAGTTTTCCTGCAGCTCGACATGCTGGGTGAGCGTGAAGAGCAGCATCACCGGCGCGCCGAGCATGCGCGGCAGGACGAGGAACCACAGGGGCCAGAGCTGGCCCGCCGCGATCAGGACGGCGATGGCGGCGTAGATCAAGAGAAATATCCGCGCGTTCCGCGTCATCTTCGGGAACTCGCCCGCCGGCGTCACGTCGCGCATCACGTCGGAGTAGCGTCCGAAGGCGAGCCGCACCATCACCGCCATGTGGAACCGCAGGAGCCCGAACCCGGTCACCTCGGCCAGCCAGCCCGAGAACCCCATCGGCGTGTCGAAGGGCATCTGGCTGTCCATGCCGACATGCCAGGTGAAGGTGTGGTGGTTGGTATGGGTGTAGCGGCGGTGGAGAGGCTCCTCCATGTAGATCAGCGAGGTGAGCCACAGCACCGCCTCGTTGAGCCAGCGGCTGCGGAAGGCGGTGCCATGCGCGGTTTCGTGGCTGAACGCATAGGCCGGTACGGTCAGGACCGTGCCGTAGACGAACATCGCCGGCCAGAGCCATGAAGTGCCGAGCGTCACCCAGACCAGCGCGCCGGTGGCGATCAGCGCGGCCGCCCACCGGGCGAGGTAGACGAGCCCCGGCCGGTCGCTCCGCGCCGCGATCTGCTTCAATAGCTTCTTGTCGAGCGTCACGCCGGACGAGGCGGCGTTGGTCGGCACGTAATCCGGCATGGCGCGCTCCTCAGCTCGCGTAGTCGTCGCCTTCGGTATCGAGGATGCGCCGGAGCTCGGCGAGGTGCTGGGTCGCGTAGCCCGGATAATCGTCGAGCTGGGCCGCGGTCGTCGAGGCGATCTCGTGGCTCAGCACCCTAAGCGGCCGGCCGGTCTGCAGCGCGCGGATATAGGTCTCGGCCGCGCGTTCGAAATAGTAGAGCCGGTTGAAGGCCTCGGCCGGCGTGGCACCGATCACCAGGACGCCGTGGTTGCCCATGATCATCACGGTGGTCTTCGGATCCTTGAGCAGCCCGGCGCAGCGTTCACCCTCGTCCCCGAGCGCGAGGCCGCCGAAATCCCCGTCGATGACGTGGCGCTCGTAGAACATCGCGGTGTTCTGGTCGATCGGCGGCAGCGTGCTGTCGGCAAGGCAGGCGAGCACGGTCGCGTGGATCGAATGGACATGCATGACACAGCGCGCATGCGGGACCAGCCGGTGAATCCCGCCATGCAGCCCCCAGGCGGTCGGATCGGGCGCGTCGGGCCGGTCCAGCGTCTTCGGGTCGTTGGCATCCAGAAGCAAGAGATCCGAGGCGCGGATCCGGCTGAAATGCATCTGGTTCGGGTTCATCAGGAACTGCGTGCCGTCCTCGTTGACGGCGAGGCTGAAGTGGTTCGCCACCGCCTCGTGCAGGTTCATGCGATAGGTCCAGCGGAAGGCCGCCGCCATGTCGCAGCGTTCCTGCCAGTGCGCGATATTCGCCCGCGCGGTTCCCGTCATCTCGTTCATTCCGTCCTCCCACGGCTGATGTGCAAGTCCTAGGCCAATCGGATCCGTTTACCAGCGATGAATTCGAGGCTATGCCATTAGAAAAGTTAATGCACGGGTTGCGCGCCCCCGATGTCCGGCCTGAACCTGCCCCCGTTGACCTGGCTGCGTGCCTTCGAGGCGGCCGCGCGGCACCTCTCGTTCACCCTCGCCGCGCAGGAATTGAACCTGACGCAATCGGCGATCAGCCAGCATGTCCGCAGCCTCGAATCCTGGCTCGGGCAGGATCTCTTCCACCGCCAGAGCCGGACACTTGCACTCACGGAGGCGGGGTCGAACTACCTGCCGATGGTGCGCGAGGCCTTCGCGACGCTCGCCCGCGGCACCCGCGCCTTCACCGGCGGCGAGCGCGGGCGGACGCTCCGGATCCTGTGCAACATGACCTTCGCCACCTGGTGGCTCGCGCCCCGGCTCGGCCAGCTTGCCGAGGCGCTGCCCTGGCTTACCCTGAACATCCAGACCGCCGTCTGGGGGGCCGAGAACGCGCCTGGAAACAGCGACATCGAGATCCGTTTCGGCCGGCGCGAGGACATGTCGGCAAGCGCCCGGCTGATCCTTGAGGAGACCATCACCCCGGTCTGCGCGCCCGGCTTCGCGGACGGCGCCCCGGACTGGCGGCGCGATCCCCTGTTCGACTGCGCAGGCGTCATGTCGAACTGGGAGACATGGCTGCAGGCCCAGGGTCACGACCTGCCGGCGGGGCGCAAGATCCACCTCGCCTCGACCTATGTCATCAGCCTTACCGCCGCGATCACCGGCCAGGGCCTCGCCCTTGCGCAGGGCTTCATGATCGACGGCATCCGCCGCACGACACCGCTCGCCGAGCCCTGGCCGCACCGACTGAAGCTCGTCGAGGCCTATTACCTGCTGCCGCCCGCTGGCCATGCCGAGACCCCGGCGACCCGTGCCTTCGCCGACTGGATCGAGGCGGAGATGCAGCGCGGCGTCTGACAGGGCGGCTCAGAGATCGAAGCCGTCGGCCTCGATCAGCTCGGGCCCGTCATCGGCGATACCGAAGGGCCGGACCCTGCGAGTCACGTAGCGCCCCGACCAGCCGGTCCCGAGCGTCGCCACCGCGTCTTCATCCGGTGTCGCGGCGTCGAGCCACGGCAGCAGTTCCTCCGAACTCAGGACCACCGGCATCCGCGGATGCAGGTGCCGGATCGACGGGTCGGCAGCGCGGGTGAGGATCGCGCAGGTCAGGCTGCCATCGGGACGCGCCGCCTTCAGGCCCGCGAAGAAAAAGACCGGCAGGTTCTGCTCGACCGTGATGAGCCAGGGCTGCTTGCGCCCCTTCTCGCCGGTCCACTCGTAATAGCCCGAGGCGGGCAGGATGCAGCGCCCCGCCGCCCAGGCGGCCCGGAACACCGGCTTTTCATGCGCGCTCTCGATCCGCGCGTTGAAGGTCGTGGCCTTCCACTCCTTCACCTCGCCCCTGTGCCAGTGCGGCACGAACCACCAGCGCGCCGCACCGGCCTCGAGCCCGCCCGCGCCGTTGAAGGCGAGGCTGACGGTCTCGGTCGGCTTGATGTTGTAGCTCACCCGGCCGGCCGCGCCGCGAATGACCGAGAGCGCGTCGTGATATTCGGCCCAGCTGCCGTCACCGAGGATGAATCGTCCGCACATGGCGACAGGGTAGCACCGGTGGCGGCCGGATCCATCCGTCGCAAGGGACGCCGCGCCGGATGGTGATAAGCACCTCTGCGCGCACGGTTCGGCCCGGTTTTCGCAAGAATACGCCGGCTTTCGCCTCCCCGGCGGTGGATTTCTCTTGCCTCACGCCGGAACGGTCCTACCTTCTTTTGCATGTCGCGCGTCAAGCTCTCGGGATTTCTGGTCTGCCGGTCTCTGGAAGAGGCCGACCGCATCTCAGGCCTCCTGGCTGATCACATCCGGCTCACTCGGGCCGAGCCCGGCTGCCTGCGCTTCGAGGTGCTGCGCTCCCACGCCGATCCCTGCCGCTTCGCGGTGGCCGAGACGTTCCGCGACCGGGCCGCGTTCGATGCTCACCAGAGCCGTGCCGCGGCGACGATCTGGGCGCGCGCGACGAAGGGGATCCCGCGCGACTACGTCATCGAGGAAGAGCCGGCCGCCACTGAGCGCCGCTGACGCCGGCCGCGGCACCGACGGGTCGGTTCAGATGCCGAGGATCGCCCGGACGTAACCCTTGGTCTCGGCATAGGGCGGCACGCCGCCATACTTGGCGACCGCCTCAGGCCCCGCATTGTAGGCCGCGAGCGCGAGTTTCCAGTTGCCGAAGCGGTCATACATCATGCGCAGGTAGCGCGCGCCGCCGTCGAGATTGTCGTGCGGATCGGTGGCGTTCACGCCAAGCCGCCGGGCCGTCGCCGGCATCAGCTGGGCAAGCCCCGTCGCCCCCTTGTTGGACACCGCCTTCGGGTTCCAGCCCGATTCCTGTTGCACGAGTCTCAGGAACAGGTCCTCCGGCACGCCATGCCTGCGCGCTGCCGTCTTGGCCGCGTCGAGGTAGAGCCCGCGATAGCGCCCGGAATAGGACGGGATTGACATTGACGACACCGGGCTCTTGCCGTTCGGCGTCAAGCGCGTCGAGGCGGCGTACTGGGTCGACGCGCGGCTGTCGAGCACCGCGGTCTGCTTGTGAAACTGCGCCAGCCGCGATCCCGGCAGGCTGCCTGACCTTGACAAGACCAGACCTTCGGCCTGCGCCGCCCCAACCGACGACACCACGGTCGCGGCCACGAATGCTGCCTTGGAAATACGCATCGGTCCCTCGTCCGGCACTTTTACCGCGCCGGACTATACCGAAATTTTCGCCGCCGAACAGGACTTTGCGCGGATCGCCACCTCAGGTTGCTCGTTTGCCATCTTAACTCTCCCTTTGCGCGATCCGGCCGCCGAGCAGCTCCTCGATCAGCAGGTTGACGAGCTGGGCGCGGCCACGGAGCCCGGCCTTGCGGTAGATCGCGTTCAGGTGGGTCTTGACCGTCGCCTCGGCGGAGCCTCGCAACTCGGCGATCTCGGCGATCGAGCAGCCCTTGATGGTGAACTGCGCGACGTCCGCCTCGGCCGGGGTCAGCTGCCACTGTTCGAAATAGCTCTCCATCACGTCATGCAGCGCGCCCGAGGCGACCGAGAGCGCGCGCTCGACATGGGCCTGCCGCCGCAGGAGCCGCACGAGATAAGCGCCCTCGAAGGCGATCCCGGCGATCAGGCCGAGCGTGGCGACAAGCTCGAGCACCATGTGCGGCCCCTGAAACAGCGAGTCGGGGTTGGTAAGGAGATCGGTGGTGGCGTCGAAGAGAAAGAAGGCGGCGCAGAAGCCCTGCACTGCCATGAGCACAAGGATCGCCGCCTGCCTGTCTTTGCCTGGGGCCGTGCCGTCGGTCATTCCTGCGTCCCGGTTGCCGGTAGGGTCTTGTAACCGGTCACCATGGATTTCGGAAGGTTGATCCCGAGCCTGCGGCTCTCGAACACGACCGCCGCGACATGGGCGAGGACCGAGATCTCTGCCCAGCGCACCGCGATCTCGTGCACCTCCTCGACCCATCTGCTGCCGAAGAAGCTGTAGGTCGTCATCACGTAGCCCGAAACGCCGATCACGAGGAGGACCGCGATCAGGTTGTAGATCATCAGCGCCCCGAGTGGCGAATGGCCGGCATGGATCCGGCGCCGTCCCGTCGCCATCTCCCCGAGCTGGCCGAGTGCCGCCCCGAGTGACGGCCGGAAGTCGGAAAAGCGCGCATGGAGCGATCCGACGAAGCCCCAGACGATCCGCAGCGCGACGAGCGCGAAAAGCGCGAGGCCGATCACCTCGTGGGGCTTGCCCTCGGGATCGGTCACGAGCGCGTTCGCCGTGAAGCCGGCGACGAGCGACCAGTGAAAGATCCGAACGAGGGGATCCCAGACCTTGATGATGTGCATGTTCTGCCTCCCTCCGCGGCCGGGCGGCGAGAAGG
Organism: Albidovulum salinarum; assembly: GCF_025673475.1. Classification (NCBI taxonomy): domain Bacteria; kingdom Pseudomonadati; phylum Pseudomonadota; class Alphaproteobacteria; order Rhodobacterales; family Paracoccaceae; genus Albidovulum; species Albidovulum salinarum. The sequence continues at coordinate 46,166 of NZ_JAOVQO010000001.1, read as the reverse complement.
CTTCGCCGCCCGGAACCGGCTCAGCTGCCTTCCTTGCTGCGCACGATCTTCAGGTTGGCGTCGAGGTAGAGTTCGTAGGTCTTGCCGTCCTTCACGGCGTAGACCTCGATCATGCCGTCCTCGGAGTCGATCTTGCGGACCTCGTAGCCCTGGGCCTTGAGGTCGGCGGTGATCTTCGCCTGGGTCGCGGCATCGGGCATCGAACTCGCGACGGCGGGGAAGGCACAAGCGAGCGCGAGGGCTGCGGCGAGGGGGATCTTGCGGATCATGTCGGTCTCCCTGGTTGCCGGGGCGGTATGTCCCGGCTTTGGTGGTACGGATCTGGAGCCAAAACCCGCACCACGCCATTGAACCGCAGGACCAGAGGTCAGATGAGCGGGCGTCTGCACCCAAAGTTGCAGACCCGCCGGAGGCGCGGGCGGGCCGGAATTAGGGAAATCGCAACCATGTTGGCCTTCCATCGGCAGCGGCCGGATGGTCTAACGGGGCGAATGGAATCGCGAGGAGGATGTCCGCATGGCGGGATCGGTGAACAAGGTCATTCTGATCGGCAATCTCGGGCGCGACCCCGAGGTGCGGTCGTTCCAGAACGGCGGCAAGGTCTGCAACCTGCGCATCGCCACCTCGGAAAACTGGCGCGACCGCAACACGGGCGAACGGCGGGAACGGACCGAGTGGCACTCGGTCGCGATCTTCAACGAGAACCTCGTCAAGATCGCCGAGCAGTATCTGAAGAAGGGCTCCAAGGTCTATATCGAGGGCCAGCTCGAGACCCGGAAATGGCAAGATCAGTCCGGCCAGGACCGTTACACGACCGAAATCGTGCTGCGCCAGTTCCGGGGCGAGCTGACGCTCCTTGACGGCCGCGGCGAGGGCGGCGGCGCTGGCGGCGGCTACGAGGACGACCGCTCCGGCGGCTATGGCGGCGGTTCGGGCGGATACGGTGGCGGTTCGGGCGGCTACGGCGGCGGCAGCCAGGGCGGCGGCGGCGGTGGCGGCGGCCGCTCCGATCTCGACGACGAGATTCCGTTCTGATTGGCTGCTGACGACCACGGCGCGTGGGGGCGCTGCCCCCACACCCCCGGGGTATTTCGGCAATGAAGAAGAGGAGGCGTTCGCTCCGGGCGGGCGTCCTCAGCGGCGGGCGAGTGCTTCGCCCAGAACCTTGCGCACTGCCTCGCCCGGCACGTCGGAGGTCACGAAGGCCTCGCCGATGCCGCGGGCGAGGATGAAGCGCAGCCTGCCGTCGACGATCTTCTTGTCCTGCGCCATGAGCGCGAGGAGCGCCTCCGCATCGGGCAGGTCGCCGGGAATGTCGGCGAGATCGGTCTTCATCCCCATCGCCTTCAGATGCGCGCGGACCCGGCTCGGGGCTTCCTGCGAACAGAGACCGAGCCGCTGGCTGAGTTCGAAGGCGAGCGCGCAGCCGATCGCGACGCCCTCGCCGTGGAGGAGCCGGTCGGAATAGCCGGTTGCGGTCTCGAGCGCGTGGCAGAAGGTATGGCCGAGGTTGAGGAGCGCGCGATCGCCCTCCTCGGTCTCGTCGCGCTCGACGATGCGGGCCTTCATCTCGACCGAGCGGCGCACCGCGTATTGCCGCGCGGCCATGTCGCCGGCGGCGAGCGCGGGACCGTTCGCCTCGAGCCAGTCGAAGAAGGCCGCGTCGCCGAGAAGCCCGTATTTCACCACCTCGCCGTAACCCGAGAGGAAATCGCGCGCCGGCAGCGTGCCGAGCACGCCGATGTCGGCGAGCACCAGCGCGGGCTGATGGAAGGCGCCGATCAGGTTCTTGCCGTGGACCGAGTTGATCCCGGTCTTGCCGCCGACCGAACTGTCGACCTGCGCGAGAAGCGAGGTCGGGATCTGGACGAAGCGCACGCCGCGGCGCAGTACCGCGGCGGCGAAGCCCGCGAGATCGCCGATCACGCCGCCGCCGAACGCGACCACGATGTCGCGCCGCTCGACCTTCTCGGCCAGGAGCCAGTCGACCGCGCGCGAGAATTGCGGCCATCCCTTGGTCGCCTCGCCTGCCGGCAGCGCCAGCGCGGTCATCGCGATATCGTCGAGACCCTCGCGCAGGGCGTCGAGATGGAGCTCTCCCACCGTCTCGTCGGTCAGCACCGCGACCCGGCGCCGCTTGAGGAACGGTGCGATCTCCGCCCCCGCGCGGGCGAGAAGCCCGGCGCCGATGCGCACGTCGTAGCTGCGGCTGCCAAGATCCACGTGGACGGTTTCGGTCGTGTCGGTCATGCGGTCTCCAGAATGTCGGGGCGTTCGGCCAGCGCGGCGATCACCTGACGGGCCATGTCCTCGATCGAGTATTCGGCCCGCGCGTCGACGATCACGCCTGCCTCGGCATAGAGCGGCGCGCGCTTGTCCAGAAGTGCCGCCAGCGTCCCCTTCGGGTCGGCGGTGCGCAGGAGCGGCCTTGTGTTCTTGTGGCGCACCCGCTGCCAGAGAAGCTCCAGATCCGCCCGGAGCCAAACCGAGACGCCCTTCGCAGCGATCAGCTTGCGGTTCTCGGCCGACAGGAAGGCGCCGCCGCCGGTCGACAGGATGCAGGGCGGTCCGGCGAGAAGGCGCGCCAGCACCTCCGATTCGCGGGCGCGGAAGAAGGGTTCGCCGTCGCGTTCGAAGATCTCGGCCACGGTCCGGTTCGCGGCGCGCACGATCTCCTCGTCGGAATCGAGAAACCCGACGCCGAGCAGCCGCGCAAGCGCCGTGCCGACCGCGGTCTTGCCCGCCCCCATCATGCCCACCAGCACGACCGTCTTTTTCAGCCTTTGCCGCACTCGGTGCCTCTCACCCCCGGCCCGGCAGCCGGTCCGCCGGCGCGGCGACCTCCTGCCCATGACGAAACTTTCTGCCGTGAATGGCGTGAATTCGCCGGAATTGCCATATATAATCGGTGCATTCGCGCCGTATCATCGCGGATCGGACCCTCGGGTCAAATACAGGCAACGGGCAAGACCCGACAAACGACAAGAAAACGGCAGGAAAGAATGCTGCGACTTCTCAAGGCGATTTTCATTCTCGCGCTTCTCGGCTTCATCGGGTTGGCGGGCTACGCCTATCTCGGCGACATGACGCCGAAGCGGACCGAGGTCAACGAACCGGTCGAACTGAATGTGGAAAACTAGGGGCGGCGTTCTCGCTGCCGCGATCCTGACGGCAACCCCGCTGCACGCGGAGTCGCATGGAGCGCCGCCGCTGTCGGCGATCGACTGGTTGTCGAAATCGGTGGCGGGTTCGTCGGCGCGACCGTTGCCGCCCGCGACGAGGATCGAACCGCCGGTGGCGGCAGGGGTTTCCCGCTCGCCGATCGCCATCTCGCCGATCGACGGGCCGACGCTCGACGGCCTCGGGCTTCTGCCCCAATCCAGGACCGGCTTGCCGCGCGGATTGTGGGGAACCACCGCTTCCGATGACCTCGCAAGGCTGATCCGGGCCGAGCGCGTCGATACGCTGCCCGCGATCCAGTCGCTTCTCTACACGCTGCTTCTGGCCGAACTCGCGCCGCCGGTCGATTCCGATGGCAGCGGCGCGCTGTTCCTCGCGCGGGTGGACAAGCTTCTCGATCTCGGCGCGCTCGATCCCGCGCTCTCGCTTCTGGAACTGGTCGAGGATCCGAAGGCCGAGGCGTTCCGCCGCTGGTTCGACGTCGCGCTTCTCATCGGCCAGGAGGACCGGGCCTGCGTGAAGATGCGCGAGACCCCGGAGATCGCGCCGACCTTCCCGGCGCGGGTCTTCTGCCTCGCGCGGGGCGGCGACTGGAACGCGGCGGCGCTGTCGCTCAGGACCGGCGAGACGCTCGGCTATGTCGATGCCGAGACCGCAGCACTCCTCGAGCGGTTCCTCGACCCCGAGCTTTTCGAGGGTGAGCCGCCCCTGCCGGTGCCGCAGCGCCCCTCGCCGCTCGTGCTTCGGCTGATGGAGGCGATCGGACAACCGCTGGCGACGACGACGCTGCCGGTGGCCTTCGCGCAGGCCGACCTGCGCTCCAACGCCGGCTGGAAGACGCGGCTGGAAGCCGGCGAGCGGCTAGCCCGGACTGGCGCGATCGAGCCGAACCGGCTCCTCGGGCTTTACACCGAACGCAAGGCCGCGGCGTCGGGCGGGGTCTGGGAGCGGGTCGACCTGATCCAGGCGCTCGATACCGCGATTTCGGCCCATGACGCGGCGCGGATCGCGAAGATCCTGCCCGAAGCCTGGGAACAGATGTCGGCGATCGAGCTCGAGGTCCCCTTCGCCGCGCTCTACGGCCGCGCGCTGTCCGGCGCGCGTCTCGAGGGCGAGGCGGGCATGCTCGCGTTCCGGGTCGGCCTTCTGTCCGAAGACTCCGAGCGCATCGCCGCGACGCGGGCTCCCACGGATGACACCGAGGCGTTCCTGATCGGTCTCGCGATCGGACGGACCGCCGATGCGCGCCCGCCCGACCAGATGGGCGCGGCGGTTCAGGCCGCCTTCGGGCCCGGCAAGGCGCCGGCTGCGAAATACGCGACGCTCCTCGACGAGAACCGGGCCGGCGAGGCACTGCTCGCGGCGGTCGATGACATCACCGAGGGCGCGCGCGGGGAGTTGCGCGACGTGACAGAGGGGCTCGTCCTGCTGCGCCACCTCGGGCACGAGAGGGTCGCGCGGCGCGCGGCGCTCGAACTGATGCTGCTGGAGCGGCGGGGCTGAGAATGAAGGACGCGGACCGCTGGATCTCGGCCTTCCTCGATGCCCAGGCGGCGGAGCTCGGGGCGGCGCGCAACACGCTTCTCGCTTATGGGCGCGACCTGAAGGACTTCGCCGGCTGGCTCGCACACCGCGGGCTCGGCTTCGATCGCGCGGCGCGGACCGACGTGGAGGCCTATCTCGTCGGCTGCGAAGCCGAGGGTCTGTCGCGCGCCACCCGCGCGCGGCGGTTGTCGTCGATCCGCCAGATCTACCGTTTCGCCTATGAGGAAGGCTGGCGCGGCGACAACCCGGCGATCCAGATCACCGGGCCGGGCCGGGCCAAGCGCCTGCCGAAAGTGCTGAGCGTCGAGGAGGTGGAGACGCTGCTCGACGCCGCCCGCAAAAGCGGCCGCGGCGACTTCGACCGCCTGCGCAACATCTGCCTGATGGAGCTTCTTTACGCCACCGGCATGCGGGTCAGCGAGCTTGTCGGCCTGCCGGTCGCGGCGGCGCGCGGCGATCCGCGGATGCTGATGGTGCGCGGCAAGGGCGACAAGGAGCGGATGGTGCCGCTTTCGCCCCCGGCCCGCACGGCGCTCGCAGACTGGCTCGCGGCGCGAGACGCTGCCGAGGAGGCCGCGCGGCTCAAGGCGCAGATCCCGCCGGGACGCCACCTCTTTCCCGCCCGCGGGCAGGCTGGCCACATGACCCGCCAGGCGTTCCATGCGCTTCTCAAGGAGCTCGCCCTGGCCGCCGGGATCGCGCCGGCGAAGGTGACGCCGCATGTGCTGCGCCATGCCTTCGCCACGCACCTCCTCGCCGGTGGCGCCGATCTCCGGGCGATCCAGACGCTGCTCGGCCATGCCGATGTCTCGACCACCGAGATCTACACCCATGTGCTCGACGCGCGGCTCAGGGAACTGGTGCTGGAGCACCATCCCCTCGCCCGCGACACGGAGTGACCGCCGGCGGCGCTTGAAGGCGGGCCGGAGACTCCCCATAAACATCCGAGACTGAAAGGAAGGATCCGATGGAGACGAGCACGGTCTATGACACCGCCTTCTGGCTGACGGCCGCGGCGATCCTGGGGCTTTTGCTGCTCTCGGCCTTCTTCTCGGGCTCCGAGACGGCGCTGACGGCGTCCTCGCGCGGCAAGCTCCGGGCGCAGGCCGACAAGGGCAACCCCGGCGCGCAGGCGGCACTCCGGGTCACCGAAGACGGCGAGAAGCTGATCGGCGCGATCCTTCTGGGCAACAACGTCGCCAACATCCTGTCGGCCGCACTCGCAACCGCGCTCTTCTCGCGACTCTTCGGCGCGAACGGCGTCGCGGTGGCAACGCTGGTGATGACGACGCTGGTGCTGATCTTCGCCGAGGTCCTGCCCAAGACCTATGCGATCACCGCGCCCGAAAGTGCCGCCTCGCGCGTGGCGCGGCCGATCCGGCTCCTGATCCTCGTGCTGTCGCCCATCGTGACATTGGTCCGGCTGATCGTTCGCGGCCTGCTGTTCCTCTTCGGCGTCCGTACCGACCCCGACAGCCACATCCTGTCGTTCCGCGACGAGATCGTCGGCGCGCTCGCGCTCGGCCATTCCGAGGGGGCGGTGCTGAAGGAGGACCGCGACCGTCTCCTCGGCGCGCTCGACCTCAACGAGCGCACGGTCGAGGAGATCATGCGCCACCGCAGCCAGATCGAGATGATCGACGCCGATGCCGGGCCGGACCGGATCCTCTCGACGGTGCTCGCCTCGCCGCACACGCGTCTGCCGATCTATCGCGGCGAGCGCGAGAACATCATCGGCGTGATCCATGCCAAGGACCTTTTGCGCGCGGTCGAGAAGGTCGTGCGCGGCGAGGACGGCAATCTCGCCTCGATCCGCGACCTCGACGTGATGAGCGTCGCGAAGGCGCCCTATTTCGTGCCCGAGACCACGCCGCTCGACGAGCAGATGCGCGAGTTCCTCAAGCGGCGCACCCATTTCGCGCTGGTGGTGGACGAATATGGCGACCTGCGCGGCCTTCTCACGCTTGAGGACATCATCGAGGAGATCGTCGGCGAGATCACCGACGAGTTCGACATCGACTCCGAGCATCCCCTGAAGCGCACCGAGGCGGGCGACTGCGTCGTCGACGGCGCGATGACGATCCGCGACCTCAACCGCGCGACCGACTGGTCGCTGCCCGACGACGAGGCCAACACCATCGCCGGCCTCGTCATCCATGAGGCGCAGATGATCCCGGCGGAGGGCCAGGTCTTCTCGTTCCACGGCTTCCGTTTCGAGGTGCTGAGCCGCAAGGAGAACCGCATCACCCGGTTGAAGATCCGGCCGCTCTGAGCGCCTCGCGCGGCCGGGTGGTCGCAGGTACGTGGTCTACGTCAGCGATAGAGACCGGGATTCTTCGACCGCTCCTTCTCCCTCTCCCTGACGAGGCGGCGAAGCGTATGCTCCATATCCTCCGCCCATTCCGGCACCTTGGCGTCCGGCCGCTCTTTCTTCGTCTCCTTCGGCCCCCGATCTTCGTCCGATTTCGTCGGTTTTTTCATTCTTCTTAATCCTCCTGCGCATGCGTCGAATACGCGGAAATCGTGGGAATCGCGCGCCGTCGGCATTGATAATACTACAGGATCCGGCGAATCGTGCAGCCTGCCGAGCGCGACCGGCTGTCTAGCGCGACTTGAAGAGCGAGCCGAGGATGCCGCGCACGATCGCCTGGCCGGTCTTCGTACCAAGCTGCCGCGCGAGGCTCTTGCCGAAGGCCGTGGCGATGCTGTCCGAGCGCGACGAGCCGCGCCGGCTGCGTCCCTCGTAGCGGCGCGACTCCTTCCGGGCACGTTCGTCGGCGGCGAGCCTTTCCTCCGCGGCCTCGGCTTCCGCAGCGGCCTGCGCCGCGGCCTCGGCGCGGGCCTGGAGCCGCTCGAAGGCCGAGTCGCGGTCGATGGTCTGGTCGTACTTGTAACCGAGTCCCGTCGCCGCAATCACGGCGCGGCGCTCTTCGGGCGTGATCGGGCCAAGCTGGCTCGCCGGCGGTCGCACAAGCGTGCGTTCGACGATGCCGGGCACGCCCTTGTTTTGCAGAAACGAGGTAACCGCCTCGCCGGTCCCGACCTCCTTGATCGCGGTCTCGGTGTCGAAGGCGGGGTTCGGCCGGTAGTTCTGCGCCGCGCGGGCGAGGTCCTTCTGGTCCTTCGCGGTGAAGGCGCGGAGCGCGTGCTGCACCCGGTTGCCGAGCTGGCCGAGAATGTCGTCGGGCACGTCGGCGGGGTTCTGGGTGATGAAGAACACCCCCACCCCCTTCGAGCGGATCAGCCGCGCCACCTGCTCCACCTTGTCCACGAGCGCCTTCGGCGCGTCGTCGAAGAGCAGATGCGCCTCGTCGAAGAAGAAGACGAATTTCGGCTTGTCCGGGTCGCCGACCTCGGGCAGCTCCTCGAAAAGCTCCGACAGGAGCCAGAGGAGGAAGGTCGCGTAGAGCCGTGGCGAGGCCATCAGCTTGTCGGCGGCGAGGATGTTGACCTGGCCGCGGCCGTCCGGGGCCAGGCGCATCATGTCGGCAAGATCGAGCGCTGGCTCGCCGAAAAGCCGCGTGCCGCCCTGGTTCTCCAGCACCAGCAGCTGTCGCTGGATCGCGCCCACCGTCGCGCTGGCGACGTTGCCGTAGCGCAGGCCGATCTCGGCCGCGTTCTGGCCGATCCAGACCAGCATCGCCTGCAGGTCCTTGAGATCCAGAAGCGGCAGCCCCTCCTGGTCTGCGAGCCGGAAGGCGATGTTCAGGACCCCCTCCTGCGCCTCGCTGAGATCCATCAGCCGCGACAGGAGGAGCGGCCCCATCTCCGTCACCGTGGTGCGGATCGGGTGGCCCTGCTCGCCGAAGAGATCCCAGAACGCCACAGGGAAGGCCTGGTAGGTCAACTCGTAGCCGATCGTCGCGCAGCGCTTCATGAAGGCGTCGTGTAGCTTCGCCTCGGCGGAACCCGCGACGGCGAGCCCGGCAAGGTCACTCTTGACGTCGGCGAGGAAGACCGGGACGCCTGCGGCCGAAAACCCCTCAGCAAGGATCTGCAGCGTGACGGTCTTGCCGGTCCCTGTCGCGCCGGCGACGAGCCCGTGGCGGTTGCCGTATTTCAGGAGAAGCTCCTGCGGAGCCCCGTACCCTTCGCCGCCGCCACCAACGAATATCCCCGCTTCTGTCAGCACGTCGCCCCTCCGTCTCACCGGTCCCGCTTCCCTGAACAATACAGCCTTGCCCCCGCCATGCCAGAGTGATCGCGTCCGGGCACGCATCCTTGGCGCCCGTGTGTTCCCTCCTCCCGGTTGGACTGGCCGCGCCGCAGGGCGCGGCTCTTTTTTCCAACAAAATCAGATTTGTGGATCATGTGTATTTTCTTGTTGACGCAACGGGGCGAACTGAATAGCGTTCGGGCCAATGACTAAGTCGGCCTGTCCGACAGGGAGCGAAAGATTGAAAAAGGGCCCTTTCGGGGCCCTTTTTTGCTGCTGCTCTCAAATCCTACCGCGACGCGCCGCAGCGACCGAAAATGCTTAAGCGAAAAGCCGCTATCACCGTCGGCGCAGCTTTTCGCCGCTGACACAGAAGAGCGCGCATGCTAAACGCAGCGCAACCATTCCCCCCGATCAACGGAAGCACAAATGTCCTCAATCACCAAATACCTGACGCTGGCGCTTGCTCTCGCGGCCACGCCGCTCTGGGCGCAGGAAGCAGCGGCACCGGAGGCACCCGCCGACGAGGCTGCCCAGACCGAGGCCCCGGCGGCCGACGCGGCTCCGGCAGCTGCCGCCGAAGGCGCCGGCGAGCCCTATGTTGCCGAGAAATTCGATTCCTGGGAACTGCGCTGCCTGCATGCCAAGGAGGGCGCCGATCCCTGCCAGCTCTACCAGCTCCTGAAGGACAAGGGCACCGACAAGCCGATCGCCGAGATCAGCATGCTCGCCCTGCCCGAGGGCTCCGAGGCCGCGGCCGGCGCGACCGTGATCATGCCGCTCGAGACTCTCCTGACCCAGCAACTAAACATCTCGATCGATGGCGGCCAGGCCAAGCGCTATCCGTTCACCTTCTGCACCGAGGTCGGCTGCATCGCGCGGGTCGGCTTCACGAAGGAAGACCTCGACGCCTTCCGCAAGGGCAAGATTGCGGTGCTCTCGGTGGTTCCGGTGGCCGACCCGTCGCGCACCGTCGACATCGAGCTTTCGCTCAGCGGCTTCACCGCCGGCTTCGAGGCCGTCACGAAGGCCAACGCGCCGCAGTAACCGGACCAGCCCTCACCACTCTCACCGGACGTCGCCCCTCGGGGCGGCGTTTCGCTTTCCGATGCCGGAGAAGGTCGCTCAAGCGCGCTTGAGCGCGATCACCGCGTTCAGCCCGCCGAAGGCGAAGGCGTTCGACAGGACCGCTGTGACCTTCGCCTCGCGCGCGACATTCGGCACCACGTCGAGCGCGCATTCCGGATCGGGTTCCTGATAGCCGATCGTCGGCGCGATCACGCCCTCGCGCAGCGCCATGATGCAGGCCAGAAGCTCGACCGCGCCGGTGCCGCCGATCAGGTGGCCGTGCATCGACTTCGTCGACGAGATCATCAGCCGGTCGGCATGATGGCCGAAGGCATGGGCCACGGCGGCGCACTCGGTCTTGTCGTTGGCCGCGGTTCCGGTCCCGTGCGCGTTGACATAGCCGACATCGCTTGGCTGGAGCCTTGCGTCCCTGAGCGCCCCGGAGATCGCGCGTTCCGCGCCGGCCTGGCTCGGCATCACGATGTCGGCAGCATCCGACGTCATCGAGAATCCCGCGACCTCGGCGAGAATGTCGGCGCCGCGGGCGGCCGCGTGGTCCCAGTCCTCGAAGACGAAGATCCCGGCCCCCTCGCCCTGCACCATGCCGTTGCGGTTGGCGCTGAACGGCCGGCAGGCGTCCTTCGACATCACTCGGAGCCCCTCCCAGGCCTTGATGCCGCCGAAGCAGAGCATCGCCTCGGACCCGCCGGTGATCATCGCCCGCGCCACCCCCGAGCGCACCATCTGGAACGCGAGCCCCATCGCGTGGTTCGACGAGGCGCAGGCGGTCGCCACCGTGAACGACGGTCCGCGCAGGCTCCATTCCATGCTGACATGCGAGGCCGCGGCATTGTTCATCAGCTTCGGCACGACGAAGGGATGGACGCGGTTCTTGCCCTCCTCATAGACGGTCCGGTAGTTCTCGTCCCAGGTGTTGACCCCGCCCCCGGCGGTGCCGAGCACGACGCCGCAGTCGAGGCCCAGCTTGCCGCGAAAATCGAGGCCCGACTGCGTCACGGCCTGCCGCGCGGCGAGCATGGTGAACTGCGTGAAGCGATCGTAGAGCGCGATTTCCTGACGGTTGAACTGTGCCTCGGCCTCCCAGCCGCGGACCTGGCCGCCGATGCGGATCGACAGCCTTTCGACATCGCGGAAGTCGAGCGGCCCGATGCCGCAGCGCCCCTCGCGCATCGCCTCCCAGGTCGAGGCCACGTCGTGGCCGAGCGCGTTGATCGTGCCCGCGCCCGTGATCGCCACGCGCCTCATTTCGATCGCGCCACCAGGCCTTCGACGGCACCGATGATCGCGGCGACCGAGGAGATGTCGAACTCGTTCTTGTCGGGCTCGTTGGCGTTGAACGGCACCGAGATGTCGAACGCCTCCTCGATCGCGAAAATCGACTCGACCAGCCCGAGGCTGTCGATGCCAAGCTCCTCGAGGCTCATCTCGGGACGGACCTCGGAGATGTCGAGCACCGCCTGTTCGGCGATGATCGCGATCACCCGGTCCCTAATCGTCAGTTCTGTTGTCAGCATCGGATCCCCCTTTTGCCGCTCCATCGCCGATCCGTGTAACAGCATCACGAAGCTCGGCGACCTGGGCGAAAAGACGCCCGAGCCGGCGAATGTTCTTCCACGCCTCGACATGGGTCTCCATCTTCAGCGCGGGCGCGCCGAGGAGCACGCGGCCGGCCGGTGCGTTGGTGTAGATCTTGGTGCCGCCGCCTGCGATCACGTCATCACCGATGAAGATGTTGTCGGAGACGCCGCATTGTCCACCGAGCACGACGCGGTCGCCGACCCGCGTCGACCCGGCGACACCGGTCTGCGAGGCGAAGAGGCAGTCGCGGCCGATTGTGACGTTGTGGGCGACCATACAGAGATTGTCGATCTTGGTGCCCGAACCGACCCGCGTCGGGCGGATCGTGCCGGCGTCGACGGTGACGTTGGCCCCGAACTCGACGTCATCGCCGATCACCACGCCGCCGAGCGAATGGATTCGGGTCCAGCGCTGCGCACGGATTGCCGCGCGTTCGCCGAGCGATTCCCGGATCTCCTCGACCCCGGATTTCTCGGGCGTCACGAAAGAAAAGCCGTCGGCCCCGATCACGGTGTTCGGCTGGCAGATGAAGCGATCGCCGATCGTCACCCCGGCGCCGATCCGGACCCCGGAATGGATCAGCGCATCTGCGCCGATGGCGGTCCGGGGGCCGATCGTGACATGATCTGCGATCCGTGCCCCGGCGCCGATCCGCACTCCGGCGCCGATCACCGCGAAGGCACCGACCGCCGCGCCCGCGCCGATCTCGGCCGTCGGGTCCACGACCGCCGTCGGGTGGATCCCCGGCGCGATCGCCGGTCCGGGGTCAAGGACGCGGGTCACGCCCGCCATCGCGAGCCGGGGCCGCGCCACGAAGATTGCCGCATCGAGGCCGAGCGCGGCGCGGTCGGCCCCCTCCCAGAGCATGGCCGCACGCGCCCTGCCCCCGGCGAGACCAGCGGCATATTTCGGATCCATCGCGAGCGCGAGATCCTCGGGGCCAGCCATGCCCGGCTCGGCGGCGCCAGTGATCCGCACCGTCACGTCACCTTCGGTCCGTGCCCCCAGGGCTTCGGCAATCTCGGCAATCGAAAAGGATCTTGGCATCTCGGAACTTCCCGTCTTCGGCGCCGATCCGGCCCCGTGGCAGGCTTATCCCCGAACCTCGCGCAAGACCAGCCCGGCCGCCTGCATCGCGTCGAAAACCCGCGCATCGCGGCCATAGACGTCGCGCCGGTACTCGATCTCGCCGCGCGCCGAGGGCCAGGCGGTGAAGTAGACAAGATGCACCGGCACCGGCTTCTGCAGGTGGATCGTCGTCTCGGAGCGGGTCTTCAGATGCCGCTCGAACAGGCCTACGGGATCGTCGGTCTGCCGCGCGAGCAGCGCATAGGCGAAGTCGAAGGGCTTGCCGAGCCGGATGCAGCCGTGGCTGAAGGCCCGCGCCTCCTTCTGGAACAGCGACTTCGAGGGCGTGTCATGCAGGTAGATGTTCCAGGGATTGGGGAACATGAACTTCACCAAGCCAAGCGCATTGTCGTCCGCCGGCGGCTGCGACATCCGGAACGGGAAGTTGCTCGCGGTGAACTGGCTGAAGTCGGTCGCGTCGCGGTTCACGACCCGTCCGTGCCGGTCGGTGATCCTGAGATGCCCCACCGAGCGTGGGTTCTTTTGCAGCATCGGCAGGTATTCCTTGACCGTGATCGAGTGCGGCACGTTCCACGTCGGGTTGACGACCATGAATTCCATCTGGTCGGAAAACTCCGGGCTGCGACGGCCATCCTCGTTCATGCCAACGACGGTCACGGATTCGAAGGTCACCTTGCCGTCATCGACGATCTTCGCGGTGAAATCCGGTAGGTTCACCCAGATGTGGCGCTTGCCGAGCTCGATGCCGTTCATCCAGCGCAGCCGCTCCATCGCGACGAGGACCGCGTGCAGCCGCGCCTCGGCGCCGACATTGACCTCGGCGAGCGTGCCGGGACCGGCGACGCCGTCCGGCGCGAGTCCATGTTCAAGCTGAAATCCCTGGACCGCCTTCTGGAGGGTGCCGTCGAACGTTTGCGTCGCCGTGCGCCCCAGATAGCCCATGCTGATCAGACGGTCGCGCAATGCGACGACCGATGGCCCGCTGTCGCCGGGTCGAAGAGTCTTATCGGACGCGACAGTCGCGCCCCAGCCACCGCGGCCGATCACCGCCTCGAGATCGAGGCGGGCGCGGCGCAGCTCGCCGTATTGCCGCATCTGCGGCGGCAATCCCTTGATGAAAGCGGCCGGATCGGCGGCCGCGAAGGATCGCAATGTCTGCAGCGGGTCGCGCCTCGGCACCTCGCGCACGATTCCCGCGTCGACGCTGACCGGATCGACGAAACCGGTCTGCACGTCGCGCGCGTAACGCAGGAATGCGGCGGACACCCTGACTTCGAGCCGTCCGCGCTGCCGTTCGGAGCGCAGCTCCGCAAATGCGGCGCGCAGCTCGTCGGATTCGTAGCGCCCGACCGGCAGACCGTGTTCCCCGGCCATGTCGAGCGCGCCGAAGAGTGCCGCCCTGCGTCCGGAATCGGCACCGGAGGTCCAGAGCGGAAGATAGTCCCGCTCGCGGTAGAACTCGGCCAGCGCACGATCCGACGCGGCAGCCTCCGCCACGGCCTGGCGATAGGCGAGCGAATTCGCCATCGCCGGATCGGGTACGCCGAGGAGCAGCACGAAAAGTGAAAGGAGCAGGAAATGGACAAGACCGAGAATCCCCGGGCGAAAGGCCGTCGCCGTCATGTAAACCTCTGCGTCCTGTTCCATTGTCGTTCCCCGAATGTCCGGGATTTCGACCATCAAGTCCATTCACGTTGCGGACAGGACGCATGGCGTCCGTCGCGACCTGTCGCATTTCGGCAACGTCGGGATGGCGATCTTCGCTTGGCGCCCGCTATCTCCTCGCTCAGCAAGTTTTCGCCGATCGAGGCCATTTCGCGGCTGCGGTCGATTTGTCCGGTTGGCGCGGGAATCATCCTGTGCCATAAGATTGCAGCACTTGGGGATAACTTGAGACAACAAGCCGCTGAAAAAGCGGTGACACGTTACGGGACAGGCGATTGTCATGACAGATCACTCTGTATCGGGTTTCACTCGGCGTGGAATTCTTGCAGCCTTTGCGGCGACAGCCGTGGTGGCTGCTCCGACTTGCTCCAATGCTTTCGGTTTTCTCCGCGGGGCCGGCGATGTCCGCCGCATCCGCATGTATTCTGGTCGCACCGGCGAAAGCATCGACACGGTCTACTGGATCGAGGGCGAGTACATTCCCGAGGCGCTCAACGAGATCACCTATTTCATGCGTGACTGGCGCTCGAACGAGACCAAGGAGATCGATCCGCGCACCGTCGACATCGCTGCGGCCGCGCATGCGCTTCTCGACGTGAGCGAGCCCTACATGCTGCTGTCGGGCTACCGGACCGCGAAGACCAATGCGCTGTTGCGTTCGTCCTCGCGCGGGGTCGCCCGCAATTCCTTGCACATGAAGGCTCAGGCGGCGGACCTGCGGTTGCGGTCGCGCTCGGTGTCGCAGATGTACCGCGCCGCAGCGGCCTGCGAGGCGGGCGGCGTCGGCAGGTATTCGCGGTCCAATTTCGTGCACATGGACTGCGGGCCGATCCGCACCTGGGGCAGCTGAGACCGCGGCCACCCCGCTCGAAGGCTCTTGGGGCCCTCGATACCTCGCAACGGAATTGAGATAGTTTGGGTCTGCCGGCAGCGATGCCGGCATTTTCTGTATCGAAGCACCGGATACTGCCGGATTGCCCCCGACCCGTCGCTGGAGGGAGCCCGGTTCCGCTGCCATTCGCGGCGCGTGGAGCGTTCTTCATGCGAAACGCCCTCCAGAATCGCCGAGCAAACAAGGCGCACGCGATGCCCCGATCAGGGGACGACGTCGGCACGGAAGCGGTCATTGACCGACCAGAATCGCCGCGACGGCAGCCGTCGGAAGCCGCAATGCGCTTTGCACAAAACGGGTGACGTAGCGTAAAAACACTACTCAACTCAGTGTTTCCCGAGGGGGAACGGTGAATTTTGTCAGAAATGTCACATTCTACACCTGTCTAAATAGACTAGTCCCCCATTTGCGCGAGTGAACAATCTCCGATGGAACCCGGCGCCGACCGAGGCGAACGAAACGTGCGGAGCGCGATTGTCGTGCCAGCGAAGACAACCCCGCCCCAAAGCCGGCACCCTCCACGGATCCACGCCCGGCCTTGCCCGTGTTTCCGGGACAATTGCGCCACAGACTGGCCCGATTCAGGGGGCTTTAACTGAGTTACGCCACGGCTTGGCATCACCTGGCGGCGTAACGAGTGAACCGAGTACCCTGTGACGAGTAGATCCGGCGAAAGCCGGGCCATGTAGGTTCGGTGCCGGCATGCCGGGGCGGGCGGCTTCGCCCCGGCATGTTCCGCCAACAGCGGCGGAGGAAGTGTGAGTAGGAACGGTCCGAGTGAACCATGGATAACGACGGAAAGACCAATAGCGCCTCCGGCAAGTCCGGAACGCCCGGCGCGGTCAGGCGGGGGGCGGGCCGACACGCCCCTCGCGAGCCGATTCTGTGGACGCTGCCGGGCTTTTGCCGCAACGCCCGCGTCGCTACGGACTTCGGCGACCTGCCAATCGAGGCCTTGCGGCGGCGCGATCCGTTGCGCACGGTCCAGGGATCGCTTGCGCATGTCGCGTGGGTCGACCGAATTCACCTCGACGAGGAGTTCCTGCGCGCCAATCCAGACGCGTTACCGGTATTGATACCTGCGGGCGCTCTCGGGCCGGGACGACCGCGATCCGACCTGCGTGTCTCACCCCACCAGAAGATCAATGCCGGCACCGGCGAGTTCCGGCCGGACTTCCGGATGGCACGCGACCTGACAGACCGTCCGGGCATCATGCGCAGCCCCGAAACGCTGGTGACCTACCACGTCTTTCACTGCGGCGCGCCGGTGTCGGTCCTGATCGAGGGAATCGGCGTCAGCACGAGCCCCTGAGCCGCGCTCAATCGTCCTGATCGGACTCAGCCGGAAGGCCGCGATAACCGGTCGCGACGACGAACTTCTCGGAACTGTCCGCGCGGCTCGCCGGTGGCTTGACGTTCGCGACCTTGGCAAATGCCCGCTTCAAGAGCGCCTGCAGCTCATTCTCCGCGCCGCCGGCAAGCACCTTGGCAACGAAAGTGCCGCCCTCCTCCAGCACATCGAAGGCGAAATAGGCGGCCGCCTCGCACAGCGCCACGATGCGCAGGTGATCTGTCCCCTTGTGGCCCGAGGCCGCGGCCGCCATGTCCGACATCACGACGTCGGCGCGCCCGCCAAGCCATTCCTTGACCTTCGCGTCGGCCCCGTCGGACAGGAAGTCGAGTTGGTGGATCTCGGCCCCGGCGATCGGCTCGACCTCCTGCAGGTCGACGCCCAGCACCGTGCCCACCTTCTTGCCCGACTTCTGGCCGAGCGCGTTCACCCGCTCGACCGCGATCTGGCACCATCCGCCCGGTGCGCAGCCGAGATCGACGACCCGAGCGCCGGGCACGAGGAAGCGGAACCTGTCGTCAAGCTCGAGGATCTTGTAGGCCGCGCGGCCGCGATAGCCTTCCTTCTTGGCACGCTGGACGTAGGGATCATTGAGCTGCCGCTCGAGCCAGAGCGTCGACGACAGCTTCCGCCCTTTGGCGGTCTTCACCCGCACCCTGAGGTCGCGTTGCCCGCGCCCCGATGTCTTGCCCGAAGGTGTCTTCGCCATATCCGCCGCCCCCGAACGGGCCCTCTTCATCTGTTCCCGGCTCAAATACTCACGACGCGCCGCCAAGGCAATCGCGGGCGGCCCGATGGTTCAGAACGGCCCGTCCTCAAGGACACCGTCGGCCGACATCTGGGCATAAAGGAGCCCCTCGCGCAGCCCCCTATCGGCGACCGAGAGCCGGTCGGTCGGCCAGATCCGCATCAGCGCCTGAAGGATCGCCGCGCCTGACATGATCAGCGAATGCCGGTCGCGACCAATCCGCGGATCATTGCGACGGCCCTCCGGCCCAAGGTGCAGGTAGTCGCGGATCACCCGGTCGATCTGGTCCGAGGTCATCCGCAGCCCATCGACCTTGTTGCGGTCGTAGCGCTTCAGGCCGAGATGGCTCGCCGCCACCGTTGTCACCGTTCCCGAGGTGCCGATGATCTGGAACCGCTCGCGCGGCTGCGACGCGTTGTAGGGCGAGAAATCGGCGAGATTCTCCTCGAAGAACCAGCTCATCAGCGCGAAGCGCGCGGCGTCGTCCTCGACGTCGTGGAACTGATCCTTGAGCGTCGCGACCCCGAGCGGCACCGAGATCCAGTCGACGACCTTCGCCGCCGGGAACGGGCTTTCCGGCGGATGGAAACCGGCATGGAGCCGCATGATCGCCCGTGGCCGGTCGTGGCGCGGCACGGCGGACAGGTCGATCCAGACGAGCTCGGTCGAACCCCCGCCAATATCGACGACGAGAAGCTGCTCGGTCTTGGTCGAGACCAGGGGCGCGCAGGAGACCACGGCGAGCCGCGCTTCCTCCTCGGGCTGGATGATCTCCAGCGGCAGGCCGGTTTCGTGCTGTACCATGCGCAGGAACTCGGCCGCATTTTTCGCACGCCGGCAGGCTTCTGTCGCGACGAGCCGCATGCGCTTGACCTCGTGCTGCTCGATCTTGCGGCGGCAGATCTGCAAGGCCTGCACCGTGCGCGCCATCGACCCGCGCGACAAACGCCCGAAAGCTTCCAGCCCCTGTCCGAGCTGGACCGATTTCGAGAAACTGTCGACCACATGAAACTGACTGCCCTTCGGCTGGGCAATCAGCATGCGGCAGCTGTTGGTTCCCAGATCCAGCGCCGCATAGAGCTGCGCAGGGTCTGGCCTTGGGGTGCCGGGCGGCTCGACCGATTTCGGGAACGCGCCCGCACCACCGGGACGCCTGGGCGCCATGATCGCGCCCTCCGATATGCTGTTGGTTTCAATCTAGACGGCACCGCAGCGCAGCGCAAGCGACGCCCCCGCCCGCCTGCGACATTTTGTTCCCTGACGCTCCCGCCCCGCCCGTCGACGCATCGGCCGCGCGCTGTCTGCATGCCGCTTTCGCAGTGACCGCCGCCCCGTGGCGACCTCGCGTTCCGGGCACAGGTCGCTCCGGCCCCGCACAATGTCGAAAAACGTCATCGGCCAGCGTCTGCCGAAGGGTATTGAGTGCGCGAACGAGAGGATTCGTCATGGCTGAAGTCACTATCGTCTACTGGCGCGACATCCCGGCCCAGGTCATCGTCGGCAAGGGCCGTCGCGGCGTGAAAAAGCCGCTGCCGGAACGCTTCGAACAGGCGATCGACCGCTGCGCGATGAAGATCGGCGCCGCCGGAACCGACGCCTATCTCGCTGAATGGCGCAAGGCCGATCCGGTCACGATCGAGGGCGAGGACGAGGCCGTTGCCGCCGCCGAGGCGGCGCGGATCGACGCCGAATACGACAAGGAGCGCATCAAGGCGCTCATCGAGAATAATGGCTGGGCATAACGCCCGTTTAACCGCCGGAGGGTAGCGATGGCACTTCTGAATTTCCGCCGCAAGGAAACCGCCGCGCCCTCGGGCGCCAATGCCGCCGTGGAGGCTTTCCTCGACGGCTACTCGATCGAGGTGATGCCGCGCACCGCCGAGAAGGTCGAGGATTTCCGTGACCTTCTGCCGAACGGCACGCGCGTCTACATCGCCCATATCGACGGCACGCCGATCGAGGAGATGGTCGCGACCGCCAAGCGCATCGCCGCCGAGGGCTTCCCGGTGATGCCGCACTTCCCGGCGCGGATCATCAAGGACAAGGCGACGCTCGCCGACTGGATCGCCCGCTACCAGGGCGAGGCCGACGTCAGGCAGGCGCTTCTCCTCGGCGGCGGCATCTCCAAGCCGCATGGCGACTTCCACTGCTCG
The DNA here is from genome assembly GCF_025673475.1 of Albidovulum salinarum. NCBI lineage: Bacteria > Pseudomonadati > Pseudomonadota > Alphaproteobacteria > Rhodobacterales > Paracoccaceae > Albidovulum > Albidovulum salinarum. The sequence continues at coordinate 26,720 of NZ_JAOVQO010000001.1, read as the reverse complement.
ATGCAGCTGATGGAAACCGGCCTCTTCGACGGCTTCGACCGCCTCCATGTCGCCGGCCACCCGGAAGGCAACAAGGACATCGACCCGGACGGGTCGGACAAGAACGTGATGGAGGCGCTGCGCTGGAAGCAGGCCTTCAAGGAGCGCACCGACGCCAAGCTGGCGATGGCCACCCAGTTCTGCTTCGAGGCGAAGCCGGTCATCAAATGGGTCAACCGCCTGCAGGCCGAAGGCATCGACATTCCGGTCCACATCGGCGTCGCGGGCCCCGCGAAGCTGCAGACCATGATCAAGTTCGCCATCGCCTGCGGCGTCGGCCCCTCGCTCAAGGTGCTGCAGAAGCGCGCGATGGACGTGACCAAGCTCCTGCTGCCCTACGAGCCGAACGAGTTCATCTCCGAGCTCGCCGCCCACAAGGCCGCGAACCCGGAGTTCGGAATCGAATCCGTGCACTTCTTCCCGCTGGGCGGTATCAAGACCAACGCCACCTGGGCCATCGAGAACGGCGGCAAATCCGCCGTCCCGGCTGCGCAGGCCTGAACGGATAACAAAGAGACAAGGTGAACCATGACCCGCACCGTCATTGAATCGAAAACGAAAACCGTCGTCATCGGCTTTGACGAGCCGTTCTGCGTGATCGGCGAGCGGATCAACCCCACCGGGCGCAAGAAGCTCGCGGCCGAGCTCGAGGCCGGCAACTTCTCGACCGTCGAGAAGGACGCGCTCGAGCAGGTCGCCTGCGGCGCGATGGTTCTCGATGTGAACGCGGGCGTGGTCTACAACTCGAACCCCAACCCGAACGAGACAGAACCGCCGCTGATGACGAAGATGATCGAGATCGTCCAGGGTCTCGTTGACGTGCCGCTCTGCATCGACTCGTCGGTTCCCGGCGCGCTCGAGGCCGGTCTGGCGGCGGCACAGGGCCGTCCGCTCCTGAACTCGGTGACGGGCGAAGAAGATCGACTGGAGCTCGTGCTGCCGCTCGTGAAGAAGTACAACGTGCCGGTCGTGGCGATCTCGAACGACGACACCGGCATCTCGGAGGACCCGAACGTCCGCTTCGAAGTGGCCAAGAAGATCGTACAGCGCGCCGCCGATTACGGCATCCCGGCGCATGACATCGTTGTCGACCCGCTGGTGATGCCCGTGGGCGCGATGGCGACCGCCGGCCGCCAGGTCTTCGCACTGGTCCAGCGCCTGCGCGACGAACTTGGCGTGAACACCACCTGCGGCGCCTCGAACATCTCGTTCGGCCTGCCCAACCGGCACGGCATCAACGCCGCCTTCCTGCCGATGGCGATCGGCGCCGGCATGACCTCGGCGATCATGAACCCGGTCCGCCAGGTCGAGATGGAGGCGATCCGCGCCGCTAACTTCCTGATGAACCACGACGCCAACGGCGGCGAGTGGATCCGCTTCTCGAAGGTTCTCGAGGCCGTCGAAGGCGGCATGAGCTTCGCCGAAGCCTCGGCGGCGCAGTCCTCGGCCGCGTCGGGCCGCCGTGGCGGCCGCCGCGCCCGCGGCTGAACCGGATCCGGCTTCATCAAATCTCAACCATGCCCCGGCATCGTCCGGGGCATGGACGTTGCACGAACCAGAGCTCCCGACGACTGGATCGCCACGATCGTTGCCGCCCAGGCTGTAGCCAAGGGAGGCGTCGTCCGGCGCGATGTCCGCTGGATTGACCGGGAAGTCGGCCGGAGCCGGTTCGAAGTCGAGGTCCGCCGCCGCGGCTTTCACCTCGTGGAATGTGGCGGTCAGCTCATCGTCATCTGCAATCAAGGCGGCATGCGCGTGATCTGCAGATTCAATTTTTTTGGCGAACAATCGTTACTCGGCATTCAGCCGGAGCGCGCGCACGCGAGCCGCAGGAACCCGCGCAACCTCGAGTCCGATGAAGACATGCAGTGTACCAAGATCGCGGTCGGCGACGGCGTGATCGCTTACCCGACCTCCCATCGCCAGATAGCTTCGGAGCAAGGGAGGCATCGACAGCAGCGCCCGCCGTGTGTCGGGTTCCGGCGTCGCTGCCTCCGGCGCGATCGAAATCACTTCTGCGGCCCTGGTTCCGGGACGCCAGCGTCGAGGCGCGAGATGCCGCGCACCTAGATAGGCCAAGGCGTCGAGATAAGCGTTGGCATCGGTTCCGGGAAAGGAGGCGCAACCGAACAGCATCGTGACTCCGTGCCGATCGACAAACGCTGTCATCGCTCCCCAGGCGATGCGCAAGATATCCGGATCGTGACGGTCCGGCGCGAGACAGAACCGCCCCATTTCGACCATAGGTCCCGCGAAGCGAGATAGCGGAGCAAGGTCGTAGAACTGGGCCGTGTAGCTCCGCTCGATCTGGCCACTGTCGGCGCACGGCAGCAGGCGCCAGGTCGCTACCGGCACGCCCGTGGCGGCCTCCTCGACAAGGACGTGCAGGCAAGTGAAGTCAAAACGGTCGCGATCGCGCCCACCCTCCTCGCTGCCCGCCTGCGCAGCGCGGAAGGCCCGCCAGCGCAGTTCCTGCGCCCGAGCGACGTCCTCCGGCGTCTCCGCGAGCCGCGCCCTGTAGCGGCCCCTGTGCAATGTCAGCATGCGCCCCGTCTCCGGCTTGGCGCGGCGGTCCGCGCGCCCTACATCTATCGCTACTGGTTTAGCCGAGAACCCCGAAGGAAAGATAACGGAAAGGGAGGCGCCGATGGTCGAAAAGATTCGCAAACCCGACGAGGAGTGGCGGACCGCTCTCTCGGATCTCGCCTATCGCGTGACCCGCAAGAAGGCGACCGAACGCGCTTTCACCCATGACGATTTCCCGAAGGGTTCCGCGCATTTTCACTGCGTCTGCTGCGACCGTCCGCTGTTCGACGCCGAGGCGAAGTTCGACTCGGGAACCGGCTGGCCCAGCTTCTACAAGCCGATCAGCGCCGACGCGGTGGGCGAGTCCGAGGACCGGAGCTGGTTCATGAGCCGGACCGAGGTCCATTGCGCGGCCTGCGAAGCCCATCTCGGTCATGTCTTTCCCGACGGCCCGGAACCGACCGGCCTGCGCTACTGCATCAACGGCGTCGCCCTGAGCCATCGGCCCAGATGAGGTCGCGGCGGCTCAGTTCTCGCCGAGAACCTGGCTCGCGTCGATATTGCCGACGTTGCCGAGCAGCTGGCGCAGGAAGCTCAGGCCCTTGACGTTGCTGTCCGTCACGCGGCGCGAAATCACCACGGCGCGGCCGTTCTCGAGCCCGAAACGCTCGACGTTCTCGACCAGCCCAGCCTCGTCGAAGCTGATGGCCACGACCTCGCGCTCGATCTCCTCGGGCGCACGGACGCCGTACTGGCGGAAGCGGCTGCCGACATAGTACCAGGCTGCACCGGTCAGAAGCCCGGTCGAGGTGGGTCGCCCCACGGTTTCGGCCACCGCCTCGCGCGTCGATTCGCCGACGACGACTTTCGCGAGCTCGTCGTCGCGCGGCACATAGCCGTGATTTTGGTAAATCGACGTACAGGCCGATAGCGTCACGACCGACAGCACGAACACGCCGCGTCGCATCCCGGAACCGAGCCAAGCCATACCGCCCTCTTGCCTTGTCGCCTCAAGCCTTCTATCCGCCTTACAACATGCCGGGGCGGTCCTACAAGGACCAAGCCGCCCCCATCGCGCACCCGGACCAGGCCGAGGACCCGCCCCATGAGTTCGCACCCGACCGTCGCTCCCCATCCACTCCGCGTCGCCGATCTCGCGGCCCGCAAACCGACACGGTTCGACCTGAAGCCGGAATCGGAGATGCTCGAGCGCATTGCCGCCGAAATCGGTGTCGTCGCGGTCGCCAAGCTCCGGTTTCGCGGCGAGCTTCTGCCGCAGGGACGGCGCGACTGGCTGCTCAGGGCAGAGCTTGGCGCGACGGTCACGCAAGCCTGCGTGGTCAGCCTCGCCCCCGTCGTGACGCGGATCGAGGAGACGGTCGAGCGGCGCTACCTCGCCGACATGCCCGAACCCGACGGCGAGGAAATCGAGATGCCCGAGGACGAGACCGCCGAACCGTTGCCCACGGTGATCGATGCGGGGGCCGTGATGGTCGAGGCGCTGACTCTCGCGCTGCCGCTCTACCCGCGCGCCGAGGGCGCCGAGATCGGCACCACGAGCGTCACTCCGCCGGGCTCCGAACCGCTTGCCGACGAAGAGCGGCGCCCCTTCGCCGGACTTGCCGATCTGATGAAAAAAAACGGCGGCGGGGAATAAGCCGAAAACTGCCGCACCTGGCGCGGAAAACATGCCAGAAAACACTTGCGCCCGGACAGAATCCCAGTATGTTCCCGGCCTCGCTTGTACGTTGGGTTCGCACCCGGTAGCGCTAGGCAACCAGTGACGAAACCGCAGGAAAACCGGGGCCTTGCCCCACGAATAGCCCGAGGTTGAGACATGGCTGTCCCTCAGAACCGAGTTACGCGGTCCCGCCGCAACATGCGCCGCGCCCACGATGCCCTGGTCGCTGCGAATCCGAACGAATGCCCGAACTGTGGCGAACTGAAGCGCCCGCACCACGTCTGCGGCGCCTGCGGTCACTATGACGACCGCGAAGTCATCGCCCAGGCCGCCGAGGTCGATCTGGACGACGACGCGGCCTGAGGCCGTGTCCCGGCAGCACGAGCGACATGCTGTCAGAGCGCGATCCGCAGCCTGAAAGCCCGCAGTCCGGTTCCACGGGGCGGATCGTCATTTCCGTCGACGCCATGGGCGGCGACAGGGGGCCGGCGGCCGTGGTCGCCGGCATGGCCGACTCTGCGTCGAAGAACCCGGCAATCGAGTTCATCGTCCACGGCCCCGAGCCCGAACTCGCACAACTCGTCGCCAAGCGGTCCGAACTCTCGGGCCGCTGCGCTATTCGTCATGCCGAAGGCGTCGTCACGATGGACGACAAGCCCGGACAGGTCATGCGCAACGGCTCCGGCACCTCGATGTGGTCGGCAATCGAGAGCGTGCGCAATCACGAGGCCACCGTCGCGGTGAGTTGCGGCAATACCGGCGCGCTGATGGCGCTGTCGGTGATCCGGCTGAGGAAGCTGCCCGGCGTCAACCGCCCGGCGATCGCCTGTCTCTGGCCCTCGCGCAATCCCGGCGGCTTCAACCTGATGCTCGACGTCGGAGCCGACATCAAGGCGGATGCCCCTGATCTCCTTCAATACGCGCTGATGGGCGCATCCTATGCCCGCAACGGGCTCGGCATCGAGCGGCCACGGATCGGCCTACTCAATGTCGGCACCGAGGAGCACAAGGGCCGGGCCGAGCTCAAGGCGGCGCAGGACCTGATCGCGGCCGCGACCGAGACGGGCAATTTCGACTATGTCGGCTTCGTCGAGGGAAGCGATCTGCCATCGACGCGGGTCGACGTGATCGTCACCGACGGCTTCACCGGCAACATCGCGCTGAAGACCGGCGAGGGCACCGCGCGGCTTGTCGGCGAATTCCTGCGCGAGGAATTCAACGCAACGCTCCTGTCGCGCTTCGCGGCACTCCTCGCACTCGGTCCGCTGAAGCGGCTCAGGAAGCGCATCGACCCACGCCGCCAAAACGGCGGCGTTTTCCTCGGGTTGAACGGGACGATCGTGAAATCCCACGGCTCGGCAGACGCCACGGGTGTCTCGGCGGCGATCAAGCTCGCCTTCCGGCTGGCCGAATCCGGCTTCCAGGACCGGCTCGCGGCGCGGGTTGCCTCTGCCGCTCTGGCGGGGCAGGATGCCGCGCAACCGCTCGAACAGAACAGGGCTTCCGAATGACTCTCCGTGCCGTGGTCCGTGGTGTCGGGCATTATCTGCCTGCGCGCGTCGTTCCGAACTCCGAATTCGAAACCCGGATCGACACGTCGGACGAGTGGATCAAGACCCGGACTGGAATCGAACGACGCCATTTCGCCGCAGAGGGCGAAACCACGTCGGATCTCGGCGCCCATGCCGCCCGCGCGGCGCTGGCAGATGCCGGACTGACTGCCGACGACCTCGACGCGGTGATCCTCGCCACCTCGACCGCCGACCTCACCTTTCCCTCGGCCGCGACGATGATCCAGCAGAAGATCGGCATGAAGAAGGGCTTCGCCTTCGACGTGCAGGCGGTCTGCGCGGGCTTCGTCTTTGCGCTGGCCAATGCCAACGCGCTGATTCTGTCGGGTCAGGCCAGGCGGGTGCTCGTCGTCGGTGCCGAGACCTTCAGCCGGATCCTCGATTTCGAGGACCGCTCCACCTGCGTGCTCTTCGGCGACGGCGCCGGGGCGGTCGTGCTCGAAGCCGCGACCGGCACGGGCACCTCGGCGGATCGCGGCATCCTCGCGACCGACCTCAACAGCGACGGCACGCATCGCGAACTTCTCTACGTCGATGGCGGCGTCTCGACGACCGGCACCGCCGGGCATCTCAGGATGCAGGGCAACCAGGTCTTCCGCCACGCAGTCGAGAAGCTGGCGCAGACCGCGCATACCGCGCTCGACAAGGCAGGGCTCTCGTCGGCCGATGTCGACTGGATCGTGCCGCACCAGGCGAATCTCAGAATCATCTCGGCGACGGCAAGCCGGATGCAGGTGCCGATGGAGCGAGTCGTCGTGACCGTCCAGGACCACGGCAACACCTCGGCCGCGTCGATTCCGCTCGCGCTTTCGGTCGGCAAGGCACGCGGCCAGATCAAGGAGGGCGACCTTCTTGTCACCGAAGCGATCGGTGGCGGCCTTTCCTGGGGCTCGGTCGTCCTGCGCTGGTAGATTTCCGCTTGAATTGGCGCACCCAAGCCATTGATATTGACTTGGGTTTTCAAACCACTCATCCTCCTCCCCAAACAACCGGGGAACCGTCATGAGTGAAAAGACCCTGACTCGCATGGATCTGAGTGAAGCCGTCTTCCGCGAGGTCGGCCTGTCGCGCAACGAATCCGCCCAGCTTGTCGAAGGCGTGCTGCAGCACATGTCCGACGCGCTTGTCGCCGGCGAGACGGTGAAGATCTCGTCCTTCGGCACGTTCTCGGTCCGCGACAAGGCCGCCCGCGTCGGCCGCAACCCCAAAACCGGGGACGAGGTGCCGATCCATCCGCGCCGTGTTCTCACCTTCCGTCCCTCGCATCTGATGAAGGACCGCGTCGCGGCGGGCAACAAAGGCTGAGGCTGCGGGCATGGAGAAATCGGCCGAGGCCTTTCGCACGATCAGCGAAGTCTCCGAGATTCTGGACACGCCGGCCCATGTCCTGCGCTTCTGGGAAAGCCGCTTTTCCCAGGTGAAGCCGGTCAAGCGCGCCGGCGGGCGGCGCTATTACCGGCCGAACGACGTCGCGCTGCTCGGCGGGATCAAGAAACTCCTGCACGAGGACGGGCTGACGATTCGCGGCGTCCAGAAGATCCTGAGGGAATCGGGCATACGCCATGTCGCGGCGCTGTCACTCGGCGAGAGCGCGCCCGCTGAAGCCGAGGCGGAACCGGAGGCCGCGGCCCCGCCGCTCGAGCCCGCTCCGCCCCCTGCGACGCGCCCGGCTCCGGCGCCGCGCCGGTTGGACGTTGCCGCGCGTCACGACCCGGCGCAGGGCAACCTGTTTCCGCTTGCTCCGGACCCGGCAGGATTGGCATCCGAAGCGCCGATGCACGCGGATGTCCCGACCCTGCCCGTGGGATCACCGGGCAATGTCCTGGCTCTCGAACGCCAGTCCGCGTTACCCGCCGCGGCCACGCGTGAGAACGGCGGCGGGCGCCCGACTACAGCGGCGCTGCTGCGGACCGTCGACGACGCGCAAGCGCGCGCCATGCGCACCGAGCTGCGCTCGCTCTACCACCGTCTCCTGACATTGCACGACCGGCTGGCCGCGCTGGATCCGCAACAGCCGGGCTGAGCGGGCGGTGCGAACGATTTCGGCTCCGGTTCCGACATGCGTTTTGGCGCTTGCCCCCGCCCCCGCAATCGGCCTATACCCCGCTTCGTCGGGCCGTGGCGCAGCCTGGTTAGCGCGTCCGTCTGGGGGGCGGAAGGTCGCGAGTTCGAATCTCGCCGGCCCGACCATCACCGAAACGCCCACCCCTTCGCCGGGGTGGGCGTTCGCATATCGGGAGACGGCAGATGAGCGTTGAGACAGGCGGAACCGGCGTCCTGGCCGATGCGGCGCTGCGCGGGATGATCCGGGAAGGCCAGATCGCCGCCGATCCCGCCGTCGAGGAAATCCAGGTCCAGCCCGCGAGCCTCGATCTCCGCCTCGGCACCGTCGCCTACCGCGTCCGCGCCTCGTTCCTCGCCGGCAAGGGCCGCACCGTCGCCGAGCGCCTCGCCGAGTTCGAGATGCACCGCGTCGACCTGAGCCAGGGCGCGGTGCTGGAAAAGGGCTGCGTCTATGTCGTGCCTCTGGCCGAAAGCCTGGCGCTGCCCAGCGGTCTCACCGCGGTCGCCAATGCCAAGAGCTCGACCGGCCGGCTTGACCTCCTGACCCGCACGATCACCGATGGCGGCGAGGAATTCGACCGCATCCCCGAGGGCTATCACGGCCCGCTCTACGCCGAGATCTGCCCGCGCTCCTTTTCCGTGCTGGTCCGGCCCGGCATGCGGCTCAACCAGATCCGGTTCCGGCATGGCCAGGCGCTTTTGACCGACGCCGAACTGCGGGAGCTGCACGCCGCCGAGAGCCTCGTCTCTGGAACCGCAGTGATCTCCGAGGGGCTCGGGTTCTCGGTCGATCTCAAGCCCGCGGCAGGCGACCTCGTCGGCTATCGCGCGAAACCCCATACCGGGGTGATCGACCTAGACCTCATCGGTCACTACGCGCCCCTCGACTTCTGGGAGGAGGTCCGCACCACCGAGGGCCGGATCATCCTCGATCCCGGCGCGTTCTACATCCTCGTCAGCCGCGAGGCGGTGACGATCCCGCCCGACTACGCCGCCGAGATGGCGCCCTACCTTGCGATGGTGGGCGAGTTCCGGGTCCATTACGCGGGCTTCTTCGACCCCGGATTCGGTTGGGCCGAGGCCGGCGGCACGGGCTCGCGCGGGGTGCTGGAGGTGCGTTGCCACGAGGCCCCCTTCGTCCTCGAACACGGGCAGGTCGTGGGCCGGCTCGTCTACGAGCGCATGGCCGCGCGGCCGGCGCGGCTCTATGGCAGCGGCATCGCCTCGAATTATCAGGGCCAGGGGCTGAAACTCTCCAAGCATTTCCGCGCGGCGTGACCGCCAGGCACCGATTTTTCGGCGAAAAATCGAGGTCCGGCGGCCGGGCCGGGCTCAATCCTCGAAAAGCTCGCTTTGGCCGGCCTGGTCCTCGGCTTCCTCGTCGGAGAGGCTGACCGTGCCCGGCAGGGGCCGGCTGTCGAGAAGGCCGGCGGCGCGGAGTTCCTTCAGCCCCGGCAGGTCGCGCGCCGATTCCAGCCCGAAATGGTCGAGGAATTGTTGCGTGACCACATAGGTCACCGGCCGGCCCGGGGTCATCCGCCGGCGGCCGAAACGGACCCACTCCATCTCGAGAAGCTGGTCGACCGTGCCGCGGCTCACCGCGACGCCGCGGATCTCCTCGATCTCGGCGCGGGTGGCGGGCTGGTGATAGGCTATGATCGCCAGCGTCTCGATCGCCGCGCGCGAGAGCTTGCGGGTCTCGACCGTCTCCTTCTGCATCAGGAAGCCGAGATCGGGCGCGGTGCGCATCGCCCAGGCATCGCCGACCTTCACCACACGGACACCCCTGCCCTCGTAGCGCTTGCGCAGGTAGACGAGCGCCTCCGCCGGGTCCGATCCATGCGGCATCCGCGCGGCGAGATCGGCGACCGTCACCGGGTCCGTCGATGCGAAGAGGATCGCCTCCACCATCCGCTCCTGCTCGGCGATGGGTGGGGCCTCGAAGAGGCTCTTCTCGGGCGCGCTGGTCTCGGTCACGTCTCTTTCCGTCTGATGGCGATGGGCGCGAAGGTCTCGGCCTGTCTCAACTCGATCTGTCCCTGCTTGGCAAGCTCCAGCGAGGCCGCGAAGGTCGCCGCCGTGGCCGAGCGGCGGCGCGCGGGATCGGCGGTCCAGCCCTCGGGCAGGTAGACGGCGAGGTCGGTCCAGTCACCGGCGTAGCCGATCAGGCCGCGCATCCGGTCGAGCGCCTGTTCCATGGTGAAGACATGGTGGCGGTCCATCGCATAGGGGCGAAATTCATCGCGGGTGCGGATCCGGGCATATGCCTGCATCAGGTCGAGGAGCGTCGCGGTATAGGTGACCTTGCGCACCCGCATCACGTCCTCGGGCACGCCGCGCACGAAGAAGTCGCGTCCCTTCTGGTCGCGCGCCATGAGGCGGGCGGCGGATTCGCGCATCGCCTGCAGCCGTTCGAGTTGGAAGGCGAGATGGGCGGCCAGTTCCTCGCCCGAGGGACCCTCGTCCTCGGGATCGGGCGGCAGCAGCAGGCGCGATTTCAGGAAGGCGAGCCAGGCCGCCATCACAAGGTAATCGGCCGCGAGTTCAAGCCGGAGCACCTTGGCCTTGTCGACGAAGGAAAGGTACTGTTCGGCGAGCCGCAGCACCGAAATCTTGCGCAGGTCGACCTTCTGGGTGCGCGACAGCGTCAGGAGGAGGTCGAGCGGCCCCTCGAAGCCGTCGACATCAACGATCAGCGCCTCGGCGGCGAGGCGCTCGCTGACCGAGGTCCGGTCTTCCTCGAACGCTGTCGGTTCAGCCATGGACCCGCCCCATCAGAAGGGCCTCAAGTTCGGCTTCCAGAAGGGCCGTGTCAATGGCATCGGGGGGCCGGCGGCAGGCCAGCGCCTGCTCGGCGCGCGCCGCGGCTGCGCCGGAGAGGTGACCGGAGGCGACGACGACGGCCTCGGCCTCCGCGCGGATGCCCTTGCAGTAGAGCGCGATGTCGCAGCCCGCCGCGATCCCAGCCGCCGCGCGTTCGCCAAGCGTACCCGAAAGCGCCTCCATCGACAGATCGTCAGTCATCAGGAGCCCGCCGAAGCCGATCCTGTCGCGGATGAGTGCGATGGCCGCCGCCGAGGCGGTGGCCGGCCGCTCCGCGTCAACCGCGTCGAAGACGATATGGGCGGTCATCGCCATCGGCAGATCGGCGAGCGCCCGGAACGGGGCGAAGTCGGTGGCGTCGAGATCGCCCAACGCCGCGCCCACGCGCGGCAGCTGCAGGTGGCTGTCCACCACCGCGCGACCGTGGCCGGGGAGGTGCTTCATCACCGGCAGGACCCCGCCCTGAAGCAGGCCCTCGGCCGAGGCGCGTGCCGCCCGCGTCACAGTCGCGGCGTCGGCTCCGAAGCAGCGGTTCTTCAGGAACGGATGGGTGTCTTGCCCGGCGATGTCCGCCGTCGGCGCGCAGTTCGCGTCGATGCCGACCGCCCGCAGCTCCGCCGCGATCAGCCGGTAGCGGAGGTAGAGGCCGCGCTCCATCGCCTCCGGCGCCGTCCGGGCGACCTGATCGAGTGGCGGCAGCCATTCGCGCCAGTGCGGCGCGCCGAGCCGCTGGACCCGGCCGCCCTCCTGGTCGACGAGGATCGGCGCCTCGCGGCCGACCGCGGCACGCAGATCGCCTGTCAGGCGACGGAGCTGGTCCGGTGTCTCGACATTTCGGGCAAAGAGGATGAAGCCCCAGGGATCGGCCTCGCGGAAAAACGCAGCCTCGTCGGTGCCGAGCCGGCTGCCCTCGCAGCCGAGGATCGTCGCGGACTGGGTCATCAGCGCACCTCGGCGGGCACGCATTCGGCGTTCTCGGCCTTGAGCGCGGCACAGAAGCGCCGGGCGTCGTCGAGATCGGAGAAGCCTTCCACGCGCAGCCGGTAGAAGGTCTGGCCGCCGCTTTCCGCGGGCTCGATCACCCGGCGCTTGCCGTCCATGAGCGCGCCGAACCGCGCCGACGCCTTGTCCCATTCGAGCCGCGCCTCGGACTCTCCGGGGTAGGAGCCGATCTGCACGAGTTGCGTGCCCGTGGCCAGCGATCCGGGCGCCACATCGGCCGCGAGCTGCGGCGCGAGCGCCAGCGCCACAGCGGCGGCAGCAGCTTCGGCCATCGGGTCGATCGCCGCGTCGGAGCCCGGATCGGCAATTGCGGCGCTTCCGGGCCGTGCAGCGGGGCGGCGCGAGACCGCGACGCCGGGAATGTCGGAGGCGATCACGTCCGGGGCCACGAACGGTGCCCCGGCCGCCGCGAGTTCGGTCTCGAGCCCGACGACCGGCTCGACCGGCCCATCGGGCAGCGGCTCCAGCAGCGCCGGGGCTTCCTCGCCGGATAGAGCGGGATCGAGCGGCGCGGGTTCCACCGTGCCGGCATGGTCGCCGGGTGCAGTTTGGCCGCCGGCCTCGGCGATCGCGCCCATCGGCTGGTCCTCCTCGGCCAGCCCCTCGGGCCGTGGGGCGAGGGTCAGCGTCTCGGCTGGGTCGCCCGCAGCGCCGTCGGCGGCGATCTCGTTGACCGCCATGCCCTGGTGCAACGCAAGCTCGCCGCCGGGGTTTTCCGGGGCGATCCGCGCCGGCCCCTCCAGCGCGCGCACGACGGGGACGCCGTGCACGTCACGCACCGCGAGATTGTATCCCCAGATACCCAACCCGACGATCAGCGCGAGCGACGTGACCGCCCCGGCGCCGTTGATCCATTTCTGAACCGCCCCACCGCGCCGGGCGCGCGCCAACGCCGCCTCGGCGTAGCCGTCATAGGCGTCGTAGTCGTCATAATCCGCTTCCGCCATGCTCTGCCTCGCTCGCGCGCCGCGCCCGTATTCGGCGGCGCCGGGTCCGTCTTGCCTGCGTCGTCCCGGCTGGCGTCTTGTGTCAGCGCATCTCTTCGGCCGGGGTCACGCCAAGGATACCAAGACCCGCCGAAATGACAACGCCCGTGGCCCGCGCGAGCGCGATTTTGGCCTGGCTCGTGGCCGCGTCGCCCTCCTGCAGGAAGCGCAAGGAGGCATCGTCGTTGCCGCGGTTCCAGAGCGCGTGGAGATCGGAGGCAAGCTCGTAGAGGTAGAACGCGATCCGGTGCGGCTCCTGCCCGCGCGCGGCGATCTCGACGAGACGCGGCCATTCGGCGATCTTCTTCGCGAGTCCGATCTCGGCCTCGTGGCCGAGTTTCGCGAGGTCGGCCGCCGCGAGGGTGGCGTCATCCGCCGCGATCCCGGCCGCGGTCGCCTTGCGGATCACCGAAGAGACGCGGGCATGGGCGTACTGCACATACCAGACCGGGTTGTCCTTAGACTGTTCCAGCACCTTGTCGAAATCGAAGTCCAGGGCCGCGTCGTTCTTGCGGGTAAGCATCACGAAGCGGGTCACGTCCGCGCCGGCCTGCTCGACCACGTCGCGGAGCGTCACGAAGGTTCCCGCGCGCTTCGACATCTTGAAGGGCGCGCCGTTCTTCCAGAGCTTGACGAGCTGGATGAGCTTGACCTCCAGGGGCACCTTGCCGCCCGACAGCGCCGAGACCACCGCCTTCAGCCGCTTCACATAGCCGCCGTGATCGGCGCCGAGGATGTCGATCAGGAGATCGTAGCCTCGCGTCACCTTGTCGTAGTGGTAGGCGATGTCGGGCGCGAAATAGGTCCAGGATCCGTCCGACTTCTTCACCGGCCGGTCGACGTCGTCGCCATGCGCGGTGGAACGGAACAGCGTCTGCTCGCGCTCCTCCCAGTCCTCGGGCAGCTTGCCCTTCGGCGGCTCCAGCGTACCCTCGTAGATCAGCCCAATGCCGCGCAAAGTGTCGATCGCGCCCTCGATCTTGCCGGTGCCGTAGAGCGCCTTCTCCGATGAGTAGACATCCATCCTGACGCCGAGGAGCGCCAGATCCTCGCGGATCATCGCCATCATCTCGGCGGTGGCGAATTCGCGCACCTCGGCGAGCCAGTCGGCCTCGGGCCGGTCGAGCAGCGTGTCGCCGTACTTGGCCTTCAGCGCCTCGCCCACGGGAATGAGGTAATCGCCGGGATAGAGCCCCTCGGCGATCTCGGGATCGAGGCCGTTGGCCTCGCGGTAGCGCTCATAGGCCGAGCGGGCGAGCACGTCGACCTGCGCCCCGCCATCGTTGATGTAGTATTCGCGGGTGACGTCGAAGCCGGCAAAGTCGAGCAGCGCCGCCAGCGCGTCGCCGAAGACCGCACCGCGGGTATGGCCGACATGCATCGGCCCGGTCGGGTTTGCGGAGACGAACTCGACGTTGACGCGGGTCCCCTGCCCCAAAGCCGAACGGCCGAAATCGCGGCCTTCGGCCAGCGCGGCGCCGACGACCCCCTGCCATACGGCGGGCGCGAGGCGGAGATTGAGGAAACCCGGACCCGCCACCTCGGCGGTGGTGATGCGCGGATCGGCCGCGAGGCGCGCGGCCAGCGTCTCCGCGATCACGCGCGGCGCGAGGCCGGCGGGCTTGGCGAGCACCATCGCGGCATTGGTCGCCATGTCGCCATGCGCGGCGTCACGCGGCGGTTCCACCGCGACATTGGCCATGTCGAGCCCCGCGGGCAGCTCACCCCTGGCGGCCATGTCGGCGAGGCTTTCGACGACAAGCGCCCGGATTTCGGCAAAGAGGTTCATCTGCATATCCTTCCGTCCCGGTTGCCATGCCAGAGGCGGTTTGCGGCGTCAATGCTCAGGCTGCGCGGGCGGGGTATCGGCCGGCCGACCCGGCAGGGGCGCCGCCCCCCGCACCCCCGGGGATGTTCGGACAAGATGAAGGGGCGGTTGCCGGTCTGCCTCACCACTCGCCGCGCAGCGCCTCGGCGATGAACTCCTCGGGATCGGCCGCGAAGCTGCGGTAGAGCCGGAAGTGCCGCGTGTTGCGGTAGTCGGTCTCGGCGATGCCGAGCCGGGTGAGTTCCAGCAAGCGGGCGCCGGGCAGCGCCATCAGGATCGGTGAATGGGTCGCCATGATCACCTGCGCCCCGGCGCCGGTCTGGATCTCGTTCAGGAGCCGCAGGAGCTCGAGCTGGCGGCGCGGCGACAGCGCGCTTTCAGGTTCGTCGAGGAAGTAGATGCCCTGTCGCCGGCAGCGTTCGGCGAAGACGCGCAGGAAGCCTTCGCCATGCGACCAGGACAGGAAGTCGGGCGGCGCTTCTCCCGCGTCGAGCGCAGCCTCGTCGAGATGGCGGGCCACCGTATAGAAGCTCTCGGCACGGAAGAACCAGCCATCGGTGACCTTCGGCAGCCAACCGCCGCGAAATGTTCCGCCGAGCGCGGCGCCGCTTTTCTCGAGCGCCCGCGAGTGGTCCAACGGACGGTAACCCTTGCCGCCCCCCGCCTCGTCGTAACCGGCCATCGCTGCAAGCGCCTCGATCAGGGTCGACTTCCCGGTGCCGTTCTCGCCGACGAGCACGGTGACGGGCGTGGTGAAGTCGAGCGCGAAATCCGCGTCGAGCCAGGGCAGGTCGAAGGGATAGCCCTGCCCCGGATCGTACTTCTCGGCGATGACCGTCACCCGTTTCAGATAAGGCGCGGGGAGGCTGGTGGTGAATTTCCTCCGCGCCACCGCTCAGGCCGCCCCGGCCCGGCAGAGCCGCTCGTGCTCCTGGATCGCGAAGCGGTCGGTCATGCCCGCGACATAGTCGAGGACGACGCGGGCCAGTTCGGTCCGGTCCTGCGCCCGTGCGATGTCGGCGTGCCACTCGTCCGGCAGGAGCGACGGCTCTTCGAGAAAGAGCGGAAAGAGATCCTTGACCATCGCCGTCACCCGCTGGCGCTCGCGCACCACCGAGGGCGCGCGGTACATGCGGGTGAAGAGGAACGACTTGATCGCCTTGAGGTTCTGGTAGAGCGGTTTCGAGAACCGGATGATCGGCCCTTCCATCTCGCGGATCTCCTGCGCCGACTGGGGCTGGCTCGCCTCCAGCCGGTTGCGGGCGACGGCGATGACATCCTCGACCATCACCCCGAAGACCCGGCGCAGCGCCTCGTGGCGGCGGCGCGAGGGGTCGAGGCCGGGATAGAGCCGGTCGACCTCCTCGAAGGCGGGGCCGGTCACCGGCAACTCCATCAGGTCCGCCTCGGAGAAGAGCCCGGCGCGGAGCCCGTCGTGGAGGTCGTGGTGGTTGTAGGCGACGTCGTCGGCCACCGCCGCCACCTGCGCCTCGGCCGAGGCATGGGTGTGAAGCTCCAGATCGTATTGGGCGTTCACCTCGGCCAGCGCATAGGGCATGTCGGCCGGGTCGGCCACGGAATGCGAGCCCTGCGCGTTCGGACCGATCACCGGACCGTTGTGCTTGGCGATGCCCTCGAGCGTCTCCCAGGTCAGGTTCAGCCCGTCGAAATCGGCATAGTGCCTCTCAAGCCGCGTGACGATGCGGATCGCCTGCGCGTTGTGGTCGAAGCCGCCGTAGGGTGCCATCAGCTCGTGAAGCGCGTCCTCGCCGGTATGGCCGAAGGGCGGATGGCCGAGGTCATGGGCCAGCGCCACCGCCTCCGCCAGCTCGACATTGAGGCCGAGCGTCCCGGCGATGGTGCGCGCGACCTGCGCCACCTCGATCGTATGGGTGAGCCGGGTACGGTAATAATCGCCCTCATGCTCGACGAACACTTGTGTCTTGTGCTTGAGGCGCCGGAAGGCGGAGGAATGGATGATCCGGTCGCGGTCACGCTGGAAGGGCGAGCGGAAGGTGGACATGGTTTCCGGGAAGAGCCGGCCACGCGAGGTCTCCGGGTGGCAGGCATAGGGTGCAAGCGTCATGACGGCCTGTTCTTGTCGCGTCTTTCGCGCGATCATATATGGGCATTGCCCGCGAATTGACATGGGATTCCGTCATGGACCTGACATTGCCGCCGAAAGTCACGCCCCGCGCCTTCGCGCGCCTGGCCGAGATCAACGCGGCCAGCGGCGAGGCAAAGGCCTTGCGGGTGGCTGTCGAGGGCGGCGGCTGCTCGGGCTTCCAGTACGACATCCGGCTCGACGATCCCGCGCCGGACGACCTGGTGCTCGAGGGCGAGGGCCAGAAGGTTCTGGTGGACAGCGTGTCGCTGCCCTTCCTGCAGAACGCGGTGATCGACTATGCCGACGAGCTGATCGGCGCGCGATTCGTGGTGGAGAACCCGAACGCGACATCGAGTTGCGGCTGCGGCACAAGTTTCGCGATCTGATCAATGGGCCGCGAGCATTCGCAGCTATCCAGCGCGGCATCCTTACTCTAGTCTCGCCGCCGAACTGGTACAGCAGTCAGAGGAAGGGTGATCTTGGACGATCTTTCGCGGTTCGCGGTGCGTCATGGCACGGACAAGTTTGGGCTTCATCACTATACGCCGGTGTACCACAGGCTCTTTGGCCATCTACGAAACAGACCCGTGCGGCTTCTCGAGATCGGTGTCGGCGGCTTCCAAGACGAAGATCGCGGCGGACATTCACTCGCCATGTGGCGAGACTATTTCCCGAACGGCGAGATCACATCGCTCGACATTCACAAGAAGACGATCGACCTAGGTCCACGTGTCAAGATCTTTCAAGGCAGCCAGATTGATGAGGCGTTCCTGCGTGAGATCCAAGATGAACGCGGACCGTTTGACATCATCATCGATGATGGCAGCCACAGAAACGACCATGTGCTCGAGAGCTATCGAATCCTGTGGACCGGCCTGACGCCTGGCGGCTACTACGCGATCGAGGATCTGCAGACAGCATTTTTTCCACAGTCCGGCGGCTCAATCGATCTGACGCCGCCCAATTCGGTTGGCTATTTCGCAGACGTCTTTGAGAAGCTCGGGTCGGATCGCGCGCCTGCCGAGATCAGATCCATGGTGCGGGTCCACAACATCGTCGTGCTGCAAAAGGTCGGCGGCGCGGACGAATGTATGAGCATAACGGAGGCCGAGTATCCGCTTCAACGTGTGGATCCGAACGGCGACTGGCGCGAAGCCTTTGCGCGCATACCGAGTCCGGGCGCCCTGATGATAGATGGTTCCTTGGACGGTCAAGACCTCGTTCGCCGATTCATCGAAGTCGATCACCGCGAGATAGCGGTGCATTTTCCAGAAACAAAGATCGATCCGGCCGCCACGGAGATCTTTGCCATTCAGCGCGACAATGACGGGATTCTCGTCTTGAAAGCTCCGAACGACTATCCATCGAACTTCAAGTTCGATGCGAAGCACCACGACGTATCCACCGTGCTCGATGCCATGCTCGAGGCGGTCCGCCAGGATCCGGAGGTGACGAACGAAGGCATTTCGAACCTTGCCGAGTTGGTTGCGTCGTATCGGAGCTTGGAGGAAGTGGAAGATCTGATAGATCAACTCGAGGCGAAGGATGTTCGAACTCGCGCTGCTTTGCGTATGCGGGTAGAACTGGCCCGGCGGCGCGACGACAGCGACAAGCTCTCTTGTCTTCTGGCGATTTCGCTCGAGCAGTTTCCGGCCGAGCCGCGATTTCACCAGTTGCTTGCAGACCATCACTTCCGACTTGGAAAGCTTGAGGCAGCGCTCGAAGCCATCGAAACCAGCCGGAAGGCTTTTCCACGTGTACGGCAGCTCGGAATCCTGCACGGCCGTATCCTAAGCGCGATGAGCCGTGACGGCGAGGCCATCGCGGTTCTGAGAGAACTTGAGTTAACCGCGCCCGATTCAGCCCGGATCGCGATTGGCATGGCGAAGGCCAAGGTCCTGCAGAAAGCCCAACGTTTTGACGAGGCAGAGACTTGCCTCATGAACATGGTCGACGGCAACCGGGCCGCGAACCATCTGGCTTACCGCCTATTGTGCGACATCCGCTTGGACCTCGGCCGCCCGCAGGACGCCCTATCAGCGATCGACCAAGCATTGGAACTGGCCCCGGAGGTGGTTGGCTATCAACGGATTCGCGCTCGCATCAGCGAATCCCTTAAATCTGCATGAAGATTGCCAAGCTTAACATTGACAGTACTTATGCGCGGAAGGAGGTTCTCCCCGTCTGGCGTAACGAGGCTTCGCCCGAACTGGTGTTCCTGTAGGAGATCAGATCGGGCGATGAAGCCTTCCCTGGCGATATCTTCAAGGTTCGTGCCAATATCGTAGGAATCCAAGGCCCGAAGAACTCCGGTGGCGTGGCGATCCTGTCAAGATTGCCGCTCGAGGACGTGACTCGCGGCCTTGCGTGCGACTACGCTTTAAACCAGGCGCGCTGGATTGCGGCGACTGCGGTCGACCGGCTGGCGATCCGGCTCTACGGCCTTTTCCTGCCGAAAAGTAACGCGTTGCCTTGGCCAAATTACGGCTACAAGCTGGCGTTGTTAAGTGGCACCCCGCGCCTTCGCGCGCCTGGCCGAGATCAACGCGGCGAGCGGCGAGGCGAAGGCCTTGCGGGTGGCTGTCGAGGGCGGCGGCTGCTCGGGCTTCCAGTACGACATCCGGCTCGACGATCCCGCGCCGGACGACCTGGTGCTCGAGGGCGAGGGCCAGAAGGTTCTGGTGGACAGCGTGTCGCTGCCCTTCCTGCAGAACGCGGTGATCGACTATGCCGACGAGCTGATCGGCGCGCGATTCGTGGTGGAGAACCCGAACGCGACATCGAGTTGCGGCTGCGGCACAAGTTTCGCGATCTGACCCCAACCGTAAGGTGCCACGCCGGCTCGCGCCCGGACCACAACCGGGCCGCAAGTAAACGCGCCAGAACCGGGCACCTCCCCTCCCCCTCGTGGGGAGGGGATGGGGGTGGGGGGGCCTTGAGCCTTCGGGATCTCTGGGCGTCCAGCCCTCTCCCTCCACCGCTACGGGCGTGGAAAGCACCCTACCTCGTCCGGACGCCCCGGATCGGGCTCCGCTCTAACGCCCCTTCCAGACCGGATCGCGCTTCTCGGCGAAGGCGCGCTGGCCTTCGAGCACGTCCTCGGAACCATAGAGCCGGTCCACGGTCGGCATCTGCCGCTTGGTGATCCGGTTCAGCGCGTCCTGGAAACGCATCGCCTCGGCCTCGCGCACGACCTCCTTGATCGCGGCATAAACGAGCGGCGGCCCGCTTTCGAGAAGTCGCGCAAGTTCCCAGGTCTTGGCGAGAAGCTCATCCGGCGACGTGATCTCCTTCACGAGCCCCCATCGCAATGCCTCCTCGGCGTCGAACCAGCGCCCGGTCAGCAACAGGTCCATCGCGACATGGTAGGGAATGCGCTTCGGCAGCTTGATCGAGGCGGCGTCGGCCACCGTACCGG
The DNA here is from genome assembly GCF_025673475.1 of Albidovulum salinarum. Lineage (NCBI taxonomy): Bacteria > Pseudomonadati > Pseudomonadota > Alphaproteobacteria > Rhodobacterales > Paracoccaceae > Albidovulum > Albidovulum salinarum. The sequence goes on along the minus strand of NZ_JAOVQO010000001.1, from coordinate 6,675 downwards.
AGCGGATCTCAGGGAGCGCGAAGGTGGCGTTGTCGGACGCGAGGATCAGGTCGGCCGACAAGGCCAGTTCCAGCCCGCCGCCGCAGCAGATGCCGTTCACCGCCGCGATCACCGGCTTGTTGAGATTGGGCAGTTCCTGAAGGCCGCCGAAGCCCCCCACGCCGTAATCGCCGTCAACCGCGTCGCCACCTGCAGCGGCCTTGAGATCCCAGCCGGGGCAGAAGAACCTGTCGCCCTCGGCGCGCAGGATCGCGACGCGCAAGGTCTCGTCGTCGCGGAAGTCGCGGAACACCAACCCCATGACCCGGCTCGTCGCGAGGTCGATCGCATTGGCCTTGGGCCGGTCGAGCGTCACCTCGAGAATGCCGCCCTCGCGCCTGGTCCGGACCGGCCCCTCGGTCCGCATCTGCATCTCCGCCATCACACAGCCTCCCGTATCAGTGCGTCCACCGCCACCGCGCCCGATTGCCGGACGAGGATCGGGTTGATCTCGATTTCCTCCAGTTCCGGCCGGTCGAGCATCGCCCGCCCGAGCCTCACCGCGATCACCGCCACCGCCACCATGTCGGCGCGCGACCGGCCGCGATAGCCGTCGAGCAGCGGCCAGAGCCGAAGCCGCTGCATGGAAGCGAGCACTTCGTCCTCGCCGACCGGCAGCACCAGTGTCACCGTGTCGGCGAGAAGCTCCGCCGCCACGCCGCCGAGGCCGAGCGTCAGCGTCACCCCGTAGACCGGATCGCGCCGGAGCCCGAGCAGGATCTCGGCCACCGCCCCGGTCACCATCTCCTCGACGAGATACCCCGTGGCCCCCTCGATCCCGGTCTCGCCATCGAGCGTGTCGAGCCCGAGCCGTACCGCGCCCGCCTCGGTCTTGTGGGCGAAGCCCAGCCCCTTCAGCACGAGGGGCGCCGCGAGGCCCGCCGCCTTCTCTCGCGCTTCGGCCAAGGTCGCGCCGATCACCCCGCGCGGGATCGCCACGCCCGCGGCATCGAGGAGCCGCTTGCCCTCTGCCTCGTCGAGAAGCCGTGTCGCGCGGGGCTCGAGCGCCGGCGCGGGCCGCCAGCCGGGCTGCCCCGGTTGGGTCTGTGCCGCCTTCAGCGCCCCGAGCGCGGTTTCGAGCCCCATAAGGGGCGCGATGCCGCGCGCGACCAGCGCCTCGGCCCGCGTCTCGTCGAAGTTTTCCGGCAGCGAGGCGACCGGGAAGGCCGGCTTGCCGGTCACCCTTCCGGCAGCCTCGATCGCGTCGAGCGCGGGCTGGAACGAGGACGGATCGCAGCGGTCGGGGCGCGGCGGGTCGATGACGAAAAGGCCCGCGTCGTAACCCTCGAGCATCGTCGTGAAGACATCCGTGGTGCGCGGCCCGTCACCCCAGATGAACGTATGGTAGTCGAGCGGATTGGCGATCGCGACGATCGGCCCGAGAATCTCGCCGAGCCGCCGGCGCTGGCCGGGGCTCGGCGTCGGGAAGTCGAGCCCGAACGGCGCGGCGAGGTCCGACACCAGCCCCGCCTCACCGCCCGAGCAGGAGAGCGAGCAAAGCCTGGTGCCGATCTGCGGCCCATGAACGTGGAATATCTTCAGCGTCTCAATGAGTTCCGCGAGCGTGTTCACCTCCGCGACACCGGACTGTCGCAGGAAGGCGGAGGAGGCCGCACCGCCCCCGGCGAGGGCCGCTGTATGCGAGGCCGCCGCGCTCTGCGCCGCCTCGGTCTTGCCGGACTTCACGCAGACCACGCCCTTGCCGGCGGCCCGTGCCGCCTCGGCCAGCGCTACGAAGGCCGGGGCATCGTCGATCCCCTCGACATACATGCCGATCGCGCTGACCCGGTCGTCGGCCAGAAGAGCGCCGGCCAGCTCAGCAAGCCCGATCTGCGCGGCATTGCCGAGGCAGGCGACATAGGCGATCGGCAGACCGCGCGCCTGCATCGTGAGGTTGATGACGATGTTCGAGGACTGGGAGAGTAGCGCCACCCCCTTGTCCACCCGTTTCCCGCCGTGCTGGTCGGGCCAGAGAAGCGCGCCGTCGAGATAGTTGATCACACCGTAACAGTTCGGCCCGAGCACCGGCATCCCGCCCGCCGCCGCGACCAGACTATCCTGCAAGCCCTTCTCACCAGCCTCGGTCCAGCCGCTCGCGAAGCAAATCGCGCCGCCGGCTCCCGTTCGGGCGAGTTCGCCCACGACCTCGATCGTGGCATGGCGGTTGACACCGATGAAGCTCGCATCCGGCGCCTCAGGCAGCGCCGCAAGCGACGGAAAGGCCGGTAGCCCGCCTATCTCGACCTTGGTCGGGTGGACCGGCCAGATCGGTCCTGCAAAGCCCATCTTGCGGCACTGGGCAATGACGTTCTCGGCCCAGACCGACCCCATGACGGCGATCGAACGCGGGCGCAGCAGGCGGGACAGGTCACGTGTCATGCCTGACCTCCGCGCCCGTGGAGGGCGCCGGGGCGCTGCCCCGGACCCCGGGATATTTTTGGAAAGAAGAATGAAGAATCGCTCCGCCCCAGACGGGGCAGAGCGCCTTCTCCTTTTACGGTCATCGGCGTCCCCGCCTGTACCGTGACATCACTCTGTCTGCGGAGGGTTAACATTTCGTTGCTTCTTCTTTTCGGAAATATCCTCGGGGGGTCCGGGGGGCAGACAGCCCCCCGGCTTCGCGGGCTCAGGCGCCCAGGGGACGGAGAAGCTCGCGACTGATGATGTGACGCTGGATCTCGCTCGTTCCTTCCCAGATCCGCTCGACGCGGGCGTCGCGCCAGATGCGTTCGAGGGGTAGTTCGTCCATCAGTCCCATGCCGCCGTGGATCTGGATCGCCTCGTCGGCGATGAAGGCCAGCGTCTCGGTCGCCTTCAGCTTGGCCATCGACATGTCGGTCTCGGTGACCGTGCCCTCATCGAACTTCCAGGCGGCCTCGCGGGTAAGCAGTTCCGCAGCTTTAAGTTCCGTCGCCATGTCTGCAAGTTTGAACGAGATTCCCTGGAACTTGCCGATCTTCTGGCCGAACTGCTCGCGCTCGGCTGCATAGGCGACCGCATGTCCGAGCGCGCGTTCGGCGCGGCCGAGGCAGGTCGCGGCGACCTGGAGCCGCGTGGCGCCGAGCCAGGTGTTTGCGACCTCGAAGCCCTTGTGGACCTCGCCGAGCACCGCCGATTTCGGCAGCCGGCAGTCGTCGAACTCGAGGACCGCGTTGGTATAGCCGCGGTGGCTGACATTGCGATAGCCCTCGCGCACGGTGAAGCCTTTGGTGCCCTTGTCGACGAAGAAGGCGGTGATCTTCTTCTTGACCCCGCGCGGAGTCTGTTCCTCGCCCGTGGCCATGAATGTGATGGCGAAATCGGCGATGTCGGCGTGGGAGATGAAGTGCTTGGTGCCGTTCAGGACGAAGTCGTCGCCATCCTCCCGCGCCGAGGCCTTCATGCCGCGCAGGTCCGACCCCGCTCCGGGCTCGGTCATCGCGAGACAGTCCCATTTCTCGCCGCGGATGCAGGGGAAGAGGTAGCGCTCCTTTTGTTCGTCGGTACCGGCGAGAAGGATGTTCGAGGGTCGCGCGACGCAGGTCCAGTGGAGCGCGTAGTTGGCCTTGCCGAGTTCCTTCTCGTAGAGGAGCCAGGTCTGGGTATCGAGACCGGCGCCACCCACCTCTTCGGGCATGTTGGCCGCATAAAGACCGGCCTCTATCGCCTTGGCCTGTATTTCTTTTATCAGCTCCATGCGCAGCTCGCCGGTGCGTTCGACCTCGGCCTCGTGTGGGTAGAGTTCATTTTCAACGAAGGCCCGCGTCGTGTCGACGATCATGCGCTGTTCTTCGGTCACTCCGAAATCCATTTCTCACACCTTGGGGTCGGGGTTGATCGTGAAGCCGTCCACGGTCAGGACCTGGCCGGAGACCATGCGGGCGGCGTCGGAAGCGAGGAACACCGCCATGTTGGCGATGTCTTCGGGGTCGGAAAGCTTGCCAAGGGCGGTGCCCGCGGCATAGCCGTCGCGGACTGCCTCGTAGGTCATGCCCTTGGCGTCGGCCTCGGCATGGAATACCCGGTCGATGCGGGGGCCGGTGACGGATCCGGGCGCGATCGCGTTGGCGCGGATGCCGTGCGGACCGAGTTCCATCGCGACGGTCTTCATCAACCCGATCACCGCCCATTTCGCCGCCGCATAGGGCGCGCGGTAGGGAAAGCCGTAGAGCCCGGCGGTGGAGGATGTGAAGAGGATCACGCCCTTGCCCTGGGCCTTCATCAGAGGGCTTGCATGTTTCGCGGCCAGCATCGCGCCGTCGAGATTGACGGCGATGCAGTCGCGCCATTCTTCGAGCGGCATTTCCTCGACCGAGGCCGTCGGGCCCTTGATCCCGGCATTGGCGCAGAGGACATCAACGCCGCCCCATATCTCCTTCACTTCCTTGAAGAAAGCGGCCATCTCGGCCTCGTCCGAGGCATTGACGCGGGAGGCGCGGATGCCGGCTGGCACCGTCTTGAGCACGGCCTCGTCGACATCGGTGACCCAGACCTCGGCTCCGGCCGCGGCGAAGGTCCGGGCCATGACGAGGCCGATGCCGGCGGCTCCAGCGGTGATGAGGACCCGCTGGTTCACTTGCGCTGCCCGACGAAACGGCCGGCCGCTGCGGGGCGCGGCAAGGAGCCGTGGGCCTCGGCGATGGGCAGGAGTTTTGCCAGCACCTCGGGCGCGGCCGGGCAGGTTCTGCCGGCCTTCATGTCGACATGGAGCAGCATCTGTTCGAGGCTCGCCACCACCTCGTCGCCGCGCAGGATGCGGATGAATACATGGAGTCGCTTTTCGTCGGCATGGAGAACCTGGAGCGTGCCGGTCAGGCGGTCGCCAAGCTTCGCCTCGCCGAGATGCATGATGTGGGTCTCGGCCGTGTAGTAGCTGTGCCCCTTCGCGACATAGTCCATGTCGGCGCCGATGAGCCTCAGGAACGCGTCCGAAGTCTCTGAGGAGGCAAACAAATACCGGCTTTCCGTCATGTGGCCGTTGTAGTCGATCCAACCCGGCAGGACCTGCATCTCGGCCATTGCCAGCGGCGCGCCCGCGCCGGTCTTTCCAGCCTCGTGGAACGCCGCGCTGCGGCGCTTGTCGTGGTCGAGGAGCACCTTGCCCGCGCCCCAGTTCCGGTCCTTCAGCGCGCGCAGAAAGCCGATGAGGTTCTGGTCGCGGATGCGTTCCAGTTCGCGGATCGTGTATTTGCCGGATTGCTCGTCGGACTGGCCGGCGATCAGGTCGACCAGTTCTTCCGTGAATTCGGGCACATCGGTGAGCTTGGTCCAGGGCCACTGCAGGCAGGGTCCGAACTGGGCCATGAAGTGCTTCATCCCCGCCTCGCCGCCCGCGACGCGGTAGGTCTCGAAGAGCCCCATCTGGCCCCAGCGGAGGCCGAAGCCCATGCGGATCGCCTCGTCGATCTCCTCGGTCGTGGCGATGCCGTCCTTCACCAGCCAGAGCGCCTCGCGCCAGACCGCCTCGAGGAAACGGTCGGCGATATGGGCGTCGATCTCCTTGCGGACATGGAGCGGGAACATGCCGATCTCGCGCAAGATTTCCTTCGCATTTTCAATGATCTGCAGATCGGACTTCGGGCTCGGCACGATCTCGGACAGGGGCAGGAGATAGACCGGGTTGAACGGGTGCGAGACGAAGATCGTCGAGGGGTCCGCAGCGCCCTCCTGCAGTTCCGAGGGCTTGAAACCGCTGGTCGAGGACCCGATCGGGACGCCCTTGGCGACGGCCTGGATCTCGGCGAAGACGCGATGCTTGAGAGGAAGTCGCTCGGAGACGGATTCCTGAATGTAATCAGCGCCTTCCACCGACTCGGCGATGCTCGCAGCGAAGCTGAGGCGGCCCTCGGCCGGTATCGGCACGTCCGAAAGAGCGGGCAACGACCGCCGCGCGTTCGCGAGCACTTCGCCGATCTTGCGCTCGGCCTGCGGATCGGGATCGAACACCGAAACGTCCCAGCCGTTGAGCAGGAAGCGGGCGGCCCAGCCGCCGCCGATCACGCCCCCGCCGATGATGCTTGCCTTGCGCGTCATAGGGTGTTCATTCCTTCATTCGGGCCGGTCTGCCTTGCGTCGGCAAAACGTCGGCAAAGTGTATGGCAAAGTGTCGAGCAGCAGCGATCGCGGTGCAGGACTTCATCCCCCATCATGTTCCGCGTGCGACGACGGGAAGTACCACTTCCGTCAGCGCCATCGCGATGAGACCTCGACTTGTTACGCGCCACTCCTCAAAGAACTCAAGGAGTAGACCATTTCTTCTTCCGTGTATGATGATGCCGCGAGTTACGGTCCCAAACAGGGCACCGAACGCAATGAACAGCATCGGCATACCGAAGAGAAACCCGTAATCTCCCCTCGGCAGAATCCAGAGCACATAGAACGTGACGACCGCCGCGCCGATCAGGGCGGCGATCAGTGCGAGTTGCCACCAAGTACTCGCGAGGTAGGGAATGAAGAATCCCGGTGCCGAAAGCATCAAAAACAACGCAAGGAACATGACGACGGCCATCGGTTTACCGTTTTCTCGGCGCCCGCTTGGTCAGCCCGAGCTTGGCCCGCACCTCCTCGGGCCCGATCACCCGCGCGCCCATGTTCGTCACCACGGTCGCGGCGCGCTCGACGAGCTGGGCGTTGGTCGCCAGCACCCCCTTGTCGAGC